>NZ_BAAASJ010000099.1:0-297126 GCF_039532825.1 Streptomyces vastus
GCTGGCGCACCCGCCACCAGATCCGGGCCCGAGCCAGCCACTACCGCACCCGAGCCGCACAAGCTCACTCACCGTGAAACCACCGGCTGTAGTACTAGGGGTCGACCTTGGACGGCATGGCTGTCAGATCTACGACGCCACGACCTTTCTCGCGATCGCACCCCGCTTCGACACAGGAATACCGCTCATCCTGCTGCAGCTCGAAGTGCTCGGCCGCTCTGACTTCGACAGGGGCGTGGGCAGTGAGAAGAACCTGCGGCTCCTGGAGGAGATGCTTCTTCGGCACTATCCACCCGGCCATGTCGTCACTTCGTATGAGGCAGCTCTGTTCAGCGGCCTTGAGTACACCGTCACTTCGTTCTCCGTCGCAGAGATCGAAGAGCGCGCGCACGGCACGATGACGCTCTACATACCGGAGGCAGCGGACAAGCCTGTGGACGAGACAATGGTCGCTCGGATGGCTCTGAACGCTCCCTCGTCCGTTGTTGAGCCGGATTCCGAGCCGTGCTGACGCGGGCCGTCTCCGCCTGTCTGCCCCAACCGCTGGGGAGGTTGTTCTCACAGAGGGCCAGCGGCCATTCGAGGAGCTGTGGCGTGCCTACGCAGTCGGCATACCGAACATCGGTGTGGACGTGGTCAACGGCGATATCGATGGCACGGTGCCGTTCAACTGCCTCGTCCGCGTACCGCAGCGCGACCAGGTGCACGCCATCCTGACCGGCCGGATGTCGGAGCCAGCGTGCACTACCCGCCCAATCACCTGCAGCCTGCGTTCGCCTGGTGGCGGCGGGAGCTGCCCATCACAAAGCACCATGGGCAGGAGATCCTGAGCCTGCCCTTCCACCTCGCCATGACCACCACGGACGCGGCCGACGTGGTGTCGCTGCCGGACCAAGCCCTGAGGCGCGTGCGGTGACCCGCCACATCCTGATCGTCTGCCTTGGCAACATCTGCTGGTCACTGCTCGCCGCCGTGCTCGCCGACCTCGGCGGCGGCGCAGTCGAAATGCGGTCCGCGGGCATCCGGGACAAGTGAACCGGCAAACCCGCCCGCCCCACCATGGTTGAGGCCGCTGCCCAGCACAGCTACGACCTCGACGGACATCGCGCCCGCCGACTCCTAGAACTCAAGGACCGCTTACTGCAAGAAAGAATGAGCCCCGTCCCTGGTCGGACGGGGCTCATTCGCGTGTGATCTAGCGTGGCCTACAGCCCGCCCTCGGACATCCCGTGGACGGCGGGGATCGTGCCCAGCCGCCCCTTCTGGAAGTCCTCGAACGCCTGCTGCAGCTCCTCGCGGGTGTTCATCACGAACGGCCCGTAGTGCGCCATCGGCTCGCGGATCGGCTGACCGCCCAGGAGGACGACCTCCAGGTCCGGGGTGTTGGAGTCCTGCCGCTCGTCCGCGCGGACGGTCAGCGAGGAGCCCGCGCCGAAGACGGCCGTCTGCCCGGTGTGGACCGGCCGGCGGTCCGCACCGACACTGCCGCGGCCGGCCATCACGTACGCGAGACCGTTGAAGTCCTCACGCCACGGCAGCGTGATCTCGGCGCCGGGCGCCACGGTCGCGTGGACCATGGTGATCGGCGTGTGCGTGATGCCGGGGCCCTGGTGACCGTCCAGCTCACCGGCGATGACACGCAGGAGCGCGCCGCCGTCGGGGGTGGAGAGCAGCTGGACCGAACCACCGCGGATGTCCTGGTAGCGCGGCGCCATCATCTTGTCCTTGGCCGGCAGGTTCACCCACAGCTGGAGCCCGTGGAAGAGACCGCCCGACATGACGAGCGACTCCGGCGGAGCCTCGATGTGCAGGAGGCCCGAGCCCGCCGTCATCCACTGGGTGTCGCCGTTGGTGATGGTGCCGCCGCCACCGTTGGAGTCCTGGTGGTCGAAGATTCCATCAATGATGTACGTCACGGTCTCGAAACCGCGGTGCGGATGCCACGGGGTGCCTTTCGGCTCCCCGGGCTGATACTCAACCTCACCCATCTGATCCATCATGATGAACGGGTCGAGGTACTTGTAGTTGATCCCGGCGAAGGCGCGGCGGACTGGGAAGCCCTCTCCTTCGAAGCCGCTCGGCGCGTCGGTCACCGCCAGCACCGGGCGGGCCACTGCCTCGGCCGACGCCACCACACGGGGCAGGGTCAGCGGGTTCTCGACGGTCACTGCAGGCATGTCGGTACCTCCTTGTGCTCCGAGTTTAGTTGATTGTTGAACTTCCTGCTACCCGGAACAGAGAACGCCCGGAGGGAATTCCCTCCGGGCGTCGCGCGATGTCGGGGCACGTCAGCCGTACATTCGGCGCATCGCGAAGTCGACCATCTGCTCGACCGCCTTCGCGTCGAAGACCATGCGGTGCTCGCCCTCCATGTCGAGGACGAAGCCGTAGCCGGTGGGGAGCAGGTCGATCACCTCGGCACCGGTGATCACGAAGTACTTTGACTCCTTGCCGGCGTACCGGCGCAGCTCCTTGAGCGAGGTGAACATGGGGATCACGGGCTGCTGGGTGTTGTGCAGCGCGAGGAAGCCGGGGTTGTCACCGCGCGGGCAGTAGACCTTGGACGTGGCGAAGACCTGCTGGAAGTCCTCGGCGGAGATCGCCCCCGTGGTGAACGCGCGCACCGCGTCCGCGAGCGAGGGCGGCGACGGCTCCGGGTACAGCGGCCCGCTCTGCGGCCCGTACCCTCCGGGCTGGGGCGGCGGCTGAGGCTGCGCATACTGCTGCTGGCCGGGGCCCGCGGTCTGGTCGTAGCCGTACATGGGGGTCAGAGTAGCCGTTCGCCTCCGGCGGTTGGGCGGGAGCCTACGGAGGGTGGTGGGTTCGGTTCGCCATCCCACGACCCTGACCGGCCCCGTCCGAACCCGGAGGGTTAACTCACACTTGAGCCGCTAGGGGTTGATTCTTATTACCCACGGGTAGCATCATCGTGGCTACTTGCTGGTACACGAACCTAGGTCCGAGGATTCACCCCCTCACCCGATCCCTTAACGGAGCCGTCGCCATGGGGCACTACAAGTCGAATCTCCGCGACATCGAGTTCAACCTCTTCGAGGTGCTCGGGCGCGACAAGCTGTACGGCAGCGGCCCGTTCGCGGAGATGGACACCGAGACCGCCAAGAGCATCCTCGAAGAGCTGACCCGACTTTCGGAGAACGAGCTGGCGGAGTCCTTCGCGGACGCGGACCGCAATCCGCCGGTCTTCGACCCGGAGACCAACACCGCACCCGTACCGGCCAGCTTCAAGAAGAGCTACAAGGCCTTCATGGACTCCGAGTACTGGCGGCTCGGCCTGCCCGAGGAGCTCGGCGGCACGACCGCCCCGCCGTCCCTGATCTGGTCGTACGCGGAACTGATCCTGGGCTCGAACCCGGCGGTCTGGATGTACTCCTCCGGCCCGGCGTTCGCCCGCATCCTCTTCGACGAGGGCACCGAGGCCCAGAAGAAGATCGCCCAGATAGCCGTGGACAGGACCTGGGGATCGACCATGGTGCTCACCGAGCCCGACGCGGGCTCGGACGTGGGCGCCGGGCGCACCAAGGCGGTTCAGCAGGAGGACGGCTCCTGGCACATCGAGGGCGTGAAGCGGTTCATCACGTCCGGTGAGCACGACATGGAGGAGAACATCCTTCACTACGTGCTCGCCCGTCCCGAGGGCGCCGGTCCCGGCACCAAGGGCCTGTCCCTGTTCCTCGTACCGAAGTACCTCTTCGACTTCGAGACCGGCGAGCTGGGCGAGCGCAACGGCGTGTACGCGACGAACGTCGAGCACAAGATGGGCCTCAAGGCCTCCAACACGTGCGAGATGACGTTCGGCGACCGCCACCCCGCCAAGGGCTGGCTGATCGGCGACAAGCACGACGGCATCCGCCAGATGTTCCGGATCATCGAGTTCGCCCGGATGATGGTCGGCACGAAGGCAATCTCCACGCTGTCGACGGGTTACCTGAACGCCCTCGAGTACGCCAAGGAGCGCGTCCAGGGCCCGGACCTCGCGAACTTCATGGACAAGACCGCCCCCAAGGTCACCATCACGCACCACCCGGACGTCCGCCGCTCGCTGATGACGCAGAAGGCGTACGCGGAGGGCATGCGCGCCCTCGTCATGTACACCGCGTCGATCCAGGACGAGATAGCCGTCAAGGAGGCCGCGGGCGAGGACGCCGCCGCGCTCGAGGCCCTGAACGACCTGCTCCTGCCGATCGTCAAGGGCTACGGCTCCGAGAAGGCGTACGAGCAGCTGTCGCAGTCGCTGCAGACGTTCGGCGGCTCGGGCTATCTGCAGGAGTACCCGGTCGAGCAGTACATCCGTGACGCCAAGATCGACACCCTCTATGAGGGCACCACCGCGATCCAGGGCCAGGACTTCTTCTTCCGGAAGATCGTCCGCAACCAGGGCGCGGCGCTGAACTCGCTCGCCGAGGACATCAAGAAGTTCCTGGCCATCGGTACGGGCGGCGAGGAGCTGTCGGCGGCCCGCGAGCAGCTCGCCAAGGCGGCCGTCGATCTGGAGGCCATCGTCGGCGTGATGCTCACGGACCTCGCGGCGACCGAGCAGGACGTCAAGAACATCTACAAGGTCGGGCTCAACACCACCCGCCTGCTGATGGCCTCCGGTGACGTGGTCGTCGGCTACCTGCTGCTGAAGGGTGCCGCCGTCGCCGCCGAGAAGCTGGAGACGGCACCCGCCAAGGACAAGGCCTTCTACACCGGCAAGATCGCCGCGGCCAAGTTCTTCGCGGCGAACGTCCTGCCGGGCGTCACCGGTGCGCGCAAGCTCGCCGAGGGCACCGACCTGGAGCTCATGGAGCTCGACGAAGCGGCCTTCTAGGAACGCTTCCGTACGCTTCGGCACATACGAGGCGGCCTTTCCAGGAGCGTTTACGCCCATACCGGAGCCGTACCGGAAAGTCACCTTCCGGTCGCCCGTCCCTTCCACATACCCCTTACGAGGGCCCGTTCCCCATCGCCGGGAGCGGGCCCTCGTACGTCGTTAAGGTGAACCCATGAGCACACCCCCACGCTTTGATCGCGGCCATACCGACGACCTCATGTCCTTCCTTACGGCAAGCCCGTCCCCGTATCACGCGGTGGCGAACGCGGCCGAGCGGCTGGAGAAGGCCGGCTTCCGGCAGGTCGCCGAAACGGACGCGTGGGAGGGGGCGCACGGCGGGAAGTACGTGGTGCGCGGGGGCGCGATCGTGGCCTGGTACGTGCCCGAGGGCGCCGAGCCGCACACGCCGTTCCGGATCGTCGGGGCGCACACCGACTCCCCCAACCTGCGCGTGAAGCCGCGGCCGGACAGCGGAGCGCACGGCTGGCGCCAGGTCGCGGTCGAGATCTACGGCGGCCCGCTGCTCAACTCCTGGCTGGACCGCGACCTGGGCCTCGCCGGCCGGCTCTCACTGCGCGACGGCACGAGCCACCTCGTGAACATCGACCGCGCCCTGCTGAGAGTTCCCCAACTCGCCATCCACCTGGACCGTTCGGTCACCTCCGAGGGCCTCAAGCTCGACAAGCAGCGGCATCTCCAGCCGATCTGGGGCCTCGGCAACGACGTACGCGACGGGGATCTGATCCGTTTCCTGGAGCACGAGTCGGGGCTGGCCGAGGGCGAGGTCACCGGCTGGGACCTGATGACGCACTCCATCGAGCCGCCGTCGTACCTGGGCCGGGACAAGGAGCTGGTCGCCGGCCCGCGCATGGACAACCTCCTGTCCGTGCACGCCGGTACGGCCGCGCTGGCGGCCGTCGCGACCTGCGACGCCGCCCTCCCGAACATCCCGGTGCTCGCGGCGTTCGACCACGAGGAGAACGGCTCGCAGTCGGACACGGGGGCGGACGGCCCGCTGCTCGGGAGTGTGCTGGAGCGTTCGGTGTTCGCGCGCGGCGGTACGTACGAGGACAGGGCGCGCGCCTTCGCCGGCACGGTCTGCCTGTCCTCCGACACGGGCCACGCGGTCCACCCGAACTACGCCGAGCGCCACGACCCGACGCACCACCCCCGCGCGGGCGGGGGCCCCATCCTCAAGGTCAACGTCAACAACCGCTACGCCACGGACGGTTCGGGCCGCGCGGTCTTCGCCGCCGCCTGCGAGAAGGCCGACGTCCCCTTCCAGTCCTTCGTCTCCAACAACTCGATGCCCTGCGGCACCACCATCGGCCCCATCACGGCTGCCCGCCACGGCATAAAGACGGTCGACATCGGCGTGGCCATCCTCTCCATGCACAGCGCCCGCGAACTGTGCGCCACGGAGGACCCGTTCCTGCTGGCGAACGCGTTGGTGGCGTTCCTGGAGGGATAGTTGGGACAGTTATCCCCGAGCTTCGACATGAAGTGAGTGCTCGCCTCCGCATGGCCGGTCCGGCGGAGGGTACCCGGCCCGGGTCCGCAACAGCCGTTGAAGACGGACAGCACAGGGAGGCCGGACTCATGGGTCTTGGTGGTTGCATCATTCTGATCGCGGTGGGGGCCATCCTCACGTTCGCGACCGACTGGGACATGCAGGGAGTCAACCTCGACCTGGTCGGAATCATCCTGATAGTCGTCGGCCTGATCGGCGTCGCGACGTTCAGCAGCGTCGCGAAGCGCAGGCGCGTGGTGGTACCGCCCACAACCCCGGTGATCGACGAGGAACGGCACCACAGCCGCCGGGATGGATACAGCGACGGTTACGGCATCTGATCGTCCTCCTCTGCCGGTGAACGTGACGGGCCGGGTCGCTGGCCGGCGAGCTGACTCAGGTCACCAGAGGCGCGACCAGCGATGCACAACCCGCGCCCGACGACGAACGCACCCGCCCCACCGCCGGAGGCGCTGTCACAGGACCCGGTCCTTCAGTGCCGGGAACTGCTCCCTCGTCACGCCCACCTTCCCCGGATCGAACTCCACCGTGAGCACCTCCTCGTCCGGGCCCGCCTCGGCCAGTACCTCGCCCCAGGGATCCACCACGATCGAGTGACCGGCCTGCGGAACTCCCGCATGCGTACCGGCCGTTCCACACGCGAGGACGTACGACTGGTTTTCCACCGCGCGGGCCTGCGCCAGGAGCGTCCAGTGGGAGCGGCGGCGTTCGGGCCAGCCGGCGGGGATGACGAGGGTTTCGGCGCCGGCCTCGACGAGGCGGCGGAAGAGTTCGGGGAAGCGGAGGTCGTAGCAGGTCGCGAGGCCGAGCGTGGTCGACGGCAGTCGTACGGTGACGACATCCGCGCCCGCGCTCATCAGCACCGCCTCGCCCTTGTCGAAGCCGAAGCGGTGGATCTTGCGGTACGAGGCGGCCAGTTCGCCGGAGGGGGAGAAGACGAGTGAGGTGTTGTAGAGGAGCCCGTCGGGGTCCCGCTCGGGGACGGAGCCCGCGTGCAGCCATACGCCCGCGTCGCTCGCCGCTTTGGCCATCGACTCGTACGTAGGCCCTTGAAGCGGCTCGGCCTCAGTCCCGAAGGACTCGTAGGCGAACGCCCCCGTTGTCCACAGTTCGGGCAACACGACCAGATCGGCACCGGCCTGCTCGCGGACGAGGGCGGCCACACGCTGTCGGCGCGCGTCGATCGATTCGCCCCCTTTGCCGTCGTATACACCGATCTGGATGAGGGAAGCGCGCACACTACCACCGTCCTGGCATTCGAACTGCGAAACGGGCCTACGATCGTCACACGAAAGCACTGCCGGGGTGCCTTGCAGCAGCGTAACTTAGCGGTCCAAGACACCCATGCCCGCGCACGAACCGCCCGAGGGGTCCCGTGAGTCTCCATCCCAGCCTTCAGAACTATGCCGACGCCTGGACCCACTCAGTGGAAGCGATATCCGAGCTGGTGCAGCCGCTCGTGGAGGGTGAGTGGAACCGGCGGACCCCCTGCCCGGGCTGGTCCGTCCGGGACATCGTCTCGCATGTGATCGGTATGGACTGCGAGATGCTCGGCGACCCCCGCCCGATCCACACACTGCCTCGCGATCTGTACCACGTGTCGAACGAGCACCAGCGGTACATGGAGATGCAGGTCGACGTACGCCGTCACCACACGGCACCCGAGATGACGTCCGAGCTGGAGTACACGATCATCCGCCGCAACCGGCAGCTGCGGAACGAGTCGCGCGAACCGCACGCCAAGGTGCGCGGTCCGCTGGGCTCGGAGATCACCCTCGAACAGTCCATGCGGTACCGCGCGTTCGACGTCTGGGTGCACGAGCAGGACCTGCGCACCGCGCTCGGCCGGCCGGGCAATCTGGACTCGCCGGGTGCGTACATCGTGCGGGACGAGCTGCTCGCCGTACTGCCGAAGGTCGTCGCCAAGGAAGCGGGCGCGCCCGCGAACTCCGCGGTCGTCTTTGATGTGCACGGACCGGTCGACTTCCTGCGCACGGTCCGCGTCGACGCCGAGGGCCACGGCACGGTGGACGGCGCCCCGTCGCTCGGTCCGGCGGCCACCCTCACGCTCGACTGGGAGACGTTCTTCCGGCTGGCCTGTGGCCGCGTCACCGTCGACTCGGTGGCGGACCGCATCAAGACGGAGGGTGATCCGGAGCTGGCGGCGGCGATCCTGCGGCACTTCGTGGTCACGCAGTAGCGCACGCACCGGCGAGGGCCGCCGGGCGCGCCGGACGTCTGGCGGGGATCGGGCCCCCCGGCGGGCGCGGAGTGTTCGCCTCGCGGCCCGCCGTGGAGGCCCGCCGTCGTACGGCCACGGTCAGTGGACGGGGCTCAGCGGTCCTCGGTGATGCTGGTCGCAGAGCAACACCTCGGCTGTGAGGGCAGTTACGGACAACCGTCCCGCGTCACGCGGGCACGTGCACCGTCTCCACCCGGCTCGCGACCAGCCGTTCGCGCTCACGGCGGGCCGCCTGGCGGCGCAGCCGCAGGATCTGGCCGAGGCCGAGCGCCTGGAGCACGAAGACAGCTGAGAAGGCGACGCCGTAGTCGTCACCGGTGGCGTCCAGCAGCGCACCGATCGCGAACAGCGTCGTCATCGAGGCGACGAAACCGCCCATGTTGGTGATTCCGGAGGCCGTGCCCTGACGCTCGGGCGGGTTCGCGGGCCGTGCGAAGTCGAAGCCGATCATCGAGGCGGGGCCGCAGGCGCCGAGCACGGTGCAGAGCACGATCAGCAGCCACATCGGAGCATGGTCCGCGGGGTACGCGAGTGTGGCGGCCCAGACGGCCGCCGTCGAGAGCACCGTGCCGAGGGCCAGCGGAAGCCGCGCCGCGTGGTGCCGGGCGACGATCTGCCCGTACACCAGGCCGATGACCATGTTGGAGAGCACGACCAGCGTCAGCAGCTCGCCGGCTGTCGCCCGTGTGAGGCCCTGCGCCTCGACGAGGAACGGCAGGCCCCACAGCAGCAGGAACACCATCGCCGGGAACTGCGTCGTGAAGTGCACCCACAGCCCGAGCCGCGTCCCGGGCTCCCGCCAGGACGCGACGATCTGCCGGCGCACGTATGCGCCGCCCCGGTGCGGGAACGGCTCCGGTTCGTGCCCCTCGGGGTGGTCCTTGAGGAACAGCAGCATCAGGACGAGGACGAGGACACCCGCGAGCGAGCTGCCCGCGAAGGCGGCGGTCCAGCCGATGCCGTGCAGCAGCCGGGCCAGGACGAGCGTCGAGACGAGGTTGCCCGCCATGCCCACCAGGCCCGCCAGCTGAGCGACCATCGGGCCGCGCCGGGCCGGGAACCAGCGTGCGCCGAGCCGCAGCACGCTGATGAACGTCATCGCGTCTCCGCAGCCGAGCAGCGCGCGAGCGGCCAGTGCCGTCCCGTACGAGGGCGAGAAGGCGAAACCCAGCTGACCTGCCGTGAACAGGAGTACACCGATGGTCAGCACCTTCTTGGTGCCGAGCCGGTCCACCAGCAGGCCGACGGGTATCTGCATACCCGCGTAGACGAGGAGCTGGAGGATGGAGAAGGTGGACAGCGCGGAGGCGCCCACCTCGAAGCGGTCGGCGGCGTCAAGTCCGGCCACCCCCAGGGACGTACGGAAGATGACCGCGACGAAGTAGACCGAGACGCCGACGGACCAGACGAGGACGGCGCGACGGCCGCCGGGCGGGTCGCCGGGGAGGGCGGCGGGCGTGGAGCGTGCCCGAGCCGTCATCGGACCTCACCCCGGGCGAGGTTGGAGAACCAGCTGACGTGCCGGTGGACCAGGTCGACGGCTGCCTCCGCGTCGCCGGAACGCAGCGCTTCGAGGATCTCGCGGTGTTCGATGAGCGTCTTGGTGATGCGGTCCGGGTGGGCGTGCATCACGGCGACGCCCATGCGCAACTGCCGGTCGCGGAGCTGGTCGTAGAGCCGCGAGAGGATCTCGTTCCCTCCGCTGCGGACGATCTCGGCGTGGAAGCAGCGGTCGGTGACGGCGGCTGCCGCCAGGTCGCCTGCCTCGGCCTGTTCCCGCTGCTTGTCCAGGAGTTCGGTGAGGCGCTCGATGAGCGCGGGCGAGGCCGGCACCGCCTTGCGGATCGCGTGCTCCTCGACGAGCTGCCGGGTCTCCACGACGTCCGCAATCTCCTGCGCGGAGACGGGCAGGACCAGCGCGCCCTTCTTCGGGTAGAGCCTGATCAGCCCCTCGACCTCGAGCTTCAGCAGCGCCTCGCGAACGGGGGTGCGTGACACCCCGACCGCCTCGGCAAGCTCGCCCTCGGTGAGCAGCGTCCCGCCCTCGTACCGGCGCTCCAGGACTCCCTGCTTGACGTGGGCGTAGACGCGCTCGGCGGCGGGGGGTTGCTTGGCGAGTTGCTGCTTGGCTGGTCCGGACGCGGTCTTGCTCGAGGTCGGGAAGGGCGCTGCAGACATGCGCACAGCATAGATACAACACGTACGCATCGTCGCGGGCCGTCCAGGATGCGGACGCACGAAAATTAAAGGCACCCCGCCGCACGAGTGCCACAACCTCCTGTGCTACTTACGTGTCATACGTGTCGCAGGAGCCAGCGACTCGCTCAAGTCGCCGCCAAGTGGCCGCCCCCCAGGGGCGTTTGGCGCATACGACGTAATCGGGGTACTTGACTTGAAAACCGGCATTAAGGGCGTAGGGGTCCGCAGAGCTGCCGCCGTGGTCATCACCACCGGAGCCATGCTCGCGACCGGAGCCCTCACCGCGGCGCCCGCAACGGCCCTCACCGCGCCCACGATCGCCGCCAAGGGCGGCTACGTGATGAACAACGGCACCGCCAAGACGCTTTACACGAAAGCCGCGGACACCCGCCGCTCCACCGGCTCGACCACGAAGATCATGACCGCGAAGGTCGTGCTGTCGCAGCCGAACCTCAACCTGGACGCCAAGGTCACGATCCAGAAGGCGTACAGCGACTACATCGTCCAGAACAACTGGGCCTCGAACGCCAAGCTGATCGTCGGCGACAAGGTCACGGTCCGCCAGTTGCTGTACGGGCTGATGCTGCCGTCCGGCTGCGACGCCGCGTACGCGCTCGCCGACAAGTTCGGCTCCGGCACGACGCGGGCCGCCCGCGTGAAGTCGTTCATCGGCAAGATGAACAAGCAGGCCAGGGACCTCGGCCTGGCGAACACTCACTTCGACTCGTTCGACGGCATCGGCAGGGGCGCGAACTACTCCACGCCGCGCGATCTCACGAAGATCGCCAGCAGCGCGATGAAGAACTCCACGTTCCGCTCGATCGTCAAGACGAAGACGTACACGGCGAAGACGACCACGAAGACCGGCGGCACCCGCACGATGGCGCCGTGGACGAACACGAACCCCCTCCTCGGCACCTACACCGGCGCCATCGGCGTCAAGACCGGCTCCGGCCCGGAGGCCGGGTACTGCCTGGTCTTCGCCGCCACCCGCGACGGCAAGACGGTCATCGGCACGGTGCTCGCGTCGACTTCGTCGACGAACCGCGCATCGGACGCGAAGAAGATGATGAATTACGCCTTCGCGCGGTAGAGCGCTCTTGGAGGCCGCCTTCAGAGCGTCAACTCCAGAGGTACGACGGAGAGGGCCCGCCAGCGCCTGCACGGCATGCGGCGGGCCCTCTCCGAACCCCGGGGCCCGCCAGCAGCGCCAAGGCCACCCGCGAACCCCTTCGCGTCCCACGGAGGCTGACGGCAAGGAGGCAAAGGGGGCGCCGCAATCCGAACTTGCGGCGCCCCCTTCATCGTTGGATCTACCCGGTCGTCAGCATCACGCCCAAGTGATCAGCCGCTTCGGCTGCTCCAGGATCGCCGCCACATCCGCCAGCACCTTGGAGCCCAGTTCGCCGTCCACCAGGCGGTGGTCGAAGCTCAGCGCCAGCGTCGTGACCTGGCGGGGCTTCACCTTGCCCTTGTGCACCCACGGCTGGAGCTTGATGGAGCCGACGGCGAGGATCGCGGACTCTCCGGGAGGGAGGATCGGTGTTCCGGTGTCGACGCCGAAGACGCCGACGTTCGTAATCGTGACCGTGCCGCCCTGCATGGCTGCCGGAGACGTCCTGCCGTCGCGAGCCGTTGACACCAACTCGCCGAGTGCCTGGGCCAGTTCGGGCAGCGTCTTGGTGTGGGCGTCCTTGATGTTCGGGACGATCAGGCCGCGGGGGGTGGCCGCCGCGATGCCGAGGTTCACGTAGTGCTTGACCACGATCTCCTGGTTCGCCTCGTCCCAGGACGCGTTCACCTCGGGATGCCGCCTGATCGCCACAAGGAGCGCCTTGGCGATGAGCAGCAGCGGGTTCACCCGCAGGCCCGCGAGGTCCTTGTCCTGCTTGAGCTCCTCGATGAGCTTCATCGTGCGCGTCACGTCGACCGTCACGAACTCCGTGACATGCGGCGCCGTGAACGCCGAGTCGATCATCGCAGTCGCCGTGGCCTTGCGGACGCCCTTGATGGGAATACGGGTCTCACGGGCGCCCTCGTGCGACACCGCCGCCGGTGCCTGCGCCGGTGACGGAGCGGCTACGGGAGTCTGCACCGGCTCGGGAGCCGGAGGCGCCGACGCCGCGTACACGTCCTCGCGCGTGATGATCCCGTCCGGCCCGGACGGCGTGACCGTCGCCAGGTCCACGCCCAGGTCCTTGGCCAGCTTGCGCACCGGCGGCTTCGCCAGCGGGCGGCCCCCCACCGGAGTTGCGCTGCCGGCCGAAGGCGTACTGCTCACCGGAGAGGGGCGGTCCACCGGCGTGGTGTGGCCGTTCAGCTCGCCCTGGACCGCAGCCGCCGCCTCGGGCTGCTGGGCCCGGGCCTGGGTCTGGGCCTGCTGAACCGGAACTCCCTTACGGGGACGCCGCTTCGTCGACGCCTCGGCCACGCCGTACCCGACCAGGACCGGCTTGCGGCCCTCGGGCTTCGGCGCCTCCGGTGCGGGCGGAGCCGGAGCGGGAGTCTCGGCAGGCGTCTCGGACTCCGCGACCGAAGCGGCACCACCGGCCTCACCGGCCCCGGTATCCCCACCGCCCTCGTCGACGGTGATGATCGCCGTGCCCACGTCGACCGTCGCCCCTTCGGGGAACCGGAGCTCCCGCACCACCCCGTTGTACGGAATCGGCAGCTCGACGGCCGCCTTCGCCGTCTCGACCTCGCAGACCACCTGCCCGTCCGTGACGGAGTCACCAGGCTGCACATACCACTTGAGGATCTCGGCCTCGGTGAGTCCCTCGCCCACGTCGGGCATCTTGAACTCCCGCACGGACGCTTCCGTCATCGTCGTCACGACCCTCTCCTCAGTACGCCAGCGAGCGGTCGACGGCATCGAGCACCCGGTCCAGGCCCGGCAGGTACTCGTCCTCCAGGCGCGCGGGCGGATACGGGGCGTGATAGCCGCCGACCCTCAGAACGGGTGCCTCCAGGTGGTAGAAGCACCGCTCCGTGATGCGGGCGGCGATCTCCGCGCCGGAACCGAAGAACACCGGGGCCTCGTGGACCACGACCAGGCGGCCGGTCTTCTGGACCGAGGCCTGGACGGTGTCGAAGTCGATCGGCGAGACCGAGCGCAGGTCCAGCACCTCCAGCGACTTGCCCTCCTCCTGGGCGGCGTTCGCGACCTCCTGGCAGACCTTCACCATCGGGCCGTACGCGGCAAGCGTCAGGTCGCCGCCGTCGCGCACGACACGGGCCTTGTGCAGCGGCCCGGGGATCGCCTCGGCGTCGACCTCGGACTTGTCCCAATAGCGCCGCTTGGGCTCGAAGAAGATCACCGGGTCGTCGCTGTGGATGGCCTGCTGCATCATCCAGTAGGCGTCGCTCGCGTTCGACGGCGAGACCACCTTCAGGCCCGCCACATGCGCGAACAGCGCCTCCGGGGACTCGGAGTGGTGCTCGACGGCGCCGATTCCGCCGCCATACGGAATGCGGATGACGACCGGCAGCTTGATCTTGCCGAGCGCTCGCGCGTGCATCTTCGCGAGCTGTGTGACGATCTGGTCGTACGCGGGGAACACGAAGCCGTCGAACTGGATCTCCACCACCGGTCGGTAGCCGCGCAGTGCGAGGCCGATCGCCGTGCCGACGATGCCCGACTCGGCGAGCGGGGTGTCGATGACCCGGTCCTCGCCGAAGTCCTTCTGCAGCCCGTCGGTGACACGGAAGACACCGCCGAGCTTGCCGACGTCCTCGCCCATGATCAGGACTTTGGGGTCGGCGTCGAGGGCCGTACGCAGCGATTCGTTGATCGCCTTGGCCAGCGCCATCTTTTCTGCCGCCATCGCTACTCGCCCTCCCCTTCCTGAACGAACGACGCCTGGTAAGCGGCGAACTGGGCCCGCTCCTCGTCGACGAGCGCGTGCCCGTCCGCGTATACGTTCTCGAAGATGGCGAAGTGGTCCGGGTCCGGCA
Source organism: Streptomyces vastus (assembly GCF_039532825.1). Taxonomy (NCBI): domain Bacteria; kingdom Bacillati; phylum Actinomycetota; class Actinomycetes; order Kitasatosporales; family Streptomycetaceae; genus Streptomyces; species Streptomyces vastus. Next base: position 14,761 of record NZ_BAAASJ010000099.1, read on the forward strand.
TGGCACGTACCACTTCGCGCACTCGCCTGCCCAACGCCTCGCTCTCGGCTTCGAGTTCCCCGAAAAATCCCTCATTCGTGTCAGTTTCGGACGCGAGGTAGCTGCGCAGGCGCTGGATCGGGTCCTTCGCCTCCCATGAAAGCCGCTCGTCGTCGTGCCGATAGCGGCTCGGATCGTCGGAGGTGGTGTGCGCGCCCATGCGGTACGTGAACGCCTCGACGAGCGTGGGTCCCTCGCCCCGGCGGGCCCGCTCCAGGGCCCACTTGGTGACGGCGAGGCAGGCCAGTACGTCATTGCCGTCGACGCGCACGCCCGGGAAGCCGTAGCCCTGTGCGCGCTGGTAGAGCGGGACGCGGGTCTGCTTCTCGGTGGGCTCGGAGATCGCCCACTGGTTGTTCTGGCAGAAGAACACCACGGGGGCGTTGTAGACCGCGGAGAAGGTGAACGATTCGGCGACATCGCCCTGGCTGGAGGCGCCGTCTCCGAAGTAGGCGATCACGGCCGAGTCCGCGCCGTCCTTGGCCACGCCCATCGCGTAACCGGTGGCGTGCAGTGTCTGCGAGCCGATGACGATCGTGTAGAGGTGGAAGTTGTTGCCGTTCGGGTCCCAGCCGCCGTTGTTCACGCCGCGGAACATGCCGAGCAGATTGGTCGGGTCGACGCCACGGCACCAGGCGACGCCGTGCTCGCGGTAGGTCGGGAAGACGTAGTCGTCATCACGCAGGGCCCGCCCGGAGCCGATCTGGGCGGCCTCCTGGCCCAGCAGCGAGGCCCACAGGCCCAGTTCGCCCTGACGCTGAAGCGAGGTCGCCTCGGCGTCGAAGCGGCGAGTGAGCACCATGTCGCGGTACAGACCGCGCAGCTCTTCGGGGGTGATGTCGGCGACGTACGGGTCGTACTCGGCATGCTTGACGCGCTTGCCCTCCGGCGTCAGCAGCTGCACGAGCTCGGTTTCCCTGCTCGGCGGCTTCTTGGCGCTGGCGCGCTTGGTGCCGGCGCTGCGTCGCGGCTTGCGCGCGGCAGTGCTCTCCACGGTCACGTGTGCTCCTCCGTCGGTCCGGCCCCCCGGGGTTGCCGGGTGACCAGTGCGGCTCGCCTGTTCCAGTACCCGTGCACGGGTAGGTGCCCTCGGCCGGGAACAGGCGTGACAGGTGCCCCGGCGAGCGCCCTGCAACTAGCACGTTACCCAGTGCCCCACACCCGTGGGAAACCCTTCCTGACCTGCGATTTTGCTTGGATATCCAAGTACCTTGTGGTCGGATTTCCGCACAGATCGCGCACGCCGGGAACAGCCGCTGGTCACAGCCTTGCAGGGGGCCGGAACACCGGCACGTTATCCCGGTCACCCTGGGAACGGGAAGGGTTCGCCTTGGTGGAACAGTGAGCCCACTTGTGACCGTTCGGGGGTGCGGACCAGAACCACATGGGCACCCTCTGTGACAAACGCAAGGTCAACGACGTATTCAGTGACCTAACATCTGTCGCGTGCCGCGCTCATCTGTGTGGAGCCCGTTTTCGGGCCGCACGCGTGCGTGGACAGTGCTTCGAGGTCAGTTGCCGCCGGTAGCGCCACCGTCGGCAGCGTCCGTCGGGTCGTCCGTCGGCAGCGTGGGGTCCTCGGTCGGATCCTCCGTCGGATTCTCCGTCGGCTGCGCAGTCGTGGGGTTCGCGGTCGTGGGCTTCTCCGTGGGCTCGGTCGGCCGCTGCGTCGGCTCCTGGGACGGCTCGTCCGTCGGCTCGTACGTCGGCGGTGTGTAGTCCGGGTCGTCGCCCGTGCCGGCGCCGTCGTCCTGCGTTTCCTCTTCCGTCGCCTCGGACGACGGGCTCTCGCTCGGCGTCGGGTCCTTCTCGGTCTGCGAGGTCGTCGGCGACTGCGTGGTGTCGCCGCCCCCGCCGCCGTTGTCGCCCCTGTTCTGGAGGGCCCACGCGACGCCCACCCCGATGGCGATCACCGCGAGTACGGCCAGGATCCACAGCTTGCCGCGGCCGCTGCCCCGGTTGCCGCTGCCATCGAAGCCCCCGTCGTCTCCCGAGCCGCGGTTCGGCAGGATCGGTGACGGGATCTGCGTGGTGCCCGAATCGCTCGGGTGCGGCATGACGTTCGTACCCGCCATGCCCATCGCCGAGGTGCTCCCGCCCTCGTGCATCATCACGGGACCGGTGTTCCAGGTGCCGGTGTGGCTGCCCTGGTCGTACAGCATCTGCAGTGCGTACTGGACGAGGCCGCGCATCTCCTCGGCGGTCTGGAACCGGTCGTCCGGCTCCTTCGCGAGGGAGCGCATGACCAGGCCGTCCAGCTCGGGCGGAGCCACGTCGGAGGCCTCGGAAGGCGGCACCGGAATGTCCTGAACATGCTGGTAGACCACCGACAACGGGGTCTCACCCGTGAACGGCGGCCGCAGCGCGAGAAGTTCGTACAGCAGACAGCCTGTCGCATACAGGTCGCTGCGGTGGTCGACGGCTTTGCCGAGCGCCTGCTCGGGCGAGAGGTACTGAGGCGTGCCCATGACCATGCCGGTCTGGGTCATCGTCGACTGCGCGCCGTGCAGGGCGCGCGCGATGCCGAAGTCCATCACCTTCACCGCACCGGTGTTGGTGATGATCACGTTCGCGGGCTTGATGTCGCGGTGCACGATGCCGTGCTGGTGCGAGTACGCCAGCGCCTCGAGAACACCGGAGACGATGATCAGCGCCTGCTCGGGGCCGGGGGCCTCGGCGTTGAGCAGCAGATCGCGGATCGTACGGCCCTCGACGAGCTCCATGACGATGTACGGCACGGTGTTGCCGGCGATCACGTCCTCGCCGGAGTCGTAGACCGCCACCACCGCATGGTGGTTGAGGCCCGCCACCGACTGGGCCTCGCGCGTGAAGCGGGCCTTGGACACCGGGTCCTCGGCAAGGTCGGAACGGAGCAGCTTGACAGCGACCGTACGTCCCAGGCGTACGTCCTCGGCCGCGAACACCTCGGCCATGCCGCCCCGGCCGAGTCTGCGGGTCAGCCGATACCGACCATCCCCGACAAGCCCGCCGTTACCCCACATGTCCGGCGCATCTGACATACCGCCGCCAGTCGCCTCGGGGTCGGACGGGCCCTGAGCGCGCTGCTGCTGTGCCATCAGTCCTCGCCGTCGTTTCAGCCCGCGTCCGCGCGGTGGTTGTTACGGTCTCCAACGGGCCACGCTACAGCCTCCACATGAGGCGCCGGTCCGAGATGGACGGGTCATGAAACCCGTAGCGGGTCTCCAGGTGCAAATTCTGTGTACCGGCCGCACGTCACCTGTAACGCTTCCGCGACGCTTCTTTCGCGTACGGTCACGGATCGGGCACCGCGCTTGACGTGTCAGTGCCCTCGGGCAGACTTGGCCGGGAATGGACAAAGGATCACCGACCGCGGGAGCACATCAGGAGCTTTCGCCCGCGCGACGGCGCATGCCGATGGGGGACGCAGAACATGAGCCAGGACGGCGTACAGGGCCGGTACGCGGGGCGTGCGGTCGCCGGTGGCCGCTACCAACTGCGTGATCTGCTAGGCGAAGGCGGCATGGCCTCGGTCCATCTCGCATACGACTCGGTGCTCGACCGACAAGTAGCGATCAAGACACTTCACACAGAGCTGGGACGCGAACAAGCCTTCCGTGAGCGCTTCCGCCGCGAGGCCCAGGCAGTGGCGAAACTCACGCACACGAACATCGTCTCGGTCTTCGACACCGGCGAGGACGATCTCGGCGGTGTGACCACTCCATACATCGTCATGGAGTACGTCGAGGGCAAGCCGCTCGGCTCCGTCCTGGAGGCGGACATCGCGCAGTATGGCGCGATGCCCTCCGACAAGGCCCTGAAGATCACCGCGGATGTGCTGGCGGCGCTGGAGATCAGCCACGAGATGGGCCTGGTCCACCGCGACATCAAGCCGGGCAACGTCATGATGACGAAGCGGAACGTCGTCAAGGTGATGGACTTCGGCATCGCCCGCGCCATGCAGTCCGGCGTCACCTCCATGACCCAGACCGGCATGGTGGTCGGCACCCCGCAGTACCTCTCCCCGGAGCAGGCGCTGGGCCGCGGCGTGGACGCCCGCTCCGACCTGTACTCCGTCGGCATCATGCTCTTCCAGCTGGTCACCGGACGGCTGCCGTTCGAGGCGGACTCGCCGCTCGCGATCGCTTATGCACATGTCCAGGAGGAGCCCGTCGCGCCCTCCTCGATCAACCGCTCGCTGCCGCCGGCCGTGGACTCGCTGATCGCCCGCGCGCTGAAGAAGAACCCGAACGAGCGCTTCCCGAGCGCCGAGGCGATGCGCGACGAGTGCCATCGCGTGGCCCAGTCGCTGCACTCGGCCGCGCCGAACATCGTCCCGGGGGCGCAGACGTCGAGCGGCGCCGGTGTCGGCTCCGCGGTCTTCCCACCGATCGACCAGACGGGCCCGAGCCCGGCGGGGAACGTCCAGACGCCGTACACACCCGGTCCGTACGGCCCACCGACCCCCTCACCCACGCCGCAGTCCGCGGCCTACGGCTATCCGCAGCAGGGCGGCTACCCGACGCCCCCGCAGACCGCGGCGTACTCCCCGCAGCAGGGCCTGACGCCCCCGCCGCCCTACACGATCTCCCCGCAGCAGCCCTCGGCCCCCTCCCCGGGCGGCGGCCGCAAGAGCAACCTGCCGGTGATCATCGGCTCGGCCGTCGTCGCGCTCGCCGCAGTCGTCGGACTGATCCTGGCGCTGAACAGGGGCGGGGGCGGCGACCCGGGCGGTGACGACGACGCCAGCGCGTCCGCGACGAAGCAGCAGGAGGCCGGGTACAAGGCGCCGGACCCCTCGAAGACGATCGAGCCGGAGAAGTGCACGGAGCCGGACGAGTCGTACAACGACCCCAACAAGATCAAGCTGCCCGACTTCACCTTCAAGAACATCGACTCGGTGAAGAAGTGCCTGCAGCAGGCGGGCTGGCAGTACGAAGAGAAGCCGGTCGACGAGAACACCTACGGCGACGGCACGATCATGAAACAGTTCCCCGCGGACGACACGGACGTCGACCCCAACAACATGCCCAAGATCCAGCTCGATGTCTCGACGGGCAATCCCGCCTGATCCTCCGGACATGATCTTCCGGACAGGCGAAGGGCCCGGCATCCGTGCCGGGCCCCTTTCGTCTGCTGTCGTCTACGCGCTGTTACAGGTACGGCCCGCCCGAGCGGCCGCCCTGGTGCGGCTCTTCGTCGCCCTCGCCGCCGACGCCCGGCGGCAGCGCGCGGCGCATCTGCTCCAGCTGGGCGCGGGCCGCCATCTGCTGGGCGAACAGGGTCGTCTGGATGCCGTGGAAGAGGCCCTCCAGCCAGCCCACCAACTGGGCCTGCGCGATACGCAGCTCGGCGTCGGAGGGGACGCCGTCGTCCGTGAACGGCAGGGAGAGCCGCTCCAGTTCCTCGACGAGATCGGGAGCGAGACCGTCCTCCAGCTCCTTGACCGAGCTGGCATGGATCTCCTTGAGGCGGACCCGGCTCGCCTCGTCCAGAGGTGCCGCACGCACCTCCTCCAGCAGTTGCTTGATCATGCTCCCGATGCGCATGACCTTGGCGGGCTGCTCCACCATCTCCGTCACCGGGACCTCGCGGGAGTCGTCGTCTCCTCCGCCGCCGAGAGCCATGCCATCCTGGCCCACGACCAGGATCTGTGGGTTCTCCGGCGACCTTTCGTTCCTCGGCATCTCCATGCCGCCATTCTCTCGCACCCGTACACCTCATCACCGTGGTGCCCCCTCACAAAAGAGATCCACCGTGTACGGGATCGGTGTTCGCCTCGGGCGGACAGTCCCGTGAACGCCGGGCTTGTCACCGAATGTCACCGAGATGCCGGAATGCGGGGCCCGTGTGACGCTTGATGCGTCTTGGCGCCCGAGCATCGGGAGGGGGTCATCGACATGACTCCGTGGCTTCGCACGCTGAGTACAGCCGGCCTGCTGCTGGTCCTGGGGGCGGCCCCCGCTCCTGTCTCGTACGCGTGGCCCGCCTCGAAGTCCTCGCTCGTTGCCCCGTCCACCGCTTCGTACGCCGTCGAGCCGGCCCCGACCGAGTCGCGCGCCGGCAGCAGTGCGGGCGTGGGCCGTCAGAGGCCGGGGCGGCAGGCGTCGCCGGAGGAGGATGCCGGCGCCATACGCACAGAGATCGACCCCGGCGTTCCCGAGGTGCCGGACATCCCGGTCGGCCCGGAGACCGGCGTCGGCTCCGACGTGGGCTCCGAGCCGTCACGGCACGCCGCGCCGCCGTCCTCCTCACAGCCCGTACTGCGCGTCCTCCCCCTGGGGGGCGGCCTGGTCCTCATCGGGCTCGGCCTGGGGCTCGCGTTCCTCGGCCTGCGCGTACGGCGCGGCTGAGACGCCGTACGGGAGCGCGCTGAAGGATTACGGGAGCGTCAGCAGCACCTTTCCGATGTGCCCGCTCTCCTCCAGCACGCGGTGTGCAGCGGCTGCCTCGCTCATCGGCAGCGCCCGGTCGACGACCGGGCGTACATGGCCGCCGGAGATCAGCGGCCAGACGTGCTCGCGCACGGCCGCGACGATCGCCGCCTTCTCGGCGACGGGCCGGGCACGCAACGAGGTGGCGGTGATGGCGGCCCGCTTGCTCAGAAGCGCGCCGAGGTTCAGCTCGCCCTTGATGCCGCCCTGCAGGCCGATGACCGCGATGCGACCGTTGGTGGCGAGCGCCTTGACGTTCCGCTCCAGGTACTTGGCGCCCATGATGTCGAGGATGACGTCCGCGCCCGCGCCGTCCGTGGCGGTCCTGATCTCCTCGACGAAGTCCTGCTCGCGGTAGTTGATCAGCACGTCCGCGCCCAGATCGGCGCAGTACGCCAGCTTCTCCTTGCTGCCCGCCGTGACGGCGACCTTTGCGCCGACAGCCTTGGCCAGCTGGATCGCCATGGTGCCGATGCCGCTCGCACCGCCGTGCACGAGGAGGGTCTCGCCGGGGCGGAGGTGGGCGATCATGAAGACGTTGGACCACACCGTGCAGGTCACCTCGGGCAGCGCGGCCGCCTGCTGGAGATCGATGCCCTCGGGCACGGGCAGCAGCTGTCCGGCCGGTACGGCGACCTTCTCGGCGTACCCGCCGCCCGCGAGCAGCGCGCACACCTCGTCGCCGACCGCCCATCCCGAAACGCCGGGGCCGAGCTCGGCGATGCGTCCGGAGCATTCGAGGCCGGGGTACGGGGGGGTGCCGGGCGGGGGATCGTAGAAGCCCTGCCTCTGGAGGAGATCGGCGCGGTTGACCGCCCCGGCCACCACCTCGACCAGCACTTCGCCCTCTCCGGGCACCGGATCCGGGACCTCGTCCCACACCAGCGCCTCGGGCCCACCAGGTTCAGGAATCGTGATCGCACGCATGCGGCGAGGCTACTCCCGGGGTTTCGGCCGACCGACGGCCCCTCCTGCCGATGGCTCGACCCCGGGCAGGCGCTTGGTGTCGGGCATGACCTGCGTATGCGGCGTCTTCCGTACGATGGTGATCAGACGGTCCGTCAACTGGAGTTTCCCGAGGGCCGGATCGTCGTATCCGAGCACGCGATGCCCTCGTACGACACTCACCACCAGGTCGTCCACGTCCCGTGGCCCACGCCCCACCTCGGCCTTCACAACGGGCCGTTCAACGATGTCGAGCCCGCTGCCCTGCTGGATGAGGTCCTCCAGGACCATGCCCGCGCTGGGGCTGAGCACCGAGAGCCCGAGCAGCCGTCCGGCCGCGCTCGCACTGGTGATCACGACATCGGCACCGGACTGGCGCAGCAGTGGCGCGTTCTCCTCCTCGCGGACCGCAGCCACGATCTTCGCCCCGCGATTGAGCTGGCGGGCCGTCAGCGCCACGAGTACGGCTGTGTCGTCGCGCTGGGTCGCGATGATGATCTGCCGCGCCTTCTGCACCTCGGCCCTGATCAAAACGTCGCTGCGCGTGGCGTCGCCGACCACACCTGCGTACCCGTCCGCCGTCGCCGCGTCGACCACCTTCGTACTGGGGTCGACCACCACGACCTGCTCCTTTTTCAACCCTGTCGCACACACGGTCTGAATTGCCGACCGCCCCTTCGTCCCGAAGCCGATGACAACGGTGTGCTCCCTCAAAGCGGTCCTCCAGCGATTCAGTCGCCATTCCTCCCGGGTCCGCTCGGTGAGGACCTCGAGAGTGGTGCCGACCAGGATGATCAGGAAGAGCACGCGCAGCGGCGTGATCACAAAGATGTTGGTGAGCCGGGCTGCGTCGCTGACCGGGGTGATATCGCCATACCCTGTGGTCGAGAGGGTGACCGTCGCGTAGTAGAAAGCGTCGAGCAGGTCGACCGCGTCGTCCGAGTTGTCGTTGTAGCCGTCGCGGTCGAGGTAGACGAGGAAGCCGGTCGAGATCAGGATCAGCAGCGCCACGACGACGCGCTTGGCGACCTGGCGGAACGGGTGTTCCACGGTCCGGCGGGGAAGCCTCACCCGCTGGGTCACGAGACGTTCGTCGGCCTGGCGGGCGATCGCGTCATGGCCCGGAAGTTTCACGTGAAACACTCCCCGATCCGGTTCATATGAGAGTCACCCCGAGCCGGATCATGCGAGGCCCGCCCCAGCTGTGGCTGTCGCCCACGGCAGCTCGAGGATCTCCAACTCCTGGCCGGGGCGGCCACCGCTGGGCGGGACGACCGCGAGCGCGTCGGCCACGGCGATGCCGCGCAGCATGGCCGGGCCGTTGTAGTGCAGCGGCACGGCCCGGTCCTCGCGCAGCATGACGGGGATCAGCCGGGTGTCGTACGGATGCCCGTGCGCCGCCTCCTGGAGGGGCAGCGTGTACGACTCCGGGACCGGACGTCCCGCGAGCGTACGCAGCAGAGGTTCGGCGAGCGTGAGCAGGCCGGAGACGGCGGCGAGGGGGTTGCCGGGCAGACCGACGAGGTGCTGGTTCCTCTTGGTGCGGGCCAGCAGCATGGGGTGCCCGGGGCGCACCTTGACGCCGTTCACCAGGAGTTGGGCGCCGATGCGGCGCAAGGTGGGGTGGACATGGTCGACCGGGCCCGCGGCGGTGCCGCCGGTGGTGACGATGAGGTCGGCTTCGGAGTGCTGCAGTGCCTTGTGCAGGGCCTCGGCGTCGTCGCCGAGCCTGCGCACCGCGATGACGTCCGCGCCTAGTGCGCGCAGCCAGGGCGGCAGCATCGGGCCGAGCGCGTCGCGGATCAGACCCTCGTGGGGCAGGCCTTCGGTGAGCAATTCGTCGCCCAGGACGAGGACTTCGGCGCGTGGTCGCGGGACGGCGGAGACGGTGTCGTATCCGGCGGCGGCCGCAAGCCCGAGCACGGGCGGGGTGATGAGCGTCCCGGGAGGCAGGAGGGCGTCACCGGAGCGGCACTCCTGGCCGCGCGGCCGGATGTCCTGGCCGTGCACGACGTCCCGGGTCGCGTGCAGCCGGTCCTTGTCGTCGGTGCGGCCGTGCTCGCTGCGCAGGACGGCGGTGGCGTCCTGCGGGATACGTGCGCCGGTGGCGATCCGGACCGCCTCGCCGTCGGTGAGCGGCGCCGGCTCGGCGTGCCCGGCGAGCACCCCTTCCGGCCGGACCTGCCACGGGCCGGGTCCGGCGACCGCCCAGCCGTCCATCGCGGAGGTGTCGAACGAGGGGAGGTCCGTGAGGGCGGTGAGGGAGGCGGCGAGGACGAGTCCCAGCGCGGCGTCGAGCGGGACGGAGACGGGGGCGGCCGGGGTGCGGGGGGCTCGCGCGGCGGTGGCCCGTGCTTGTGGCCAAGGGGTGGCTTCGCCGGGCCGGCGGGCATCGCTGTCCTTGACCAAGGCGAGGGCCTCCTCCACGTCGAGGTCGACGTCCTCGTACTGCCCGTGGGCGGTCATCCGGCGTCCGGGCGGGCTTCAGCGGCAGGGGCCGAACCGGGCTCGGACGGGGCCCCTTCGGCGTCCTCCTCGGCCCAGCGCAGCGCGAGCGCTGTCGCCTTGCGCGCGGCCTCGGCCACTGCCTCGGGACCTCCCTTGGCCTGGGCGGCCGCGTATCCGACGAGGAACGTCGTCAGCGGAGCCGCGGGCCGGGCCACATTGTGTGCGGCGTCGCGGGCGAGATCGAGCAGGTTGCCGGTGTCGACCTCGAGGTCGATGCCGAGCTCTTCCTTGACTGCGGAAATCCATTCATCCAACACGTTCCCATGCTCCCTGATACGTGCCCGGGCAGCAGCGATGTCGTCCCAGGTGTCGCAGTCGAAGGACGCGACGGGGTCGGTGATACGGGTCAGGTCGAGCACACCGGTGAGCAGCCGTAGCGGCAGCCCGGCCAGACCACCGTGCTCGGCGCCGAGCGCCGCCAGCTCACGGCGCAGCGCCGCACTCCGGTACGCGGCCACGAGCGGCTGGTCGCGGCCATCGGGGTCGGTGAGGAGCACGCCTTCGGTGTCGGTCGACCGAACGGCGGCCAGCAGCCGTCGTACCGTCTCCTCGTCGAGGAACGGCAGATCGGCGGAGAGCACCACGACATTCGCCGCCGAGGTCTGCCGGAGCCCCGCGTCGAGCGCGGCCAGCGGCCCCGCGCCGGGCGGTTCCTCGCGCGCCCACAGCACCGGGCGGGCGGTGGCCCTGCGGTCGGCCACGACCACGGTGGTGGAGGCGGAGGAACAGGCGGCCAGGACCCGGTCGAGCAGCGGGCGACCGCCCACGCGCACACCGGGCTTGTCGGTGCCGCCGAGCCGCCGGGCGGCACCTCCGGCGAGCACGACGGCGTCGTGTTCATCGACACCGGAGTCGCCGGGGTCGCCGGGGGGCTGGTACGCGGTCACCCCACGAGTATGCGGGCCACGGCGATCACAGGGAACGCAGGAGTACCGCCGGCTGCTCCACGCAGTCCGCCACATACCGCAGGAATCCGCCCGCCGTGCCGCCGTCGCACACCCGGTGGTCGAAGGTGAGCGAGAGCTGGACGACCTGCCGCACCGCCAGCTCGCCTTCGAACACCCAGGGCTTGGGAACGATCCGGCCGACGCCGAGCATGGCCGCCTCGGGGTGGTTGATGATCGGCGTGGAGCCGTCGACGCCGAACACGCCGTAGTTGTTCAACGTGAAGGTCCCGCCGGTGAGTTCACCTGGCGTGAGCGTCCCGGTCCGCGCCGCTTCGGTGAGCCGCGCGAACTCCGCGCTCAGCGACTGGGCGTCCCGCGTGTGCGCGTCCTTCACCACCGGCACGACGAGCCCCCGCTCGGTCTGCGCCGCGAACCCGAGGTGCACCTCGTCGAGCTGTACGACCTCTCTGGCGTCCATGTCGACCGTGGAGTTGAGTTCGGGATGGCGGGCGAGGGCGGCGGTGCAGATGCGGGCGAGCAGCGCGAGGAGGGAGATCTTCGGGCCGCCGGTTGCGTTCATCGCCACGCGCGCGTGCAGGAGTTCCGTCGCGTCGGCGTCCACCCAGCAGGTTGCGTCGGGGATCTCCCGGCGGCTGCGGGCGAGCTTGTCGGCGACGACACCGCGTATGCCTCGCAGGGGGATGCGGGTGCCTGCAGCTGCCGGAACGCTTGCCACGTGCGCGGGAACCTCACCGGCGGGCGCGGCAGGAACGCGCGCGTGGGGGGCGGCCGAGGGCTCCGGCCCTGTCGGCGCGTACGACACAGCGCCGGTCTCCATCGCCCGGCCGCGAGCACCGGCGGCGCGTGCCGCGTGCGCCGCGTGCTCCACGTCTGCCCGCAGAATCAGTCCGTCGGGTCCGGACCCCGCCAGCTCCCGCAGGTCCAGGCCGTATTCCCGGGCCAGCCGCCGCACGAGCGGGGAGATCACCGGCACCGGACCGTCGGCGCGGCGTCCGTCCCCGCCGCCCGGCCGGCCCTCGGTGGTGGCCACGTCCTGCGCGAGGCGGCGGGCGGCGGCCTCGTGCGCCGCCGTTCCCATGGCACCGCTGTCCGTACCCCGGTCGGTATCCGAGGTGTCCGCACCGCGACCGGCGGACGTCGCGTCCGAGCTGCCGGGCTCCTCCATGGGCCGTCCACGCGGCTGCCGCCCAGCAGCCGCCGGGCCGGTCGGCCGTACCCTTCCGCGCCGCGCGGGCGGTGTTCCCGTGCCGTATCCCACGAGTACGTTGCCGGACCCCTCGTCCGTGTCACCGGAGGCGGACGCTCCGACCGCCACCGTCAACAGCGGTGCTCCGACGGGCAGTTCCGTGCCCTCCTCGCCGAAGCGGGACGTGACCACGCCGCCGTACGGGCAGGGCACCTCGACCATCGCCTTGGCCGTCTCGACCTCGACGACCGGCTGGTCGACGGCAACGACGTCGCCGACCTGGACGAGCCAGCGGACGATCTCCGCCTCGGTGAGCCCTTCGCCGAGGTCGGGCAGCCTGAATTCGAGGACCTGGGGCATCAGTTCTCCGCCTCCCACTGCAGCCGCGCGACCGTGTCCAGGATGCGGTCGACGCCGGGCAGATGGTGCCGCTCCAGCATCGGCGGCGGGTACGGGATGTCGAACCCGGCGACCCGCAGTACTGGCGCCTCCAGGTAGTGGAAGCACCGCTCGGTGACCCGCGCGGCGATCTCCCCGCCCGGACCGCCGAAGCTCCCGGACTCGTGCACCACGACGGCCCGGCCCGTGCGCCGTACAGACGCGGTCACCGTCTCGTCGTCGAACGGCACCAGGGAGCGCAGATCGACGACTTCGAGGTTCCAGCCCTCGGCCCGCGCCGCCTCGGCCGCCTCCAGGCAGACGGGCAGGGACGGCCCGTACGTGATCAGCGTGGCGCTCCGGCCCGAGCGCCGCACGACCGCGCGGCCTATCGGTTCAACGGCCGGTGGCTCGTCGGGGTTCCAGGAGTCCTTCGACCAGTACAGGCGCTTGGGTTCGAGGAAGACGACCGGGTCGTCGGAGGCGATGGCGGCCCGCAGCAGCCCGTATGCGTCGGCGACCGTCGCGGGCGTGACGACATGGAGCCCCGGAGTCGCCATGTAGTACGCCTCGGAGGAGTCGCTGTGGTGCTCGACGCCGCCGATGCCTCCTCCGTAGGGGACACGGATCGTGATCGGCAATGGCATCGCTCCGCGGGTGCGGTTGCGCATCCGCGACACATGGGAGATCAGCTGCTCGAAGGCGGGGTAGGCGAAGGCGTCGAACTGCATCTCCACGACTGGCCTGAGCCCGTACATGGCCATGCCGACGGCCGTCCCCAGGATGCCCGCCTCGGCCAGCGGCGTGTCCGTACAGCGTTCCTCGCCGAATTCCTTGGCGAGCCCGTCGGTGACCCGGAAGACACCGCCGAGGGTGCCGACGTCCTCACCCATGACGTGGACGGCCGGGTCGGCGGCCATCGCGTCGCGCAGGGCACGGCCGAGGGCCTGCGCCATGGTGGCCGGTTTCACGGCGACCGTGGTCATCGCGGCGCTCCCTCCGACTCGTGGTGCCGCTCCTCGGCGGCCAGTTCGGCCCGCAACTGTGCCTCCTGCTCAAGGAGCTGGGTGGTGGGCCGGTCATAGACGTGCCCGAAGAGGTCCATCGGGTCGAGCACCGGGTCCTGGTTCATACGCTCGCGCAGGTCCGCGGCCATCGCCTCGGCGTCCTCGCGCGCGGCCCGGATGCCGGCGTCGTCGAGGAGTCCGCGCTCGGTCAGCGCGTGCTCCAGGAGAGTGATCGGGTCGTGTGCGCGCCAGGCCTCGATCTCTGCGTCGCCGCGGTAGCGCTTGTCGTCGTCGGCGTTCGTGTGGGCGTCGATGCGGTAGGTCACCGCCTCCACGAGTGTCGGTCCGCCTCCCGCGCGCGCGTGGGCCACGGCTTCGCCGAGGACCTGGTGCACCGCGGCCGCGTCGTTGCCGTCGACCAGGCGGCCCGGCATGCCGTAGCCGACCGCCTTGTGGGCGAGGGAGGGCGCGGCGGTCTGCTTCGCGAGCGGTACGGAGATCGCGAAGCCGTTGTTCTGGACGAGGAAGACGACCGGGGCCTGCCAGACGGCGGCGAAGTTCAGTGCCTCGTGGAAGTCGCCCTCACTGGTGCCGCCGTCACCGACCAGGGCGAGCGCGACCACGTCGTCGCCCTGAAGACGCGCGGCATGGGCGAGACCCACGGCATGCGGGAGTTGGGTCGCGAGGGGGGTGCACAGGGGCGCGATACGGCGCTCGCGGGGGTCGTATCCGCTGTGCCAGTCGCCGCGCAGGAGGCCCAGGGCCTGGACGGGATCGAGGCCGCGGGCGACGGCGGCGAGCGTGTCGCGGTAGCTGGGGAAGAGCCAGTCGCGTTCTTCGAGGACGAGCGCGGCGGCGACCTGGCAGGCCTCCTGGCCGGTGGAGGAGGGGTAGACCGCGAGCCGGCCCTGCTTGGTGAGGGCGGTGGCCTGCGTGTTGTAGCGACGGCCGCGCACCAGCTCCCCGTACAGACGACGCAGCAGCCCCGGGTCGGCCTCGGCCGCCGCGTCCGTGCCGAGGACGCGGTACGGAGCCTCGTCCGGCAACAGGGGGGCGGGGTCGGTGCGGGGCTGCCAGGCAGGCGGCGGGGTGGGCCGATAGGCGCCCCGCTGCTCCATGACCGTCATGACGGCACCTCCTCGTGGGAGTGGTTCGGCGGCACACCAGTTGTGATGCGCCTCACCTACCGATTGTTCGGTCGTCGGCACATTTTGGCTACAGGCAGCTCCAGGCTGTGGACAATCGGTTCTCCACAGCCTGGGATGGATGCAGTACGTCCATGGTATGGAGGCGGGGGGACATGGCACCTGAACAAATGGCCGAGGGACCGGAGGGCGGCCGTGGCGACACTCCTCCGCGTCCGCTGGACGCCATCGATCAGGACATCCTCCAGATGCTGCGCTCGGACGGTCGTGCGTCCATACGGTCCGTCGCCGAGCGCGTCCATGTGTCCCGGGCCAACGCGTACGCGCGCATCAACCGGCTCATCGAGGACGGCGTGATCCTCGGCTTCGGCGCCCGCATCAACCATGAGCGGGCCGGGAAGGGCGCCGCCGCCTACATCACCCTGAAGATCGTGCAGAACTCCTGGCGAACGGTGCGCGAACAGCTTCGCGCGCTCCCCGAGGTGGCCCACATCGCCCTGGTCAGCGGGGACTTCGACGTCCTGCTCCTGGTGCACACGCCGGACAACAGGAATCTGCGCGACCTGGTGCTGACCCGCCTCCAGTCCATCCCGGAGGTGCTCAGCACCCGGACCCTGCTCGTCTTCGAGGAGGAGGACGTGGAGCCGGAGGGCTGACCCCGCTGCCTTTTCGCGGCGTGCGGCCCGGCTTCTTCGGGGCTTGCGGCCCGGCTTCTCCGGGGCTTGCGGCCCGGCCCTCACTCCTCCTTGCGCAGCCCCTCGAAGACCAACCGCACGACCGCGTCGGCGACTTCGCGCTCGCCCACGCCCCGGCCGTCGGGCCGGTACCACTCGACGAGTGAGTTGATCATCCCGAAGACCAGCCTGGTGGCGAGCCCGAACTCCACGTCCGCGCGGACGTCGCCGTCGGCCGCCGCTTCCTTCATGAGCTCGGCCACCCGGTGGTCGAACTCCCGGCGCCGCTCCAGGGCCCAGCGCTCGGTGCCGGTGTTGCCGCGCACCCGCAGCAGGAGCGTCACGTACGGCAGTTCGGCGGTGAGCACCTCGACCATGCGCCGGGTGACGTACTCCAGTCGCCGCACGGCACGCCCCACGCGCGCGTGTTCCTCGTCGAGGATCCCGAAGAGGCCGTCCAGCGCCCGGCTCACGGCCCGGCGCAGCAGCTCCTCCTTGCCCGCGACGTGGTGGTATATCGACGACTTGGAGATGCCGGCCGCCTTGGAAAGGTGCTCCATGGACGTGCCGTCGTAACCGCGCTCGTTGAAGACCCGCACGGCGACGGAGAGCAGCGTCTCCGGGGTGTACGTGTCGCGCTTGGCCGTGGTCATGAGGTGGTGCCCTCCCGCTTGTCCGAGGCGTACGCGTGGCGGTAGAGCGCGAGGGAAGGCGCGTACCGTCCGGAGGGGTCGCGCAGATGCATTTCGTCCAGGACGTCGTACGCCCAGCTCTTGCCGAGTCTGCGGCTCCATTCGAAGGGCCCCAGCGGGTAGTTGACGCCCAGGCGCATCGCCGTGTCGATGTCCTCCTCGGTGGCCACCCCCTTGGTGACCGCGTCGTGCGCCAGGTCGATGATGCGGGCCACGGTGCGGGCGACGATCGACCCGGGTACGTCCCCGATGACGCTGACGTCCTTGCCGAGCGCCTGGAAGAGCCCCGTGGCCTCGGTGAGGGTCGCCTGCTGGGTGTCCTGCGAGGCGGACAGGGCGATCCGGGTCGCCTTCCGGTAGTCGAGCGCCAGGTCGAAGTAGACGACGTCACGGAACTCGACGGAGGTCTGTCCGTCCGCGAGGGCCAGCTGTCCGCCGCTGGGCAGCACCAGGCGGGTGCCGTTGTCCTCCTCGTCCTCACGGACCTGGATGCCCGCCTCGCGGATCAGCGGGAGCAGTTCGGCCGCGGGGCCCAGGCCCCCCTCGGCGACGACGTACGCGGGCGGCTGGGCCTTCTCCGCGGTGTGCGGCTCGGGCCGCTCGGCGTCGTTCCCGTACGCGTACCAGCCGCGTCCCGTCTTGCGGCCGTGCCGGCGCGACTCGACGAGCCGCCGCTGGGCGAGCGAGGGCGTGAACCGCACGTCCTGGAAGAACGCCTCCCACACGGAGCGGGTGACCGCCTCGTTGACGTCCTGCCCGATGAGGTCGGTCAGCTCGAAGGCGCCCATCTTGAAACCGCCGGATTCGCGCAGGACGGCGTCGATCGTGGCGGGGTCGGCGGCCTGGGCCTCGTAGACCGCGAAGGCCTCGGCGTAGAAGGGCCGCGCGATGCGGTTGACGATGAAGCCGGGGGTGTCGGCGCAGGCGACCGGCGTCTTCCCCCAGGCACGTGCCGTCTCGTACGCGCGCGTGGCCGACGTGACGTCCGTCGCGAAACCGGAGACGACCTCCACGAGCGGCAGCAGCGGCGCGGGGTTGAAGAAGTGCAGGCCGACGAAGCGGCCGGGGTTTCGCAGGGCGCCGCCGATGGAGGTCACCGACAGGGAGGAGGTGTTGGTGGCGAGCAGGCAGTCGTGCGTGACGATCTCCTCGAGCTCGCGCAGCAGCTGCTGCTTGACGTCGAGCCGCTCCAGGACGGCCTCGACGACGAGATGTGAGTCGGCCAGTTCGGCCAGGCTCTCGGCGGACGTGAGGCGATTGCGCGCTGCGTCCCGGTCGGCGCCGGTCAGCCGGTCCTTCTCGACCAGCCGGTCGAGGCGGGCGCCGATGGCCTCGACCGCGGCCCGGGCGCGGCCGGGGACGGCGTCGTACAGCCGAACGGGGTGGCCAGCGACGAGTGCGACCTGAGCGATGCCCTGGCCCATGGTGCCCGTGCCGACGACGGCCACCGAGTCGGCGAGGTCGAGTGCTGTCATGCTCGCGATCCTCCCGCACGGGGTTTTCCACAGGTTCAGCGGACCCTCTTGTCCCGACCGATCGTTCGGTTACTCTAACTCTGACCGCCCATTTCCGCCCAGGTCGCGAGCTCAACGAAGAGCTCTAGAGACGAGGAGTTGGTCCCTGATGGCCGCCGCCGAACTCACCGCGCACCAGCTGATCGCCCAGCACCGGCCCACCCTCGATCAGGCGCTGGAAACGATCCGCACACGCGCGTACTGGTCCCCGCACCCCGAGCATCCCAAGGCGTACGGCGAGGACGGCAGCCTGGGCATGGCGGAAGGCAAGGCCGCCTTCGACGCCCTCCTGGGCAGCCGCCTCGACCTGGGCCAGCCCGGCACCGACGACTGGGTGGGCGGCGAAGTCTCCCCGTACGGCATCGAGTTGGGTGTCACATATCCGCACGCGGACATCGACGTCCTGCTGCCCGCCATGAAGGCCGGGCAGCGCGCATGGCGCGACGCGGGCGCGGAGACGCGTGCGGTGGTGTGTCTGGAGATCCTCAAGCGGATCAGCGACCGCACGCATGAGTTCGCGCACGCGGTCATGCACACCAGTGGCCAGGCCTTCATGATGGCGTTCCAGGCGGGCGGCCCCCATGCCCAGGACCGCGGCCTGGAGGCGGTGGCGTACGCGTATGTGGAGCAGGTCCGCACCCCTGACACCGCGGAGTGGACCAAGCCTCAGGGCAAGCGTGAGCCCCTCGCACTGAACAAGCAGTTCACGCCGGTGCCGCGCGGCATCGCCCTGCTGATCGGCTGCAACACCTTCCCGACGTGGAACGGCTATCCGGGCCTGTTCGCCTCCCTGGCCACGGGCAACCCGGTCCTGGTCAAGCCTCACCCGCGCGCGGTGCTGCCGCTCGCCCTCACCGTCCAGGTGGCACGTCAGGTGCTCGCCGAGGCGGGCTTCGACCCGAACCTGGTGGCGCTGGCCGCCGAGCGCCCCGGCGAGGGCATCGCCAAGACTCTGGCCACCCGCCCCGAGATCCGGATCATCGACTACACGGGCTCGACGGCGTTCGGCGACTGGCTGGAGGCCAACGCCCGGCAGGCGCAGGTCTACACGGAGAAGGCCGGCGTCAACACGGTGATCGTGGAGTCGACCGACAACTACAAGGGGATGCTGTCGAACCTCGCCTTCTCTTTGTCCCTCTACAGCGGCCAGATGTGCACGACCCCGCAGAACCTGCTGATCCCCCGCGACGGCATCCGTACGGAGGACGGCCCCAAGTCGTACGACGAGGTGGTCGCCGATCTCGCGAAGTCGGTCGGCGACCTCCTCGGGGACGACGCCCGCGCGAACGCCCTGCTCGGCGCGATCGTGAACCCGGACGTGAAGGCCCGCCTGGAGGCCGCGTCGGGTCTTGGCGAAGTCGCCCTGGCCTCACGGGAGATCCGCAACCCGGAGTTCCCGGACGCGGTCGTCCGTACGCCCGTGATCGTGAAGCTGGACGGCGCCAAGCCCGATGCCGAGGCGGCCTACATGAGCGAATGCTTCGGGCCGGTCTCGTTCGCGGTCGCGGTCGACTCGGCCGACGAGGCCGTGGAGCTGCTGCGGCGGACGATCAGGGACAAGGGCGCCATGACGGTCGGCGCGTACACCACCTCGCAGGAGGTCGAGCAGGCCGTCCAGGAGGCCTGCCTGGAGGAGTGCGCCCAGCTCTCGCTGAACCTGACCGGCGGGGTGTACGTCAACCAGACGGCGGCCTTCTCGGACTTCCACGGCTCGGGCGGCAACCCGGCGGCGAACGCGGCGCTGTGCGACGGGGCATTCGTGGCGAACCGCTTCCGGCTGGTGGAGGTGCGCCGGGAGGCGTGAGCCTTCGTTCTCCGGCGGGTCAGGCCGGGCGGACGTCAGGGCCGCCCGGCACGGACGCGCTGCCGACTCCGCCCCCGACGGCGCTCCAGTGGAACAGGGTCATGGCCACGCTGGTGGCGAGGTTGTAGCTGGAGACCTGGGGGCGCATCGGCAGGGACACCAAGTGATCGGCGCGGGCACGCAGTTCGGGCGACAGTCCGCTGCGTTCGGAGCCGAAGGCGAGCAGGGCGTCGTCCGGGAGCTTGAGGCCACGGATGTCCTCGCCCTCCGGGTCGAGGGCGAACACCGGGCCGGGGGGCAGTTCCTGCACGGCGAGCGTCTCCACGGCCGTCGCGAAGTGCAGCCCCGCCCCGCCGCGTACGACCGTGGGATGCCAGGGGTCGAGGGTGCCCGTGGTGATCACACCGGTCGCCCCGAAGCCGGCGGCGAGGCGGATCACGGCTCCGGCGTTGCCCAGGTTGCGCGGATTGTCGAGCACCACGACGGGGGCAGGGCGCGGCGCGCGGGCCAGCGTGTCCAGGTTGGCCGCACGGGAGGGACGTACCGCCAGAGCGGCCACCGCGGTGGGGTGCGGCCGGGGGACGAGGGCTTGGAAGATGTCCTCCGGGACCTCTGCCAGGAGTCCGTCGAGCGTGTCCCGTACGTCCGGGGCCAGTTCCTCGGCCAGCGCGAGGGCCACCCGCCGGTCGGCGGTGACGGCCACCTGGACCTCGGCGTGGAAGCGTACGGCGTGCTTGAGGGCGTGGAAGCCATCGAGCAGTACGGAGGTGTCGGCGAGCCGGTGCCAGGCGCGTACGGGGTCGTGGGGGGCCGTCATGCGGAGAAGCCTACGTGCGAGTGCTCCGCCTCCTCCGGGGTGCGCTGATCGCCCTTACGCGGCCCCGGGAGCGTAGGGCGGCCGCGCGAAACCATCCGCACACGCGCGCGTGCCGCCCATCCGCCGAGGCGGCGCAGGAAGGACGTCGGCAGGAAGACCGCGTCCGCCGCGATCATGGCGAGCGAGAAGAACGGCAGACCGAGGGCCACGGCGATCACTGCGTGCTCGGTGATCATGGCTGCCAGCAGGACGTTCTTCACCCGCCGGTTGAACAGTGTGAAGGGGAAGGCGACCTGCACGACGACCGTCCCGTACGTCACCAGCATCACGAGCGTGCCGTTCGCGGTCAGCAGGTCGGAGAGGGCGGGCCAGGGCGAGAAGTAGTCGAGGTGGAGCGGGTAGTAGACGGCGGTGCCGTCCTGCCAGCGCGAGCCCTGGATCTTGTACCAGCCGGCCGTTGCGTAGATCAGGCACGCCTCTGCCATGATCATGAACAGGGCGGCGTTGTGGACGAGATTGGCGAGGACGTCCAGGAAGATCCGCGGCTCGGCGGTCCGCGCGCGGCGTGAGACCACCCACCAGAGGCCCTGCGCCCACCACAGCCCCCACAAGACCGTCAGCCAGCCGCCCAGGAAACCGCCGTCGATCTTCCCCGCGAGCGTGGCCGCGGCCAGCAGGAATCCGAGCACACCCCACAGGGCGGGACCCACCCTGTCCGGGCCGGAACCCTCTCCCCGCGCGCGTGCCTCACGCGCGCGACGTTCCCGCCGCTCGTCCAGGGACCACACCTGGCCGCAGCGCGTGAACACCAGGTAGACCGCCATCAGGTGGATGACGTTGTCGCCGCCGTCGCCCATGAAGACGCTGCGGTTCTGCAGCGAGAGCACGCCGATCATGAAGAGCACGGATATGGCGCGGGTGCGCCAGCCCAGCAGCAGCAGGGCGCTCGACAGCATGGCCAGTGCGTAGACGATCTCGAACCACGTCTGGCTGTCGGACCACATCAGGGCCGTGAAGGCGTGGTTGTCCGCGATGAGCTGCTGGGCGAGGTCCCAGCTCCAGGGGCCGTCGGGCCCGTACATCTCCTGGCGGTGCGGGAACTCACGCAGCAGGAAAAGCAGCCAGGTGGCGGCGAAGCCGATGCGTATCACGGCGGTCTGGTAGGGGCCGAGCGCCGATCCGGTGATCCGGGAGACGCCGCGCGCGAGCTTCCAGTCGGGGCGGGGTTTGTGCTCGAGGGTGCCGGTGCGGTCGTCGCTGCTCACTGGGCCCCCGCCTCTGTTCTCGCGTCGCGCGTGCCCGCCGCCCGGTCGGCCTCGGTCACCGGCCACCAGGGCAGTTCACGGAAGACGGGCTTGTCCGAGACCTGCTCCTTGCTCCACTTGGGAGGCGGCACATTGGTCGTACGGGAGCGGACCTGGGCCTGCTGGACGACCGCGCCCCTGCCGCCCACCTGCTCACGGTCCAGGCGCAGTACCACGAGACGGCGCAGGTAGCGCTCGGCGAGGGCGCCGCGCAGGCCGTCGGGCCGGTTCTCGTTGTCGTGCGTGCTCACGTAGAAGTCCCAGGCGCGGCGCAGGGCGTTCTGCTGGGTGTGGCTGGGCAGCAGATTGCCGTCGATGGCCGCGCCGTCCAGCGCGGAGAGGTCGTACCAGCGGGTCGTCCGGATGCCGCCGTCCGCGGCCCGCACCTCGGCGCGGACCTGGACCGCGATGTTCTGCTGCAGCGGGTTGGGGGCGAAGAGCTTCCAGTTCTGCTCGAACTCGGGGTAGACCCACTCGTCGATCGCCTGCCCGTGCTGCTTGGTGACCGTGTTCGAGGGCGCGACGTGCAGAAACATCGTGCCGAGGTGCGCACAGGCGGCGACCACGACGACGGCGAGGGCCAGGGCGACGGCGATCTGGTAGCGGAGGGAAAGGGCGGCTATGTCGGTGGGGGGAGGGGGCGCGGGGTCGTACTGCGGGGGCGCCGGTTGGTGCGGCGGGGCTGCGCCCTCGTTCGGCGGGGGCGCGGCGGACGCGGCGCGGCCGTTCGGCGGGTGGGAGTCGGCAGCGGCGGGCTCGGGCTCGTCCGGCGGCTCGTGCCGGCGGTTCGAGCCCTCGTCGTACGCGTCCATTCCGCCCCGTTTCCCGATGTCCGCCTGATTTCTGTCGCCGGCCGGCCGGGTGCCGTACCGCCCGCGGGGTGCCGCGCCGCGACGTTCGCACCGGCACGGTACTTAAGGCCGCCCGCCCGGCACAGCCCCAGCGACCGCAGCGGCCACGACCGTGACGTTGTCCACAGCGGGTTATCCACAGCGGTTGACACCTTACGGCCCTCGACCCACCATTGAATCGGACGAACCGAACGATCGGTCGGTAGCACTGGATCGAGGTCGAGGGGGACCACATGGCGACAGCAGCCGCGCACCGCACCGCCCGGGCACAGGCGGACGGGACGGCGGACGAGGCCGCGCGGACAGCGGCGTACGAGGCTGTCTTCGACGCCGCCGTGGCCGCCGACGAGCGCATCGAGCCGCGCGACTGGATGCCCGACGCCTACCGCTCGACGCTGGTTCGGCAGATCGCGCAGCACGCGCACTCCGAGATCATCGGCATGCAGCCGGAGGCCAACTGGATCACGCGCGCACCCTCCCTGCGCCGCAAGGCGATCCTGATGGCCAAGGTCCAGGACGAGGCCGGACACGGGCTCTACCTCTACAGCGCGGCGGAAACGCTCGGCACCAGCCGTGACGAGCTGCTCGACAAGCTGCACACCGGCCGCCAGAAGTACTCATCGATCTTCAACTACCCGACGCTGACCTGGGCGGACGTGGGCGCCATCGGCTGGCTGGTGGACGGCGCCGCGATCACCAACCAGGTGCCCCTGTGCCGCTGCTCCTACGGTCCGTACGCGCGCGCGATGGTCCGCATCTGCAAGGAGGAGTCCTTCCACCAGCGCCAGGGATACGAACTGCTGCTGACCCTCAGCCGCGGCACTCCGGAGCAGCACGAGATGGCGCAGGACGCGGTGAACCGCTGGTGGTGGCCCTCGCTGATGATGTTCGGCCCGCCCGACGACGAGTCCGCGCACTCCGCGCAGTCGATGGCCTGGAAGATCAAGCGGCACTCGAACGACGAACTGCGCCAGCGCTTCGTTGACATCTGCGTCCCCCAGGCCGAATCCCTCGGACTCAGGCTCCCCGACCCGGAGTTGAAGTGGAACGAGGAGCGGGGGCACCACGACTTCGGAGCGATCGACTGGACGGAGTTCTGGGAGGTCCTCAAGGGCAACGGCCCGTGCAACGAACAGCGAATAGCCCAGCGCAGGCAAGCACACGAAGAGGGCGCATGGGTACGGGAAGCGGCCGCGGCCTACGCCGGCAAACACGCCGCGGGCAACGGGGAGGCGCGAGCATGACCACCAACGACTGGCCCCTGTGGGAGGTCTTCGTACGCTCGCGCCGCGGACTCTCGCACACTCACGCCGGCAGCCTGCACGCCCCGGACGCCGAGCTGGCGCTGCGCAACGCCCGCGATCTGTACACCCGGCGCGGCGAAGGCGTCTCCATCTGGGTCGTCCCGTCCGCCACGATCACGGCGTCCTCACCGGACGAGAAGGATCCCTTCTTCGAACCGGCCGCCGACAAGCCGTACCGCCACCCGACGTTCTATGACATCCCGGAAGGGGTGAAGCACCTGTGACGGTCACCGCCGGTTCCGCGGCCGCCCTCGCCCTCGGCGACGACGCCCTGGTGCTCTCGCACCGACTGGGGGAGTGGGCGGGCAAGGCGCCCGTCCTCGAAGAGGAAGTGGCCCTCGCCAATATCGCCCTCGACCTGCTGGGCCAGGCGCGGGTACTCCTGTCGATGGCAGGCGACGAGGACAAGCTGGCATACCTCCGCGAGGAGCGCGCCTTCCGCAACCTCCAGCTGGTCGAGCAGCCGAACGGCGACTTCGCCCACACGATCACCCGCCAGTTGTATTTCTCCACCTACCAGAGACTGCTGTACGCGGAACTGGCTGCCTCAGACGGGGAGTTCGCCCCGCTTGCGGCCAAGGCCGTCAAGGAGGTCGCCTACCACCAGGACCACGCCGAGCAGTGGACGCTGCGACTGGGCGACGGCACGGCCGAGAGCCGTCAGCGGATGCGTCGGGCGTGCGAGGCGCTGTGGCGGTACACCGGTGAGATGTTCCAGCCGGTCGAGGGTGTGGACGTCAACTGGAAGGACCTGGAGACCCGTTGGCTGGAGTCCGTCTCCGCCGTCCTGCTCCGGGCGACCCTCGACGTGCCGGAAGGACCGCGGGCCGGGGCGTGGACCGCGGGCGCCGGACGACAGGGGCTGCATACGGAACCCTTCGGACGGATGCTCGCCGAGATGCAGCATCTGCACCGCAGCCACCCGGGGGCGTCATGGTGATCAGGACGACACCCTTCGAAGAGGACGCGACGCTCCTCGAGGAGGAACTGCGCAGGCTCGCCGGTTCCGTGCCCGATCCCGAGCTGCCGGTCCTCACCCTGGAGGAGCTGGGCGTTCTCCGCGCGGTCCATGTCCGTGGGGGCGGTGCGGTCGAGGTCGAGCTGACGCCCACCTACACCGGCTGCCCGGCCGTCGAGGCCATGTCGGAGGACATCGAGAAGGTGCTGCACGAGCACGGGGTGCCGGAGGTGACCGTCCAGACCGTGCTCTCCCCTGCCTGGACGACGGACGACATCTCGGACGAAGGACGCCGCAAGCTGAGGGAGTTCGGGATAGCACCGCCACGTACGCAGCGGGCGAAAGGACCGGTTCCGATATCGCTCGGCCCGACGCGGACGGTCGCGCACGCTCCGGGCAGGATGGCCGACGCCCGACCGGATGCGGGCCTGGAGGCGGACCCCGTTCGCTGTCCGCACTGCGGCTCCGCCGACACCGAGCTGCTCAGCCGCTTCTCGTCCACGGCATGCAAGGCGTTGCGGCGCTGTCTGTCCTGCCGTGAACCGTTCGACCACTTCAAGGAGTTGTGATGGCCCGGTTCCACACGCTCCCGGTGGCCGCGGTCGACCGGCTCACCGACGACTCCGTCGCCCTGACCTTCGCGGTGCCTCCGGAGCTGCGCGAGGAGTACCGGTACGCACCGGGCCAGCACCTGGCGCTTCGGCACACGGTCGACGGCACGGAGATACGGCGTACGTACTCGATCTGCTCGCCGGCGCCCTCCCCGGCGGACGGCCCCGGTCCCCGGACGCTGCGGGTCGGCGTGCGGCTGGTCGAGGGAGGGGCCTTCTCGACGCACGCGCTCAAGGAGATCGGCGTGGGCGACGAGGTGGAGGTGATGACACCGGCCGGACGCTTCACGCTCGAACCGGCACCCGGGCTGTATGCGGCGGTGGTCGGCGGCAGTGGCATCACACCCGTGCTGTCGATCGTCACGACGCTGCTGGCTCGGGAGCCCGAGGCGCGGTTCTGCCTCATACGCAGCGACCGTACGTCCGCCTCGACGATGTTCCTCGAAGAGGTCGCCGATCTGAAGGACCGCTTTCCGGAGCGGTTCCAGCTGGTGACGGTGCTCTCCCGGGAGGAGCAGCAGGCCGGCCTGCCCTCCGGGCGGCTCGACCGGGAGCGGCTCACGGGGCTGCTGCCGTCACTGCTGCCGGTCGACGCGGTGGCGGGCTGGTTTCTGTGCGGGCCGTTCGGGCTTGTGCAGGGGGCGGAGCGGGCGTTGCGCGATCTCGGGGTGTCGCGGAGCCGTATCCACGAGGAGATCTTCCACGTCGACGACGGGGCCGCACCGGCTGCCACCGTGCCTGCTCCCGCGCACAGCACGGTCACCGCGCGGCTCGACGGGCGCGCGGGCACCTGGCCCGTGCAGGACGGCGAGCCGCTCCTGGAGACCGTGCTGCGCAACCGCCCCGACGCGCCGTACGCCTGCCGGGGCGGCGTGTGCGGGACCTGCCGGGCGTTCCTGGTCTCCGGTCAAGTGCGGATGGACCGCAACTTCGCGCTGGAGCCGGAGGAGACGGAAGCGGGGTATGTACTGGCGTGCCAGTCCCATCCGGCCACCGAGAAGGTGGAGTTGGACTTCGACCGGTGAGCTTCGTCCCGTGCGCTTCGTCCCGGTGAGCTTCGGCCGTGGTGAGCTGTGCTCGCCGGTGACTCCCTTGTTGTCGCGCCGTTCCCTTTTCGTAGAACCTGTTCTACCTTGACGCTCCGTCAGATCCATCGTCGGTCCATCAGCTCCGTCCGATGGATCAGGTACGTGGGAGGACAGGCTGTGGACTTCAGCTTCAGCGAGGAACAGCAGGCGGCCGTGGAGGCGGCGAAGGCGGTGTTCGCCGGGGTCGCACCGGACGGGGTGCCCTCACCCGCGCTCACTGCGGGCGCCGTCGCGGACGACTTCGACCGGGCGCTGTGGGCCAGGCTCGCCGAGGCCGACCTGCTGAGCCTGCTGCTCGACGCGCGATACGGCGGGGCGGGTCTGGACGCCATCGCGCTGTGCCTGGTGCTGCGCGAGTCGGCGAAGGTGCTCGCGCGGGTGCCGCTGCTGGAGAGCTGTGCGGCGGCGCTGGCCGTGCAGACGTATGGCGGTGAGGAGTTGAAGGCGGACCTGTTGGCGCGGGCCGGGCGGGGCGAGGTGGTGCTGACCGTCGCCGCGAACGGCCGTACCGGACACGACGGTGCCGAACAGGCCGTCACCGCACGCCGGGAGGGCGACGTGTGGGTGCTGGACGGGGTGCAGACTGCAGTGCCCTGGGTCCACAACGCGGATTTTGTCGTCGTACCCGCGCTGAGCACCGGTTCGGGCCGTGCCGTGCTCGCCCTCGTACCGCGCGGCCACGAAGGCGCCGCGCCCGCCGAGCAGGTCTCCACGACGGGTGAGCGGCTCGGCGAACTCCGGCTGGACTCCGTACGTCTCGCCACCCGCGACGTCATCGACACCGACGGCGCCTGGGAATCGCTACGGGATCTGCTCGCCACCGGAACGTGTGCGCTGGCGCTCGGCCTGGGCGAGCGTGTCCTCGGGATGACGAGTGAATACACCAGCAAACGGGAGCAGTTCGGATTCCCGGTCGCCACGTTCCAGGCGGTGGCCGTGCAGGCCGCCGACCGCTATATCGACCTGCGCGCGATGGAGGCGACCCTCTGGCAGGCCGCCTGGCGGATCAGCACGGGGGCGGGCAGGGCGCTGCCCGCGTCCGGTGACATCGCCGTGGCCAAGGTCTGGGCCTCCGAGGGCGTACGACGCGTCGTGCAGACCGCGCAGCATCTGCACGGAGGCTTCGGCGCCGACACCGACTACCCACTGCACCGCTACCACGCCTGGGCCAAGCACCTGGAGCTCTCCCTCGGCCCGGCGGCAGCCCATGAGGAGACGCTGGGCGATCTGCTGGCGGCGCATGCGCTGGGGTGAGCGGCGGGAGGGCAGCCCATGGTCGCCGAAGTCGCTGAGACCGGGCGCCTCACTGGGCTCCATGCGTGACGCCTCGCGGGCGCGTGCGGTATGTCTCGCTAGAGGACGAAGCCCGGCTGGCCCTTGTCGTCTACGACGGGGCGGCCGGTGGCGGCCCAGATCTGCATACCGCCGTCGACGTTCACCGCGTCGATGCCCTGCTGGACGAGGTACATCGCGACCTGCGCGGAGCGACTGCCCGAGCGGCAGATCACATGGATCCTGCCGTCCTGTGGCGCCGCCTCGGTCAACTCGCCGTAACGCGCCACGAATTCACTGATGGGGATGTGCAGCGCCCCTGCCGCGTGACCTGCCTGCCACTCGTCGTCCTCCCGGACGTCCAGCAGAAAGACTCCGTCCGCGAGATCCCCGACCTCGACCGTGGGCACACCAGCTCCGAAATGCATGCACCCGACGCTACCCGACCCGCCCACCACCCGCGGCCGGGGTGCCTCACGGGGAGCCGCGCCCCGGGTGAAGCCAACCGGCAGCCCGGTGAAGCTAGCCGAGCAACCCCGCCAGCTCCGCCTCGCGCTCACTCACCTGCGTCAGCAGCTGCTCGGCGATCTCCTCCAGCAACCGGTCGGGGTCGTCCGGGGCGAGCTTGAGCATCGCGCCGATCGCGCTCTCCTCCAGGTCACGGGCCACCAGGCTGAGCAGTTCCTTGCGCTCGGCGAGCCATTCGAGGCGGGCGTAGAGCTCCTCGGCGCGGCTCGGGCGCCATTCCTCGGGTACGGGCCCGGCGGCCCACTCCACGGACAGCTCCTGGAGCAGGGCCTCGTCCCCGCGGGCGTACGCGGCGTTGACCCGGGCGATGAACTCGTCGCGCCGCCGGCGCTCGGCGTCGTCCTGCGCCAGATCGGGGTGCGCCTTGCGGACCAGTTCGCGGTAGAGCTTGCGGGCCTCGTCGCTCGGGCGCACGCGCTGCGGTGGCCGTACCGGCTGCTCGGTCAGCATGGCCGAGGCCTCCGGGGACAGCCCGTCCGAGTCGAGCCAGCCGTGGAACAGCTCCTCGACCCCCGGCATCGGCATGACCCTCGCCCGCGCCTCATGCGCCTTGCGCATGTCCTCCGGGTCGCCGGTGCGGGCGGCCCGGGCCTCGGCGATCTGCGCTTCCAGTTCGTCGAGCCGCGCGTACATCGGCCCGAGCCTCTGGTGGTGCAATCGGGAGAAGTTCTCGACCTCGACGCGGAAGGTCTCCACAGCGATCTCGTACTCGATCAACGCCTGCTCAGCCGCACGCACGGCCCGCTCCAGTCGCTCCTCGGGCCGCGCCTGCTCCTCACGGTCACCCGCGCCGACGGAATCCTCGTCGGCGGAATCCCCGCTCGTGGCATCCTCGCCGGCGGAATCCCCACCGGCAGATGCCTCGTCCCCGGCCGGCGGATCCTCATCCGCCGACGGCGCCGCAGCCCCCTCCTCAACAGGCGGCTCGGACTGGGACTGCTCAGCTTCCGGCGTCATCACCCACCCAGCCTAGGTTACGAGCCGACGGCCCACTCAAACTCCCAACTCCCCCACAACCCTCCCCGCCTTCACAGCCCCCACCAGCTCCGCATGGTCCGCCTCGGTGCGGTCCGCGTAGGCCACCGAGAAGGAGGCGATCGCCTCGTCCAGTTCCTCGCTCTTGCCGCAGTAGCCCGCGATCAGTCGGGGATCGGCGCTGTGGGCGTGGGCGCGGGCCAGCAGGGCGCCTGTCATGCGGGCGTAGTCGTCGATCTGGTCGGCGGCGAGGGCCGCAGGGTCGACGCTTCCCTTGCGGTTGCGGAACTGACGTACCTGGAAAGGCCGCCCGTCGACGGAGGTCCAGCCGAGCAGGATGTCACTCACTACCTGCATGCGCTTCTGGCCGAGGACGACACGGCGGCCCTCGTGCTCGACCTCCGGCACCGTCAGGCCCGCCGTCCTCAGGTGCGGCAGCAGGACGGAGGGGCGGGTCTCCTTCACCTGGAGGACGAGAGGTTCGCCACGGTGGTCCAGCAGGAGCACCACGTACGAGCGCAGGCCCACGCTTCCCGTGCCGACCACGCGGAAAGCGACGTCGTGCACCGCGTATCGCGCGAGGAGCGGGAGGCGGTCCTCGGAGAGCGTGGCCAGGTACTGCTCCAGTGACGTCGCCACCGCGGCTGCCTCCGCGTCGGGTATGCGCCGCAGCACCGGCGGTGCGTCGACGAAGCGCCGCCCGCCGCCCTCGACCGGCTCCGTCGACTTCGCGGCGAAGCGGCCGCTGGTGTTGGCCCGCGCCTTCTCCGAGACCCGCTCCAGGGTGCCCAGCAGGTCGTGGGCGTCGGTGTGCGAGACCAGTTCCTCGTCCGCGATGGCATTCCAGGCGTCCAGGGCCGGGAGTTTGGCGAGCAGCCGCATGGTGCGCCGGTACGAGCCGGTCGCGTAGTGCGCCGCTTTGCGGCAGGTGTCCTCGTCCGCTCCCGCCTCCCGGCCCGCGAGGACCAGCGAGGTCGCGAGCCGTTTGAGGTCCCATTCCCAGGGCCCGTGCACCGTCTCGTCGAAGTCGTTCAGGTCGATGACGAGGCCGCCGCGCGCGTCCGCGTAGAGGCCGAAGTTCGCCGCGTGCGCGTCCCCGCAGATCTGCGCACCGATGCCTGTCATGGGCGTACGCGCCAGGTCGTACGCCATGAGTCCGGCGGAGCCGCGCAGGAAGGCGAAGGGGGTGGCCGCCATCCTGCCGACCCGTATCGCCGTGAGCTCGGGGATGCGGCCGCGGTTGGACTCCTCGACGGCGGTCACGGCGCCAGGCCGGTCACCGTTCCCGCCCTGGGCGGCGTGTGCGGCCCGCGGCACCCGATCCCGCAGCGCCTTGCCCTCTTCCTTGGGGGACCCCTGAGCGGGCCACTGCGCGAACCCGCGAACCCCGGCAACCCTGGTCTGTCCCGCCTGCTCAGCCCGCGCTGCCACCGCGCCACCGCTCTCGCTCACTTGGACCGCCTCCCCCGTGTACGAACATCAACTTGCCACGACGGTACCGCCGGGCGCCGAACCGCGTGAGTCCCTGTGGACAACTCCGCGCCCGTGGAAAACACCCCGCCCTCCCCTGTGATTGTCCTCACCCGAGACGCCCCGGCACGACCCGAGCCGAACCCGAGACGGCCCGGACCGCCCAGCCCCGCCCCCGGACAACGCGAAAGCCCCGCAGGTCCAAGCCCTGCGGGGCTTCGTCTGTGGGAAACCGACGGAATGTTCTGGTCAGGGAATACGGGTGGTCCGCTGAAGGTCTGATCCCGCGCTCCTTAAAGATCAGGCGCCCGACCTGATCTCGCGGCACCAGCGAGGTGCACCGGTCACGACGCGGCGCTCGCCGTCCGGTGCGCAGCAATGACCGTGACCAGGCATCCGGTCGCAGCCACGACGCCCGCGGTGACGGTAGCGGCCATGATGATCGCCGGTGAGGCGCCGGCCAGACGCGGGATCGCGTTGAGGGGAGCGGCGGCGTACAGGGCCAGGACGGCCCAGCCGCGCAGCCGCACCGGGGCGAGCCGGGGACGCAGACGCTCCGGCACGTGGCCGGTGACCATGGCCAGCCCTGTCGGCAGCAGAGTGAGGGAGAAGAAGACGAGGCCGATCCACTGCCAGGTCATGGGTGCAGGAGCTCCTGTGGTGTCCGGGGTCGGGTCAGCCGCGGGGGGTGGCAGCGATCATGACGAGCCCTGTGGTGAGTGCGGCGAGGCCGATGGACAGGACGGGGAAGCCAGGGCCAGGCAGAACGTACATCGCTGCACCTCAGATTTCACGGCGAGTTGGTAGCAGATCGACTTGGAGATGCGCATACCACACCAACGAGCTGAATCGCGGGAGTCAACGGGTCGATTCTCTGCGAGCCCTCACACTGCCGCGGGCGGACCTGCACCTCTCAGAACGACTTCGCCGGCCAGTCCAGGAGCCGGGCCCCGATCACCGCGGTCTGCAGGGTGTAGCGGTGCACCGGGTCGGTCGGGTTCGCGCCGGTGAGCTTGTGGATGCGATCCAGGCGGTAGGTGAAGGCGCGCACGCTCAGTGACAGCCGCCGGGCCGCCTCCGCGGCCACGCAGCCGGAGTCGAAGTACGCGGTGAGGGTGTCGAGGAGCGACTGGGCGCCGCCGCGGGCCGCGGTGAGCGGGCCGAGGGCGCTCTGCACCAGGTCGGCCATGGCCTGCCGGTCGCGGGTGAGGACGGGATAGACGAGGAGGTCGGCGGCTCGCAGGATGGGCGCGTCGAGTTCCAGGCGTTCGGCAAGGCCGAGGGCGTTCAGCGCCTCCTCGTACGACTGGACGACACCGGCCGCGCCGGGCTGTGGGCGGCCGATCGCCACCTGCCCCTCGTCGGTGGCGGCGAACGCCTGCTTGGCGAAGTAGGTGACGACCTCGTCCTGGTCGCCGGGTGCGATACAGACGAGTCGGCCGTCCTTGGTGGTGAGCAGGATGCTGTGGTCACTGAACCGGCCGATCAGCGCACGCTCCACCTCCCTGGGGACCGGGTCTCCCTCGTCGTACGCGGCCTTGCCGCGCGCCACGGCGACCGCGTGCGCGGAGGACAGCCGCAGTCCGTAGCGTTCCGCGCGCTGAGCCAGTCGGCCCAGGTCGCTGCGGCCGTACAGCAGGTCGTCGATGAACTCGCGGCGGGCGGCTTCTTCTTGGCGTACGGCCAGACGCTGGGCTCGTTCATAGCCCTCGGCGAACGCGTCGATGGCCTGTGCCGCGGCGGCCAGCACGCTGTCCATGGATGCACCGTTCGCGGTCGGCCGGCCGGTCCGGGTGGCGGCCATGTGGGCACCGACCAGGGCACGCAGCCCGAGACCGGCCTCCGCCGCCTGCTCGCCCAGGACACGGCGCGAGTCGAGTTCCTCCCGGGTCAGGCGACGGCCGGTCTCGGAGGCGTCAGCGAGGATGCGGGCGTACCCGGCCAGGTACTCCTGGTACTCCTCGGATACGTCTCGCCCCGCCATGTACGCCCCCGGATCCGTTGTGCACCGCTGACGCCTTTCTAGCGCATGCGCCAGGGCACGCGACCCGTCGGGGGCGAGACCGTTGCCGGATTGCCGCAAGCGCGTAGAGCATGGCGACACATGGGCGAAGGCTCTGACTGGGTCTTCACACATGCCGACGACCGGGCTCAGTCGGTCCTGCGCAAGATCGGCCTGCCCCGTGCCCTGTCGGACAACGACGGCGCCACCAGTGAGGTGGATCTTTCCATGCGGTCGGGCCCATGCGGTCGGTCCATGCGGTCGGTCCATGCGGTCGGCGCACCCGTCCGGAGCACTGCCGCGGCTTCCGGACACCACGCGAGCAGGAATCCCTGGGTGGTGAAGTACTGGGCAGGAAGATCCGAAGGCATCTGACCATGCCGGAATCCGGCAATCTTCGGGCCGCTCCAGTGCACGCAGAGGACCTGTCAGTGCCGCATAAGGAACGTGTAGGGTTCCCTTCGGTGTGCCGGGAAGCCTGGTCGGCGGTCTTGAGATAACTCTCTTCGTCGATCGGGGTCGGGCTCATGGTGCTTGTCGTGGTCTTCGGGGTGGCGCTGCTCATCGCGGTGCTGTTGTCGGGCTTGGCGGCCCGGACCGTGCTGTCCACCTCCTTCCTGTTTCTTGTCGGCGGTGCCCTGGTCAGCGACGGTTTCCTCGGCCTGATCCACATCACTCCGGACAGCGACATCGTGTCTGTTACGGCCGATCTGGCGCTGTTCGCGGTGCTGTTCACCGATGGCATGCACGTCTCCTTCCCGACCCTTCGCGCCAACTGGAAGAACCCGGCCCGCGCCCTCGGGCTCGGCATGCCGCTCGCGTTCATCGGCATGGCGCTGATCACGCACTTCCTGGTGGGCCTGGACTGGACGACCTCCTTCCTGGTCGGCGCCGTCCTGGCACCGACCGACCCGGTGTTCGCCTCGGCCATAGTGGGCCGTAAGGAAGTCCCGGCGAAACTGCGGCAGTTGCTGAACGTGGAGAGCGGCATCAACGACGGTCTCGCCCTGCCGGTCGTCCTCATCTTCATCGCCGCGGCCGGACCCACGGCCGGGCACGCCGAGGCGTCACTCGGGAAGATCGCGCTGGAACTGGTCCTCGGCCTGGTCTTCGGCGTCGTGCTGCCGCTGGCCGTGATCGGCCTCGTACGCTTCCGGCTGCTGGGCGCCGAGCCCAAGCTGCAACCGCTGCTGCCGCTGGCGATCGGCGTGATCCTGTACGCCACGTGCCACCTCACCCATGCCAACCCCTACCTCGCGGCGTTCTCCGCGGGAGCCGTCCTCACCGCCCGCTCCCCGGAGGCGAAGGCGGCCTTCGAACCGCTCGGCGAGGCACTGGCCGAGCTGGCGAAGTTCGCGGCACTGCTGGTGTTCGGTGCGCTGCTCACCCCGCAGCTCTTCGGGGACCTGTCGGTGGGCGGTTACGTCGTCGTCGTCCTGGCCATCGTGCTGATCCGGCCGGCGTCGCTGCTGCTCTCGCTGCTGGGCACCCGGTTCGACCGGCGCGAGAAGCTGGTCGCCGCCTGGTTCGGGCCGAAGGGCTTCGCCTCGGTGGTGTACGGGCTGCTGGTACTTCAGGCGGAGATACCGCAGGGCGAGGAGGCGTTCACGCTCATCGCCGTCTGCATCGCCTTCTCGATCGTCGCGCACAGCAGCACCGACGTGCCGATCGCCCGCCTGTTCCATGTCGACGAACTGGCCGGTGTGCCCGGTGCCCGCCACGACGAGGACACCGCACGTACCAAGAAGGAGGCCGGCCATGTCGGCGCGTGAAATTGCCGAGCCCTACCCGTTCGTGTCCACCGACGACGACGCCACCACCGCGGCTCTGCTGCTGGCCGAACACCAACTGCCCGCACTGCTGGTCGTCGACACCGACGAACAGCCGTACGCCATCGTGCCCGGCTCCCAGCTCATCGGGCAGCTGCTGCCCGAGTACGCGCTGGCGGACCCGCCGCTCGCCGCAGTGCTCGACGACCGGCACCTCGACGACGTGCCGGAGAAGATGGCCGGACTCACGGTTGCCGAATGGCTGCCGCGGCGCCGTTTCTGGACGCCGGTCGTCGGGCCGGACGCGGGTGTCCTGCAGATCGCCGCCCTCATGGCCCGCGCACACAGCCCGCTCGTAGCCGTCGTGGAACGCGATGGCGACCGTACCCAGTTGGTGGGCGCCGTCACGGCCGCCCGACTCATGGAACGACTCATTGGAGGATCGTGAACGGCTGGCAGAGCTGGGCGGCAATCGTCGTTTTCGTGGCGACGTACGGCCTGATCATCAGCGAAAAGATCCATCGTGTGGGGGCAGCCCTCGGCGGCGCCGCGCTGATGCTGGCGATCGGGGCGACCGACGACAAGTCCGCCTTCTTCTCCGAGCACAGCGGGGTCGACTGGAACGTCATCTTCCTGCTCCTGGGCATGATGATGATCGTCGGCGTGCTGAAGAAGACCGGCATGTTCGAATACCTGGCGATCTGGTCCGTGAAACGGGCCAAGGCCAAACCCTTCCGGGTCATGGTGATGCTGATCGTCATCACCGCCGTGGCCTCGGCGCTGCTCGACAACGTCACCACGGTCCTGCTCATCGCGCCGGTCACGCTGCTGGTGTGCGAGCGGCTGTCCCTGCCGGCTGCGCCCTTCCTGATCGCCGAGGTGCTGGCCTCGAACATCGGCGGTATGGCGACGCTGGTCGGCGACCCGCCGAACATCATCATCGCCAGCCGGGCCGGGCTCACTTTCAACGACTTCCTGGTCCATCTCGCCCCGCTGTCCGCGATCCTGATCGTGGTGCTCGTCGCGCTGTGCCGCTTCATGTTCCGCAAGTCCTTCGTCTATGACGAGGCGCGCGCCGAGGAGGTCATGTCGCTGGAGGAGCGCGAAGCCATCCACGACCCTCGTCTGCTCGTCCAGGGGCTCGTCGTGCTCGCCTTGGTCGTCGTCGGTTTCGTGCTGCACCCGGTCCTGCACTACGAGCCCAGCGTGGTCGCGCTGCTCGGCGCGGGTCTGCTCGTCGCCGTCTCCGCCGTGGAGACGGGCGAGGTCCTCGGCGAGGTCGAGTGGCCCACCCTGGCCTTCTTCGCCGGCCTGTTCATCATGATCGGCGGGCTGATCGAGACCGGCGTCATCGGTGAGGTCTCCAAGGCCCTCGCCGACGCCATCGGCGACAACGAACTCGGCGGCTCGATGCTGCTGCTGAGTGCGTCGGCCGTGCTGTCCGGCATCGTCGACAACATCCCCTACGTCGCCACCATGGCCCCGATCACCAGCGACCTCGTGCAGTCGATGGGCGGGTCGGGCACCCACGTCATGTGGTGGGCCCTGGCCATCGGCGCCGACCTCGGCGGCAACGCCACCGCCATCGGCGCCTCCGCGAACGTGGTCGTCCTCGGCATCGCCGAACGCAACCGACAGCCCATCTCCTTCTGGCAGTTCACCAAGTACGGACTCGTCGTCACCATCGTCACTGTCGGACTCTCCGTCGGCTACGTGTGGCTGCGCTACTTCGCCCTCGCCTGACGGACGTTCAGGAAGAACGGTTGAATGCGGCGCCAGAAGCGGTCGATCTCGCACGCCCTGGGCGTCTTCCCGATCCCGGCAGTCACGTACACGCTCGAGCCGGGGGCCAGTCGATCCCGGCCGCGGTCAGGATGCGCCCGTACTTCGTGAGGCGACGCCGGGCGAGGAACAGGCCAAGTGCCCACAGGGCGGCGAAGAGCAGCCAGACGGCGGCGCAGACCAGCAGGGCGGTGAGCGTGAAGCCTGTCCGGGAGAGCGGGATGAGCATGGCGAGCGGGAGGATCATGAGCGCGACCAGGCCGCGCCGCCGGTGGGTGCGGCTGTAGTCGACCATGATGCGGGCGTGCAGCAGGTCGACGTCGCGCTGGGCTTCGGCCAGCGGGCGCAGGCGGCTTCCGCCGGGACGCATGCCGGGCAGCGTGCCGCCCTGGAGCGCGGTGGGATGCTGCTCGACGGTGCGGGTGGCGCGTTCGGCCGCGTCCGGCGTGCGGCGGAAGGCGAAGTACGGGTTCGGGCTCCCCTTCGGCGAGATCGGGGAGAGGCCGTCGTACTGGTAGAGCGGGGCGCATGACGGTCACGGTTGGCGATCGGAGTGACGCTGTCCGCGTTCAGTGAGGGATCGCCGCGTATGTTTCGTGTCAATGGCCTGGCCCGCGTCCCGAATACGTACGACGCTGTGTACAGGACCATTTCCAGCAGATGAGGAGCCGGTCGTGCGAGCTCGTGACCTGGCAGTCGGATACGAAACGGTGAGCGTCGACAGTGACGCCTTGGAGGCGGCCCGGCTGATGGCCGAGCACAAGCTGCCCGGTCTGCTGGTGCTCGACGAGCGGGGCGAGCCGAAGGCGATCCTTCCCGCCTCCCAGATGATCAAGGTGCTGGTGCCGGCCTACGTGATCGAGGACCCGACGCTCGCCTCGGTTGTCGACGAAAAGCACGCCGACCGGCTCTGCCAGGCGCTGGCCGGCCGCCGCGTCGGGGACTGCCTGTCCAGCAAGGCGGCCCCGCCGCCGATCGCCGACCCGGACGACACCGCGCTGGAGGTGGCGGCGCTGATGGCACAGGTACGCAGCCCTCTGGTGGCGGTGGCGGAGAAGACCCAGGCCGGGCCGGGCGGGCGGGGGCAAGGAGGCACGCATCTGCTGGGCGTGATCACCGCCTCGCATCTGCTCCATGAACTCCTGGGCGCCGCAGGGGCGTTGAGTACCACGTGAGGTGACTACCGCGTGACCGGGCGCGCCCCCTCGGCGCGTACGGGCTATTCCATGCCGGAGCCCCGAAGGATTCCGCGCCATGCCTCGCCGTCGATCCGCACCCTCAGCCGCTCCAGCACCGGCATGCCGGACCGCAGCGTCCCCTGTTCCAGGGACCGGCGCGCACCCTGATCCAGCTCGTGCCACAGCAGCGGGTTGGCGACCAGGACACGCGGGTCCAGAACCAGCCGTCCACCGGACGCATCGCTCAGGACCAGCCGCTGGGCGACCCCTTCGGACATCCGCACAGCCACCAGACAGTCGGTGCGCACGTGGTGGTGGGACAGGAGCCCGCGTGCGTCGAGTCCACCGTTCTCCGCGGTGACCCGTGGGGGCGTCAGGATGATCAGGAGCAGCACGGCGAGTGCGGCCCACAGCACGGCGCGCGTCGCGGTGAGCCCCACGAGCCCCCAGTCGAGCAGCACCAGCGCCCCGAAGAGCAGCGCCCCGTAGAACACCGCGCTGCGCAGCTCCCGCTCCCAGTAACGGTCATGGACCACTGCGACGGCAGCCACACGGTCAGTGCTGCCTACTGAGCCACTCTTCTTGCTGCGCCCTTCCATGCGAGCCACAGTAGGCACGCCGGCGGGTCATGTCTCTGTCCGTGACAAAGCCGGCCCAGGGGCCGGGCGTACCGCATGGCGGGCCCCGGGGTTGGCCATGAGGTGGCGAGGGTCTGCGGCGCGCGTGATGGCGGACTCGACGGCGGCGACACGATCGGCGAGCAGGCCGAGGGCGGCGACAGCCTTGGTGAGGGGGTCGCCCTCCGGGCCGCCGAGAGCCTGTGTACGGACGTACGCGGCCCTCAACTCGGCCCAGCGCGCCGTCTGCTCGGCGGTCAGCGTGCCGCGGAGTTCGGCCAGTTTCAGCAGGTTGGCCTCGGCTCCGGTGGTGAGGGTCTGGGCCTCGGCCGTGTAGTGGTCGTCCAGGACGGCGGCCAGCTCCGCGTCGTTCATGACGGGCTGGATGCGCTGGGCGATCTTGTTCATGTTGCGGTAGGAGCCCTGGAGCTGGAAGGGCGGCTCGGTGCGCGTGCTGTCGGTCTGCGCGGCGGAGGCGATGTAGGCCGCGTTCACCGCGAGGACCGTCTCGCGGGCGGTGAGCAGGTGGCGCAGGACCGCGAGGATCTGTTCCAGTTCGGCGGGGGCGTACGGGTGGGTGAGCTCGTCGGCGCGGGCCGTGGAGTCGCCCGAGGCCAGCCGGATCAGCAGGTCGAGGTCGGCGCGGTCGCGGCCCGCGAGGGGCGCCAGGACCGCGGTCGCGGTCAGGGCGTTCTCGATGAAGCTGACCGCGAAGGCGTCCTCCTTGCCGGTCAGGACGTCACCGAGGTTCCATACGTCGGCACGGTTGGCGAGCATGTCCGGGACGCGGAAGCGGCTGCCCGACTCGGTGTAGGGGTTGCCCGCCATGCAGACCGCGAAGCGCTTGCCGCGCAGGTCGTAGGTGCGCGGCTGGCCGTCCCTTACGCCCTCGATACGGCGCGTGGCGTCGCACAGCGGGATGAACTTCTGCAGCAGCTCGGGCGAGGTGTGCTGGATGTCGTCGAGGTACAGGAGTGTGTTGTTGCCCGCCTCCAGCGCGAAGTTGATCTTCTCGATCTCCTGGCGGGCGGTGACGTTCGGGGCCTCGGCCGGGTCGAGCGAGGTGACCGCGTGCCCGAGGGCCGGGCCGTTGACCTTGACCAGGACAAGACCGAGGCGGTCGGCGACGTATTCCATGAGCGTCGTCTTGCCGTAGCCGGGCGGCGAGATGAGCAGCAGCAGACCTCCGCTGTCGGTCCGCTTGCCGTCACCGGTCGTGCCGAGCTGCTTGGCGAGGTTGTCGCCGATGAGCGGGAGGTACACCTCGTCGATGAGGCGATTGCGGACGAACGCGGTCATCACTCGCGGGCGGTACTCGTCCAGTCGGACACGGGACCGCTCGGCGGCGACCAGGGCCGTGCGCTGCCGCTGGTAGGCGCGGTGGCCGGGCACGTCGCGGGTACGGAAATCGCCGGTGCGGGCGAGGAGTTCGTCGATGCGGACCGTGAGCGTACGGCCGGTGATGCGCGGGTGGGAGCCCAGCAGTCCCTCGACCGTCTCGGTCAGCGGCGCGTCGGACTCGTAGCGCGTCAGGTCGGGGCAGAGTTCGGCGGCCACGGCCTCGGCGAGGTCACCGGGGTCGAGGTCCGTGCCGGTGGCGGAGGTGTACGCGGACAGCCACGCCTCCACCAGCTGGCGGCGTGCGGTGAGGTCGTCGAGTGCGGCGAGGTCCTCGTCGTACGCCGAAGAGCCCACCGCACGGCGGAACTTGTCGAGGAGTGTGCGCGCGGCCGAGCTGATGACGAACCCGTCGGGGCCGCTGGTCAGCTCCTCGAAGAGGTACGCGGCGGCGAGCGCTTGGTCGGCGTGCCCGGTCGGCGTCCCACCGGCCGTGGCGGGTCCGGTCTGCACGCTCCCCACCGTGGCGGGACCGGCTACCGCGCCGATTTCGGCGCTCGGCCCACTCCGCGTCGCACCCGCGGCGGCCACGGAGCCCGCCAACGCGGCACGCGTCCCGGCCCACGCGCCGATCGACTCCGCCAGCTCCCTCTCGAAGTCGGCGATCGCGGGGGCGAGCCCGAAGGTGTCGCGGGCGCGGGCCAGCGACACGGCGCGGCGAGTCCAGGCCGCGCGCTCGTCGTCAGCGGTGCCGTGGGCCCAGAAGAGGTGGGCGGCGGCGCGGGCGGCAGACCGGTGCCGCAGCGGGCCCGCTCCCTCGTGCAGCCGCAGCAGCGCCGCGAGGATAGCGGTCGCGTCGTGGTCGTGGACGCCACGCTCGTAGCCCTCGTCGTACGACGCCTCCGCGGCCTGCCGTACCAGGGCGGCGAGGTCGTCGGCCTGGGCCAGTGCGGCCGGGCCGTGCTCGTCCAGAAGCCGGGCGGCGAGGTGTTCGGCCCGGTAGACCTCGGGGGACTCGGAGGGCAGCGGCCGGTCCCAGTACGGGCGGGTGGCCGCGAACTCCGGGTCCGTCACCGGTGAGCGGTAGTCCGTGCCCGTGAGGGCGAAGGCGAGACCGCCGTCGTGCGGGACCAGCGTGAGGTCGAGCGGCTGGGTGTTGACGGCGAAGCGGTGGCGGCCCAGACGGATGGTGCGGCCGCCGTCCGCGTACAGGTCGGTGCGGTCGCGCAGGGCGCGGGACGCCTCCTGACGGGCGGCCTTCAGCCTGCCGTCCAGCTCCTCCGCGCGCACCCGGTCGCCCAGTTCGCGCAGCTCGTCCGCCGTACGCCGGACCTTGGCGACCATCGGGTCGGAGGCGAAGTAGGTGTTGACCGCGTCGGTGTCGGCGAGCGTGGCGGCGCGGCGTGCCACGGTCTCCAGGACCCGGGACGCCGCGGCGGCGAGCTGTTCGGCCCGGCGGGCGCGGGCGTCGGCGAGGGTCTGCTTGCGTGCGGAGAACGCCTCGTAGACCTCGGTGCGCTTGTCCGCCAGCTCGCCGAGGAAGTCGTCGAAGTCGGCGAAGCGGGCTTCCAGGTTCTCCAACTGGACGAGCAGACGGGCGAGTTGCTCGTCGCAGGACTCCAGGCTGTCGGCGGCCGTGAGCGCGCCGGCGGCGGACTGGCCGAGGAGCGCGAACTCGGCGGCGAACTCGGCGCGCCCCTCGTGGTCGAGGAGTTCGCGGCGGCGAGCGTCGAGTATGGCGCGGGCGCGGTTGACGCCGCCCAGGACCTCGGCGATGCGCTCCAGGATGGACGTACGGACCGTGGCGTCGCCGATGTCGAGTCCGGCGACGACCTCGGTGACCGTCTGCAGCCCGTCGGTCAGTTCGTCGAGGCGGGCCGTGACGGGTGCGGCCTCGGCGACGGTGGTGATCGACTCTGCCTCCGCGACGAGTTGCTCGAGGTCCTGGTGGTGGCCGGTGAAGGCGTCCTCGCGGGCCAGGAAGGCGACGGCGCGCTGCCCGAACGTGGCCAGGTCCGCCTCGGCATCGGCGGCGAGTTCGTCGATGCGGGCGGTGTCCGCGTACCGCATCTCCTTCAGGGTCAGCAGATGCCCCTGGGAGTGGCGCAGTTCGGTCAGGCCGCTCACCCAGGCGGCGGCGTCCCGTGGCGCCTCGCCCCGCAGGCGCCGTACGAGCGAGGCGATGCGCGTGGCTGCCTCCCCCAGCGCGTCGGCGGCCTGCCGGGTCAGCTCCTGGACGGTCTCGAATTCGGCCAGCACCTGCTCGGCGGTGACCCGCACCTGCTCCAACGGAGCGCGTAGATCACCGAGTTCGGGGTCGCCCAGCCAGTGGTACGAGTCCGCCGCCCGGACGCACGCGGCGGACAGCGCCGCGTACACCTCGGTCGTCGGGGTCGTCTCAGCGACGGCGCGCGTGACGGACAGGCAGTCGGAGATGCCGCGTACGAGGTCGGCGTTGCCGACGCGGGCCAGCGGTCCGGTGCCGGTGGGTTCGGTGGCGGCGTGCGTGTCGGAGACGTACGGGGAACGCCACAGCTGGATGGGGTGCACGCGCTGCGGCTCGTCGCTGTCGGCGCGCAGGACCATGAGCGTGCCGTCGTCGAACAGTGCCCAGCCGTGGCAGGACAGCGGGGTGGCGACCTCCTTGCGGATCATGTTGTAGGGCAGCAGCAGACTGCGGCCCTCCACGCGCGCATGGAACGCGAACAGCACGTCCTCGCCGTTGGGCGAGCGGACCACGCGCTCGAACTCCAGGTCGGCCGTGTCCGTGCCGTCGAAGGTCTTGTACGCGCCCGCGGCCAGGCAGTAGCCGCCCGGGAAGACGATCCCCTGGTCCTCGGGCAGGCGGCGGCAGGCCTGCCCGATGCCGTCGAGGCGTACGACCGCCTTGGTGAGGGTGTTGAACACCAGGTACCGGTGGGAATCAGGGCGCCCACGCGCGCGTGGGCGATGTCCGCGTCGGCGAGGGACTGCAGCGGCTCGGCGACCGGCTCGGCGTAAACCCCCTCCCCGGTCTCGGTGTTGTCCTCGATCTTGACGGTGAGGGTGCCGCCGACCGTCTCGACGAACACCTCGCCCTGGACGGACACGTGCGGGTGGCGGCCGAGGACGTGGTCCTCGCGGGTCGCGTCGGTCCACTCGAAGTCGTGGGAGGGCGGGAAGACGTGATCGCGCTCGCCGCGCGCGTCCAGGAAGGTCGCCCGGCCGTCGTCGGACAGCGCCCAGCGCAGGACACGGATGTCCCCGGCCTTCTCCCCGGTCTGGAACACGGCCAGCAACTTGCCGTCGGTTCGGCGCAGTTGGAGGAGGTGGGCCTGACGGTAGTAGCGGTAGAGGGCCGCGAACTCCCTGACGAACGCCGGGTCGTCGAGGAGACCTGGGACGGTGTCCTCGGGCAGCCGGTTCAGGTCGTGGTCGTGCAGCGCGAAGACGTCGGCCACCGTCGTCTCCGGCTTGAGGCCGAGGAACACGTTGTAGCCGAACAGCAGGTGGTCGCCGACGGCGACGATGTCGCGCGGAACGCAATTGTGCTCGGTGCGGATGCGCTCGGTGCCGGTGAGTTCGAGCCGCGTCGAGCCGAACTCCTCGGTGCGGCGGGCGTTGAGCGCCTCGGCACGCCGGGCGAGCTCGGTGGCCTGCGCGGCGAGGCGGTCGCGCAGCACTTCGTACGTGCCGGTGTCGAGCGCGTCGTACGTACCGGTGTCCAGGCCGGTTGCCATGGTCCAGCTTCCCTTCAATGAGCGGGGTCCGGAGCTGCCGTCCCCTGTGCGGCGGCTCCGGACCCGTGGGGCGGGTGATCAGGCCTTGACGCCGCCGTTGAGCTCGGCGAGCGGCAGGTCGGCCAGGCCCAGTTCGCCCGCCCGGTCCATGAGTTGCTCCAGTCGGCCGGCGTTGGCTCCGCCCGTGTTCATCAGCTTCATCAGGAGCGCGGAGACGGTCAGGTTCTGCACGTCGGCCGTGGAGACCGAGCCGAGGACGCGGCTCAGGTCGTCGGTGAAGCTCGACGTGCCGTCCAGCCAGGGCCCCGCGAGCGCCTGCGCGGTCTCGGAGTGCTGGACGAAGCCGTCGACGCTCTTGCCGAGCGCGATCGAGGAGACGAGGCGGTCGAAGAAGACGGACTCCCCGCCGACGATGTTGATGTCGGCGTTCTCCAGGCCGGTCGCCAGCACCGTGGCCTGTGCCTCGGCGACCTGCCGCTGCACGTCCAGGCCGGCCAGCCGGATGTCCTTCTCGGCCTCCAGGCGCAGCCGGTACTCCTCGTGGCCGCGGGACGCGTCGTCGAGGGCGGCCATCGCGGCGGCCTTCTCGGTCAGCCCGGCCGCCTCGGCCTTCAGCTTGCCGCCGATCGCCTCGGCCTCGGCGAGGGCCTTCGCCCGTGCACCCTCGGCCTCCGCCTTGAGGCGTGCCTCGGTGGCCTCCGCCTCCGCGAGGCCGGCCTTCTCGATGACCTCGGCCTCCTTGTCGCGGACCTGGACGGCAGCGAGTCCTTCGGCCGCCGCCTCGGCCTGGATGCCCTCGGCGAGCCTCAGCTTGGCCTGCGCGTCCAGGTCGGCGGCCTTCAACCCTGCTTCCGCCAGTGTGAGTTGCTCGGCCGCGCGGTGCGTGGCCGCCTGCTCGGCCGCCTCCGCCGCCTTGATGTCCTTGACCAGCTTCTCCTGCGCCTGAGCCTCGGCGGCGATGATCACGGCCTGCCGTCCGCGCTCGGCCTCCTCCACGGCGCGCAGCTTCTTGATGGACTCCTCCTGCTCGGCGACCGTACGGTCCACCGCGACCCGCTCCCGGATGACCTCGGCGATCTCCCGCTTCTCCGCCTCGACCTCCTTCTCGGCGGAGATCCGCGTCAGCTGCGTCTCCCGCTCCCGGGCGATGACTTCGAGGAGACGGTCCTTCTCGATGCGCTCGTTCTCGATGGCGATGACCCGCTCGCGGTTCTTCTGCGCGACGGCCACCTCACGGGCCTGGTTCTCGCGCTGGATGCC
This sequence comes from Streptomyces vastus, assembly GCF_039532825.1. NCBI lineage: Bacteria > Bacillati > Actinomycetota > Actinomycetes > Kitasatosporales > Streptomycetaceae > Streptomyces > Streptomyces vastus. The sequence continues at coordinate 58,817 of NZ_BAAASJ010000099.1, forward strand.
CAGCTGCTCCTCGGTCTTCAGGAAGGCACCCTGCGACCGCAGCCGCTCCTCCTCCATCACCCGTGCCGTCTCGGCCTCTTCCCGGGCCCGTACGGTGTCGATCTCCCGCTTCTGCTTGATCTCGGCGTCGGCCTGGCGGCGTTCCAGTTCGAGGATGGCCTCCCGGGCGTCGACGTTCTGCCGGGTGATCTCCTTCTCCTCGGTGCGCTGGAACTCGTTGGTGCGCACGTGCTCGATGGCCGTCAGCTCGGTGATCTTGCGGATGCCCTGCGCGTCCAGGACGTTGGCCGGGTCGAGCTGGGAGAGCGGCGTCTGCTCCAGGTAGTCGATCGCCGCGTCCTCCAGGCTGTAGCCGTTGAGGTCGATACCGATGATCTCGATGATCCGGAAGCGCAGTTCCTCGCGCTTGGTGTAGAGGTCGGTGAAGTCCATCTGCTTGCCGACCGTCTTCAGCGCCTCGGAGAACTTCGCGTTGAACAGCTCCTGCAGCGTGTCCTTGTCGCTGGCCCGCGCCGTGCCGATCGCCTGGGCGACCCTGATGACGTCCTCGGCGGTCTTGTTGACCCGTACGAAGAACGAGATACGGATGTCGGCGCGGATGTTGTCCCGGCAGATCAGCCCGTCCCGGCCGGCCCGCGTGATCTCGATGGTCTTCACCGAGATGTCCATCACCTCGGCCTTGTGCAGCACGGGCAGCACGACCTGCCCGGTGAAGGTCACATCGACCTTCCGCATCTTCGAGACGATCAGCGCCTTGCCCTGCTCCACCTTGCGGAACAGCCGGGAGAAGACGAACAACAGGGCGAGCGTGGCGAGCAGGACAACGGCGACGAGCACGCCGATACCCATAGTCATGGCATCCATGGCATACGTCCTTGAGGCATAAGGGAGTTGATTGATGAGGGCGGAAGGCGCCGGGGCGCTTCCGGATGGCGACGCGGCTCAGGCAGCGCGATCCCGCGGACAGAGCGCGTCGGCGCGATCTCGAGAGTGGAGCACGGCCGCATGCGGCATGGGGCGCAAGGGTTCCTCGACGTCGTGGGCGGCATCCGGCAATGTCGTGCCGTCGCCGATGCGGGCCTCGGTGTGCCGGGGAGGCTCGGGTTCGTCGGGGAAGAGGTGGCGCAGCGACCGTACGAGCAGGCGGGTCAGCCGCCAGGCGGCGAGCAGCACCCCGAGCGGCACAACCAGGCGCAGCAGCCCGCCGAGGATGCCCGAAGGCACGTACGCATCCAGCAGGATCGCCGTACCCAGACTGAGGAACCAGGCGAGCACGGTCAGCAGTGAGAACGCGACCGCCACCGGCACCCCGCCCATGCCCCAGGCATCGAGGTCCGCATCCGCATCCGCGTCGAAGCTGTCGGAGCCGGCCGCGCCGAAAGCGACGAGAACCCAGAATCCGACGACCACGACGAGGGCGGCGGTGAACAAGAGGGTGGGAAAGCCGGTAGCCGCTTCAAGAAAGGCCCGCATGTCCACCCCCGCTCATCACGTCATCACACCTGGCCTGTGGGGAGGACCGGGCCCCGGTGCCGGGACCGACGTCCCTGCCGGTATCGAGCACCGGGGCTGCCTGTGGCTCCCCCTGGGGACATCTTGCCTGCGGGAGACCCGCCCCCGCATTGCCGGAACCCGGCAGTATTCTCCCGAGCCTCGATGCCGGTCCCAGCTAAGAAAGCGTCACCGGCGCATCAAGATGCAGGAGAACTCCAGGAGACGAGCGTCGCCCTCCTGACACGCCTCACCACGCACCCACGCACCTACCGGCGCCGCGCAGTCCGGCCCAGGAAATGAAGCCCGCCCGCACTCTGGGCGCGGTCGGCCGACGCGGCAAACCCGCCCGCCGGCTCGGCGAACACGGCGGCCCGTACCGACTGAACAGACAATCGCCGGATCACCTGGAACACCGGCGCGAAGGCCCGGAAACCGGCAACCAAACCGGGCTCGTCGCTGCCCGGCCGCCCCCCTGACCCGGCGCCGTCGGACGGCCACGCTTGGCGCATGGCCCGCTTTCAGCACACGGTGACACTCGCCCCCGTACCCCGCCACTGGTTCGAGTCATGCGTCCTCATGCTCCACGACCTCGCAGAGAGTCTCGAAGATGACGGGGCGCGGCTGCGGCTGCCCGACGGTCGTCCGCTGCCGGAACTGCTCTTGGGCGAGGGACGCCATCTGCAACCAGGCGCCCGATACCACCCCGAGAGCGACGAGGACGGGGAGCCGGATCTCGACGCGACGCTCACGGTGCTGGCCTGGGACCGGCGGCGGGAGACGGCCCTGGAGATCGTCACCCTCGGCGACGACTCCCCCAACCCCACACACATGGCCTGCGCGCTCAGGCTCACCAGCGTCGAACGGCCACGGGAGGCGGAACTCTCAGGGAAGATGCGGGCAAGCGGCGGCAAATGGACGAAGTACATCAGCGGCAGCGGGCGCCTTCACCTCGACCTCGGCACGTGGTGGCCCTCCGCCGCGGGCCTCGGCCGCCCCACGGCCCCACCCGTCACCGGTACCCTCCACCACCCGCTCACCCGCGCCACGGCGACGGTCGTACCGCGTCCGGCCAAGGACGGGCGCTGGCGAGTCACCGTCAAGGTACGAGTCACGGGCCGCTCCTTCGCCCGCCTGCTGCTCCCCGTCGCCATGGCCGTCATGGGACGGCGGGCACGCGCAGCCTTCGCCGAGGCGCTGGATGACGCGGCGGAGGCGTGGAACGGACAGGTACCCGTGCTGCTCCGCAAGGACATGGAGCGACTGCGCCTGGAACTCGTCGAGTCGCTGTTCAATACCGATGAGGAACACAAGCCGGAGGCACCTCGATGACCCGCGTACTCGTGGTCGAGGACGATCCGCGGATCGTCCGGGCTCTGACGCTCAGTTTGAAGGCGCGGATGTACGAGGTCGGCACCGCCTCCGACGGCGCCACGGCCCTGCGGTCGGCCGCCGCCCACCCCCCGGATGTGGTGCTGCTCGACCTCGGGCTGCCGGACACGGACGGCATCGACCTCATCAGAGCCATGCGCGGTCGGGCCCGGGTGCCGATCCTGGTGGTCTCCGCCCGCCGTACCTCGCTGGAGAAGGTCGCGGCCCCGGCGTGCCCGACAAGGCCAAGGAGAGGATCTTCGAGCCGTTCCAACGGTACGGGGATGCCCCGCGCGGCGCCGGAGTCGGCCTCGGCCTCGCCGTCGCCCGCGGCTTCGCCGAAGCCATGGGCGGCACCCTCACCGCCGAGGACACCCCCGGCGGCGGCATGACCATGGTCCTCACCCTCAAGAGCACCCCGGGCCGCCCACCCGCAGCTCCCGACCTGCCCGCCCACATCACCTCGTGACAGCTGATCGGGACTGGTCATGTGCGCATGTGCGCACCGGCTCCCGGCCTGTCCGCCCACGGCCGTCGGAGGAGGGATCGCCGGTCCGGCGATGCCGTCGCCACGGCCCCTGCCCAGAAGGAGGACTCAGCTGAGTTCGGCGAAGGACTCCACATCGCGGATCTTGCCGGTGACGACGATGACATCGCCCTTTTCTATGACCGTCTCGGCGGTGGCATAGGTGAAGCCCTCGCCCGGCCGCTTGATGCCGACGACCGTCACCCCGTACTTGCTGCGCACCTGGCTCTCGCCGAGCGGCAGGCCGGTGGAGATGGCCGGGGCGACGGTCTTCACCAGGGCGTAGTCGTCGTCGAACTCGATGAAGTCGAGCATCCGGCCGGTCACCAGGTGGGCGACGCGCTCACCCATCTCGTGCTCGGGCAGGACGACGTGGTGCACGCCCAGGCGTTCGAGGATCTGGCCGTGCTGACGGCTGATGGCCTTGGCCCAGATGTTGGGCACATTCGCCTCCAGCAGGTTGGAGGCGATCAGGATGCTGGCCTCGATGTCGGTGCCGATGCCGACCACGGCGCTGCTGAACTCGTGCACGCCGAGCTGGCGCAGCGTCTCGGGGTCGGTGCAGTCGGCGACCGCCGCGTGGGTGAGATCGTCGCTGATCCGCTGGACGAGGTGCGGGTCGGTGTCGACGCCGAGAACGTCCCAGCCGCGCCGGATCAGCTCATGGGCCAGCGAGCTGCCGAAGCGGCCGAGGCCGATCACGGCCACGCGCTGGTCACCGTGGCCGGAGGCGGCGGCGTGCTCGGCGAGGCGCTTGTGGCGGCGACGGCGCAGGGAGTGCAGGAAGTTAGCCAATGACAGGTCGCTCCTCGGGTAGCTCGTAGCGGCGCTTGCGCTCGCGCAGGGCAAGCGCCGAGACCAGGGTGACCGGGCCGAGCCGGCCGACGAACATGAGCAGGATGACGATCAGACGGCCGACGGTCGGCAGGTCAGCGGTGATGCCGGTGGACAACCCCACCGTGCCGAAGGCCGAGACCGACTCGAACAGCACCTCCTCGAAGGGCTTGTCGACCACGGCGAGCAGGGCCAGCGTCGCCGTCATCACGAAGCCCACGCCGGCCAGCGCCACGGTCAGCGCCTGCCGCAGCACATGCGGCGCGAGCCTGCGGCCCATCACCGCGGACGTGGGCTCACCGCGCACCTCGGCGAGCATTGCCGCACCCAGCACCGCGAAGGTGCTGACCTTGATGCCGCCCGCAGTGCCCGCGCTGCCGCCGCCGATGAACATCAGCATGCAGGTCAGCAGCAGCGTCGCATCCGTCATCGCCCCGACATCGACACCGTTGAACCCCGCGGTACGCGACATCGCCGAGTGGAAGAAGCCCGCGAGGATCTTCTTGTCCCAGTCGAACGAGCCCAGCGTGTCCAGGTTCGTCCACTCCAGCACACACGTCAGCAGCGTCCCGGCGAACAACAGCACGGCCGTGGTGATCACCGTCAGCCGGAAGTGCAGCGACCAGCGCCGCCGGCCCGTGGCGCGGGCCCGGTTGCGGTGCCGCAGCAGCTCCAGCAGCACAGGAAAACCGATTCCTCCGAGAATCACGGCCGCGGCGACGGGCAGCGTCATCCACGGATCCTGCGCGTACTTCGTGAGGCTGTCGGCGTGCAGTCCGAACCCGGCGTTGTTGAACGCCGACACGGCATGGAAGAACCCCAGATATGTGGCGTCCCAGATGGACTCGGCGTAGCCGAAGCGCAGCCGCAGTGCCAGCATCGCGCCCACCGCGAGTTCCACCGCGAGCGTGCATCCGGCGACCCCGAGCAGCACCCGCCGCACATCGCCGATGTCCAGGCTCTTGGTCTCCGCCTGTGCGGTCAGCTGCATCCGCAGCCGCAGTTTTCCGGAGATCAGCAGACCCAGCAGCGAGGCCATCGTCATGATGCCGAAGCCGCCGATCTGGAACAGCACGAGGATCACGCCCTCGCCGAGGCCACTCCAGTACGTGCCGGTGTCCACCACGACCAGACCCGTCACGCATACCGCGGACGTGGCCGTGAACAGCGCCGTCACCGCATCGGCGCTCCGGCCGTCCTCTGCGGCGACGGGCAGCATCAGCAGCACCGTCCCCAGCAGGATCACCGCCGCGAAAGCCATGACCACCGTACGAGCGGGATGCGCCGCCAAGAGCGACTGCATTATCCGCACCGCGCGTTTCGCCACACCCCCGCCTTCCTGCCCCGCCAACGTTCGGTAAAGGATCCATCAGCATCCACAGCCAAGACCCAGCGGGCTACCTTAACCGAGGCCGTCCGAACCGCACCCTGAGCGAATCGACCGAGGCTTCGGCATGATGCAGGCCGCGGAGCTGCCCGGCGACCCGCCGCAGCCCTTCACCGTCCGCATCGACCAGTCAAGTCGAAAGGCGGCGGGAGATGTGCCCGTCTGCGTCATGGAAACCGGCGGCACCCGCACCCCTGTGCCCTACGCTCCGTTCACTGCTCGACGGGCACTGCACCGGACCACCGGCACTCCGGTGCGTCCCATGAGGTGGGTGGGCAGGCTCGTACGCCGACGGGCGCGGCACATTGGCCTGGGCCGCCCGTTGGATGCCCGCCCTGCTCACCGGCTCTCCGTGCCGCGGAGTGCGTGGCGCTGGACGATCTGGGAGACGTCCCGCGCGGTGATGATGCCCACCAAGTGCGGGCCGTCCTCGGGGCACAGCTGCTCAGCCGACCGGAAGGGTCCTGACTCCTTCCCGCGACTGGCCCTCGTCACGGCAGCCGGGAACCGGGGGCACCCGCAACCTCCAGGCGATCATGCCCTACGGCGGCCGATGACGTTATGGATGCTCGGCAATTGTCACCCCTGGTCAGCGAGGGGGTGGGACGGGAGGGCGTCGGAGGCGACGCGATCGGCCTTGGCCGCGTCGGCGAGGGCGGCGGCAGCGGCTTCCGCGGCCTGAGCCGTGTCGTCGGCGGCCTGGGCGGCGCTGTCGTCCGAAGGCTTCTCGCGGGTGGCCGGCGATTGTGGCAGCACCTCGCTGAAGGCGCGGGACACGCCCTGGAGCGCGGAGGTGACCTCGCTGGGGATCACCCAGAAAGTGCTGCCCGAGCCTTGCGCGAGTTGGGGCAGCATCTGGAGGTACTCGTAGGCGAGCAGCTTGGGATCGGGGTCGTTGCGATGCACGGCCTGGAAAACCTCGTCGATGGCCCGGGACCGGCCCTCGGCCTGGAGGATCGCAGCGGTGCGGTTACCCTCCGCGCGCAGGACAGCGGCCTGCTTGTCGCCTTCGGCGGTGAGAATCTGCGACTGGCGTTGCCCCTCGGCCCCGAGAATGGCGGCCCGCTTGTCCCGCTCGGCACGCATCTGCTTCTGCATCGCGTCCTTGATGGACTGCGGAGGGTCGATGGCCTTGATCTCCACCCGGTTGACCCTCAGCCCCCACTTGCCGGTGGCCTCGTCCAGCACGCCACGGAGCTGGCTGTTGATGGTGTCCCGGGAGGTCAGAGTCTTTTCCAGGTCCATGGATCCCACGACGTTGCGCAGAGTGGTGACGGTGAGCTGCTCAACCGCCTGAAGGAAACTCGCGATCTCATAGAAAGCCGCTCGCGGGTCGGTGACCTGGAAATACAGGACGGTGTCGATCTCGACGACCAGATTGTCCTCGGTGATGACCGGCTGCGGTTTGAAGGAGACAACCTGCTCCCGCAGGTCGATCACCGGATGAACACGGTCGATATAAGGGATCACGAGGTTGAGGCCGGGGTTCAGGGTCCGGTGGTAGCGGCCGAGTCGCTCGACATTACGAGCGCGCGCCTGGGGCACGATACGGACCGCCCGCACCACGGTGAAAACCGCGATCAGCGCGACGATCAGGCCGGCAATCAAGAACGCCGAGGTATCCATGGTTTCAGTCCCGTGGGTAGACGATCGCGGTGGCGCCGCTGATCTCGATGACGTCAACGGTCTTTCCAGCAGGAATCACCAGCGTCTCGTCGTAGGCGCGAGCCGTCCACTCCTCGCCGTCGATACGGACCCTGCCGCCCAGGCCCGTCACCTCCGAGACGACATAGGCAGCCCTGCCCACCAGTGCATCTACACCGAATCGCGCCACTTGGGGCTGGAGCACGTGGCGCAACGCAATGGGGCGCACGAAAAGCACGGTGACCGTGGCGACGATGGTGAAAACCAAGAACTGGAAGGGCAGCGGCAGCCCGACCGCGGCGGACCCCGCCGTGAGCAACGCCGCCGCACTCAGCATTCCGAGCGCAGCAGTAAGGGTGAAGATTTCCGCAACTGCCAACACAGCTGCGATGATCAACCAGATCAGCCATAGATCCATTGGGCGCCTCTTCTGACCGGTGCGGGTGCGAAGGGCTTGACTCTCACCATTGGACCCCGATACGGGGCAGCCGCGGTACCCCTGGGATAGGGAAACTCTGCCGAACGAGCGGGGGCGTACTGGTACAACGCACCGTAAGCGACCGCTTCACACCTTTACGTCAACTTTACCCACAGAATGTAAGCCGCGAGGAAGATCACCTCTCGTCCGAGGGAAGTCCGCAGGTGGCAGGGGAACGTCCAGGCTGGGCGCCCTCAACGACGTGCGGCTCGTGACCGGCTCCCGGCTCGACGTCGTCGGCGAGGAGGGCACCGGCCTCCTCACCCGGCCGCCGGACGACGATCCGCGCAAGCCGATGGTGATGGCGCATCTGTGGCCGGGTGAGCTTCAGGAGGCGATCATGCCGTGACCTGGGGACTCCACGTGGTCATGACCGTCCACACCTTTGTCTACTGACCCGTCAAGCCGTTTTCAGGTTGCGTTCTCTCAGCGGGCGCTCAAATCCGGATAACGATCGCATTACCGCCCCTGGGGTTTATGCCCCAGGGGCGCCTTTGCGTGACTTGGGTCACTCGAGGCCGCGTAGAGAACGTGATACGACTTCCCAATTCCTTCATGGTGCGGCCTTTGCCATGTGTACACCGTCCCCTTATCCGTCCCCACTGCTGCACCACACCAACACGTCCCCGCCCCACCGAGGTACGCCAGATGTCACTTGAGTCCATCACCACATCCATCGACGACGCCGTCAGCGACTTCTTCGAACCCGTCGCCACCAAAGTCAGCGAGATCGTCTTCTACGCCGTGCCCGTCGGCGACACCGACCTTCCGCTCATCGTCGCCTGGCTCGTCATCGCGGGTCTGATCTTCACCACATGGTTCGGGCTGATCCAGGTACGCAAGTTCAAGCTCGCCATCGACGTCGTGCGGGGCAAGTACGACGAGGAGGGCTCGCCCGGTGAGGTCAACCACTTCCAGGCGCTGACCGCCGCCGTCTCCGGCACCGTCGGCCTCGGCAACATCGCCGGTGTCGCCGTCGCCGTCTCCATCGGCGGCCCCGGCGCCACCTTCTGGATGATCCTGTGCGGCCTGCTCGGCATGGCGACCAAGTTCGTCGAGGTCACCCTCGGCGTGAAGTACCGCGAGGAGCACGAGGACGGCACCGTCTCCGGCGGTCCGATGCACTACCTGCCCAAGGGGCTCGCCGAGCGCTTCGGCAGCGGCGGCGCCAAGTTCGGCAAGGTGCTCGCCGTCCTGGCCTCCATCATGATCCTCTTCTTCGGCCTCTTCGGCGGCAACCTGTTCCAGACCAACCAGAGCTACTCGCAGGTCGCTTCGACCTTCGGCGGCGAGGACGGCTTCATGGCCTCCTCCGCTGGTGCCATCCTCTTCGGCCTGGTGGTCGCCGCGCTGGTCGGCCTCGTCCTGCTCGGCGGCATCCGCTCCATCGCCTCGGTCACCAGCAAGCTGATCCCGGCCATGGCCGGCATGTACATCGTGGCCTGCCTGGCCGTCATCCTGGTGAACATCACCGCGGTGCCCGACGCGTTCCAGGGCATCATCAAGGGCGCGTTCGAGGCCGACGGTGTCACCGGCGGTGTGATCGGCGCCCTGATCGTCGGCTTCCAGCGCGCCGCCTTCTCCAACGAGGCCGGTCTGGGCTCGGCCCCGATCGCCCACTCCGCGGTCAAGACGAAGCATCCCGCGAGCGAGGGTCTGGTCGCCCTGCTGGAGCCGTTCATCGACACGGTCGTCATCTGCACCATGACCGCGCTGACCATCGCCATCGCCGACCCGGCCAGCTGGGCCGAGGCCCGCGCGGGCGAGGACGTCGGCGGCGTCACCATCACCTCCGACGCCTTCGAGACCGTACTGCCCTGGTTCCCGAACATGCTGACCATCGCGGTGCTGCTGTTCGCCTTCTCCACGATCCTGACCTGGGGCTACTACGGCCTCAAGGCGTGGACGTACCTCTTCGGCAAGAGCCAGACCAGCGAGATCATCTTCAAGGCCATCTGGAGCCTGTTCGTCGTCGCGGGCTCCCTGCTCTCCCTCGACACACTGATCAGCCTGGCCGACTCGGCGCTCTTCCTGCTGTCGGTGTTCAACATCATCGGCCTCTACCTGCTCGCCCCCATCGTCAAGCGCGAGATGAACTCCTTCCTGGACTTCGTCCGGCGCCGCAAGGACGGCCTGCCGGACCCGGAGCCGAAGACCGCGAAGGCGCTCGACTGATCCGAGCCCTGCAGCTCAGTATGTGGGCCGCCCCGTACCACCCCTCGGTACGCGGCGGCCCTCTGCTTATCCTGACGAGCACGCTCACCATCACCCAGGCCCTCGTATCCGCGCCGCCCTGCAGCGCGAACTCCCGCTGGTGAACATACGAGGCCCGCGGCGACCAACGCCCTGCTGGGGTTGGTGCCAGAGGGTCGCTGGAGACCGTACGCCGTCGCGCATTTCCTGTGGCCGGCCGCTGACCGGTCGGTGCGACAGGCGGCCCGCCGGCCCCGGACGCCGACCCAGCTCACCGTCCTGCACGGCCTGTTCGCCCCGGCCCGGGACCGCGAACCGGGGCGCCGCTGGGTGGCAGCGGCCTGGCTGCTCAGCCCCTCGCATCTGGGTCTGCTGAAGCACCGCGATGGCCGACGGCCGCCTGGCCCGCCGCCAGGAGACCGTGTCCCCGTTAGGCACGCCGCAATGGGAGCCAGGTATCCCGCGCCGCTTGGTGGTTCAGCGGGACGTTGCGGGCCCTGCCCGGCAGCCGACGACTGCCAGGCAGGCGACCACGCCGGGGCTACCGGCGCTTCTGCTCCCACACCGTCACGACCGACGGCCGCCGCGGAATGCTGCCCGTTCCGTCGGGCCAGCGCGAACCCGGATTCTCCGCGGTGGCACCGTCGGTCTCGCCCGGGTGCTGCGGCGCGACCAGGATGCGGTCCCTTGTGATGATGGGGCCGCAGCACTCGGCGCCCTTCGTCATCGACAGGAACTGCTGCACGTGTCCGCGCTCGGCGCCCTTGACCGGGACGGCGAAGAGGCCGTCGTGGAAGCCCAGGGCGGCGCCGTCAGTGGCAATCCACAGGTTGCCGTACTCGTCGAAGGCCACGTTGTCCGGGCAGGAGATCGGGCTGACCTGGGACTTGTCGAAGCCGGCGAAGTACGTGGAGGGGTCCTCGGGGTCACCGCAGACCAGCAGGAGCTTCCACCGGAAGGTCTTGGCGGCGGCGTCGGAGCCGCGCTCCTCCAGTTCCAGGATCTGACCGTGCTTGTTGCCGGTGCGCGGGTTGGCCTCGTCCGGTCCGGCCTTGCCCGCGGCGCCGCGGTCCTTGTTGTTGGAGAGCGCGACGTAGACGCGGCCGGTGTACGGGTGGGGCTCTACGTCCTCCGGACGGTCCATCTTGGTGGCGCCCGCCTTGTCCGCGGCCAGGCGCGTGAAGACGTACACCTCCGCGGCGGTCATGCCCGGTACGTGCGAGACGTCGCCCGTCGCGAGCGGGATCCACTCGCCGGTGCCGTCGAACTCTCCGTCGCTCGGCAGCTTTCCGGTGCCGTCGATCTCGGCGGCCGGGCTGTCGCCGGTGCTCATGTCCGGCGGCAGGGAGAACGACAGCGACGCGCAGCCGCTGGTCGTCGGTGACCGACGATCAGGGCGTCGTACTACAGCTCCTCCGTCGGCCCATCGTCACGGCGGACAGCGAGGCGCTTTGCGGCGGCGTCGATGGCCGTGGCCACGGTGTTCGTACGCACCTGCATGCCCGTGGCCTTGAGATCCGCGGCTGTGCGATGGGCGAGGTTGCTCCAGTGCGTCACCTCCCCGAGACGTAGTACGGGATGCCGCAGATCGAGAAGTTGGGGTAATCGTCGGCCGCCACGACGGTGACCTCGCTGTCCGGGTCGAGCGCGCGGGCTCGAAGCGCCGCGCTGATACCGGCTTCGCTGCCGCCGATCGCGACGATGCGCTTGCTGGCCACCGATGTCTCGGGGCGCCGCCTCAGCCGAGGCTGTAAACGGGTGTGCTGCTGCGGTGAGTCGGCGGGGGTGCTGCGCGGCACCCCCGCCGCGGGCAGGCAGGACGTCGTCTTTGTCCTCGTCGGCCTCGTCGGTCCTCGTCAGCCGAAGTGGTCGGCGAGCTCGCGCTCCAGCGCGGCCCTGGGCTTGGCACCCACGATGGTCTGGACGACCTTGCCGCCCTGATAGACGTTCATCGTCGGGATGGACATCACGCCGTACTGCGCGGCGATGCCCGGGTTCTCGTCGATGTTGAGCTTGACGATCTCGATCTTGTCGCCGTGCTCGGCAGCGATCGCCTCCAGGGAGGGGGCGAGCTGGCGGCACGGGCCGCACCAGGCGGCCCAGAAGTCGACCAGGACCGGCTTGTCGCCCTTGAGGACGTCCTGCTCGAAGGAGTCCTCGGTGACGTTCTTGAGAGCCATGAGGGCTTGTCTCCTGCGGGTGGGGAGGGGCGGTCAGACGTCGGCCGCGACCGGCTCGTCGTCCTCGGCGTGGATCTGCCCGGCGCCCGTGTCGCTCAGGGCGGCGAGGTACCGCTCGGCGTCCAGGGCGGACGCGCAGCCGCTGGCGGCGGCGGTGATGGCCTGGCGGTAGGTGTGGTCGACGACGTCGCCCGCGGCGAAGACGCCGGGGATGTTCGTACGCGTGGAGGGCGAGGCGACCTTGAGGTAGCCCGAGTCATCCAACTCCAGCTGGCCCTTGAAGAGTTCGGTGCGCGGGTCGTGGCCGATCGCGATGAAAAGGCCCGTCGCGTCGAGGGCGCGGGTCTTGCCGGTGAGGACGTCACGGAGCACGACCCCGGCGAGCTTGCCGTCCGCTTCCTTGATCTCCGCGATCTCGCTGTCGAAGGCGAAGGAGATCTTGTCGTCGGCGAAGGCGCGGTTCTGCATGACCTGGGAGGCGCGCAGGACCGAGCGGCGGTGTACGACAGTGACTGAGCGGGCGAAGCGGGTGAGGAAGGTGGCCTCCTCCATGGCGGTGTCGCCGCCACCGACCACGACGATGTCGCGGTCACGGAAGAAGAAGCCGTCGCAGGTCGCGCACCAGGAGACGCCCCGGCCGGACAGCTCGTCCTCGCGCGGCAGGCCGAGCTTGCGGTAGCCGGACCCGGTGGCCACGATCACGGTCCTGGCCCGATGGACGGTCCCGGCCGTGTCGGTGACGGTCTTGATGTCCCCGGTCAGGTCGACCGCGACGATGTCGTCGTCGATCATCTCGGCGCCGAAGCGTTCAGCCTGGGCCCGCATGTTCTCCATGAGGACCGGGCCGTCGACGCCCTCCGGAAAGCCGGGGAAGTTCTCGACCTCGGTGGTCGTGGTCAACGCGCCGCCGACGAAGATGGCGCCGCCGAAGACCAGCGGCTTGAGCTCAGCGCGGGCGGTGTAAAGGGCGGCGGTGTATCCGGCCGGGCCCGAACCGATGACGATGACGTCCCGTACGTCCTCGGCGGGCCCGCCCTGCGACGGAATTGCGGCGGCTTCGGTGCTCATGCCGTCTTCTCCGGGGCGATCTCCTTGATCAGACCCTCGACCAGGGTCTTGATCTCGTCACGGATGGGTCGTACGGCCTCGACGCCCTGGCCCGCCGGGTCCTCGAGCTGCCAGTCCAGGTACCGCTTGCCGGGGAAGACCGGGCAGGTGTCGCCGCAGCCCATGGTGATGCAGACGTCCGACTCCTTGACCGCGTCCACGGTGAGCATCTTGGGGACCTCGGCGGAGATGTCGATGCCGACCTCGCGCATGGCCTCGACGGCGGTCGGGTTGACGCCCGTGCCCGGGTTGGAGCCGGCGGAGCGGACCTCGACGCGGTCTCCGGCCAGGTGGGTCAGCCACGCGGCGGCCATCTGGGAACGGCCGGCGTTGTGGACACAGACGAACAGGACGGACGGCTTGTCGGACATCAGAGGTCTCTCTTGTCTCGCAACAGGGACGGGAATGGATCACATCAGCACCCGATGGTGTCAGCCACCGCTGATGTGACAGTATCAGCCCATGATGACGTCAGTCGACACTGACCTGATCCGGGTGCTGGCCGACCCGCTCAGGCTCCAAATCGTGACCTTGCTGGCCAAAGAGACGCTGTGCACCACGCACCTGGTCGAGGAGACCGGCGCCAGGCAGACCAACCTCTCCAACCACCTCAGAGTGCTGCGCGAGGCCGGGATCGTCGAGACCGAGCCATGCGGCCGCTTCACGTACTACAAGGTGCGTCCGGACGTCATCGCCCAGCTCGCCGGCCAGTTCGCCGACCTGGCCGAGTCCGCTCGTACCGCCGCAGACAACAAGCGATCCTGCCCCTGACCCGCGCCGCTTGAGGCGACTGCACCAAGGAGTCATGTTGACCGCCACCCACGAGAGCGCAGCGGAGTCCGTCATAACCGCGGCCAAGCCTCAGCCCGAGCCCGGGGCGACCCCGCCGCGTACGCCGCTGGTCGCGCGGGCCGCTGCCGAACTGGTCGGCACCGCGGCCCTGGTGGCGGTCGTGGTCGGCTCCGGTATCCAGGCCACCGACCTGACTCGTGACGTCGGCGTGCAGTTGTTGGCCAACTCGCTCGCCACGGTCTTCGGCCTCGGCGTCCTGATCGTTCTGCTCGGTCCGGTGTCCGGCGCGCACTTCAACCCCACCGTCACGCTGGCCGAGTGGTGGAGCGCCCGGCGCGGCGGCGCCGGAGTCACCCTTCGCGAGGCGGCCGTTTACATCCCGGCCCAGATCGTCGGCGCGATCGCGGGTGCCGTACTTGCGGACGCGATGTTCGGCGAGCCGCTGGTCAAGTGGTCCACCCATGACCGCTCGGCGGGACACCTGTTGCTCGGCGAGGTCATCGCGACTGCCGGCCTGATCCTGCTGATCTTCGGCCTGGCACGCACGGACCGGCTGCGCTTCGCTCCCGTGGCCGTCGCCTCGTACATCGGCGCCGCCTACTGGTTCACCTCGTCCACGTCCTTCGCCAACCCGGCGGTGACGATCGGCCGCGCCTTCACAGACACCTTCGCGGGCATCGCGCCGGGTTCCGTACCGGCGTTCATCGGGATGCAACTGGTCGGTGCCGTAGTGGGACTGGCCCTAGTGGCGCTCATCTTCATGCCGGGCCGGAACACTCCCGAACAGCCCGCCGCGTGAAGCAATCGCTCCAGGTCGTGGTCATAGGCGGCGGCCAGTCCGGTCTCGCCGCCGCCTACCACCTGCGCCGCCTCGGCGTGGACTTCGTCATCCTCGACGCCCAGTCCACGCCGGGCGGCGCCTGGCAGCGCACCTGGGACTCGCTGCACCTGTTCTCCCCGGCCGCGTTCTCCTCGCTGCCGGGGTGGCTCATGCCGGCCCAGGAGGGCGAGGAGTATCCGGATGCGGCGCACGTCGTGTCGTACCTGCGCGACTACGAGAAGCGCTACGACCTGCCGATCCAGCGACCGGTGCGCGTCACGGGCGTGCACCGGGACGGCGAAGTCCTGCGCGTGGAGACCGACTCCGGGACGTGGCACGCGCGGGCGGTGATCAGCGCGACCGGCACCTGGTGGCGGCCCTTCCTGCCCGCCGTAACCGGGCGCCGGGACTTCGGCGGCGAGCAACTGCACACAGTCGGATACCGCAGGCCCCAGGACTTCGCGGGCCGCCGCGTGATCGTGGTCGGCGGCGGCAACTCCGGCGCACAGATCGCCGCCGACCTCGCTTACGACACCGAGCTGACCTGGGTCACCCAGCGCCCACCGCGCTTCCTGGCCGACGACATCGACGGCCGCGCCCTCTTCGACGCGGCCACCGCCCGCCGCCGCGCCCTCGACGCGGGCGGGACCGACACCGGTGGAGTGGCGTCCCTGGGTGACATCGTCGCCGTCCCGCCGGTACGCGCGGCACGTGACCACGGCCTGCTCAAGGCCACACCCATGTTCACCCGCCTCATCCCCGGCGGCGCCGAATGGGCCGATGGCACACGCGCCGAAGCCGACGCGATCATCTGGTGCACCGGCTTCCGCCCGGCGCTCTCCCACCTGTCCCCCCTGGGACTGCGCGGCCCGCGCGGCCACATCGCCACCACGGGAACCCGAGCAGTGGACGAACCCCGGCTGCACCTGCTCGGCTACGGCGACTGGACCGGGCCCGCCTCCGCCACGCTCATCGGCGTCGGCCGCCCCGCCCGTGAGGCGGCACGCCAGATCGCGGACCAGCTGCGCTGACGCCGGTCGGCCAAGGTCCGCCAGGAGCTTCGCCTCGTACGTCAGGTAAAGAAGCAGATGCAGATCGCGGATGAGTGGCGGTCATCAGGCATCCTGAGCAGCGACAGCCCGAGACAGACTCATGGCCCAAGACCCTCTGCGGCAGTGCAAAGCGCTGGAAGTAGCCAACTCCCTCAACGAAGCAGACAAGATCAAGAGCGTTCGAGGGAAGGCCGCCACCAAGGAGTCCAGTCCAAGGTGACGGCCAACGGCGACGAACCCACCTAGAACCTTCCACAGTGCCGGATCAGTGCGTCACGTTGCATTTGACGAGCGGCCGAGGGCGGCCGGTAGCGCACGGCGAAATATGGTCCTGCCCTTGCCCGAAGGGATGACCGCCCCCCATGTTCGGCTTCCAATAGCCATTCCGTGCCCCACGTCCGCATACCGGCGGCTCTGTACAGCGGCCCGTTTCATACATTCCGGCCGGGCCAGAGATCGCAGTCCAGCGCCTTTTCCAGGTTGGCAATGGTCAGCAGGTCGGGCCACGCCTCACCGGTCAGCACCTTCGCGATCGTGTAGCGGGCGACGCCACTCGCGCGCCACAGCCGAGCGACAGACCAGCCCCGCTGGTCGAGCGCAGCCTTGAGCCGGGCAGCCACGGCCTGGGCGACCCGCGCCCCGTGGTGCTCCTCCATGACGGCCTCAGGCCACGCACCGCCGGCGCAGTACGGCGCGCGGCGGCAGTCGGCGGGCATCTCCTTGGGGCATGAGCCGTGGTGTTGGTATGGCGGCATGTGATGAGTCAGCGGATTGATTCCTACGGCCCGTCCGGCTCCCCCGCGGGCTGGAGCCGCGTCGGCGACGAAGTGCGCCGTGTTGTCCGCCTCACCGATCCCCTGCTGCCCTACCAAGCGCGTGAACTGCTTTCCGCGCTGGCCC
Source organism: Streptomyces vastus (assembly GCF_039532825.1). Lineage (NCBI taxonomy): Bacteria > Bacillati > Actinomycetota > Actinomycetes > Kitasatosporales > Streptomycetaceae > Streptomyces > Streptomyces vastus. Next base: position 75,592 of record NZ_BAAASJ010000099.1, read on the forward strand.
GGTTGGCGGTCTTCTGCAACGGTGATGGTCTGCCAGGGAAGGCCGAGGTGCGGCTCTCCCGGGAGGCGATCGAGCGGTTCATCGCAGTCGGGTGTCCCAGCGTGAGGGAGAGCACCCGCGGCAATTACCGGACCAGGCTCCTGCGGCTCAGCGAGATCGTCCTGGGCGGCGAATGCCGGACCGGGAAGCCCGCCAAGCTGTCGGCCTCGGTTCCCAACAACCCTCGCCCTCGGCGTCTCCCTCGACGAGCCGGGCCACCGCCCGGCATACAACGGCTTGAAGATCGTCAATCGTCTCCGAGAGCGTGGATACAAACCCGGCTACCTTGCCGGCAACCGCGCCTACAACAGCTCAGAGCCCGAAGAGTGGCAGCTCCCGATCCGGGCCATGGGCTACAAGCCCGTCTACGACTACCGGGCAGACCTGCTCGGCGAGCAGGCCGAGACGCATGGCGCGATCCTCATCGAGGGCCGCTGGTACTGCCCGCTGGCCGAAGGCATCGAGTCCGCGGGCTCCCGCCGCATCCGCGGCATCGCGGCCCAAACGATCCTCCTGGCCTTCCAACTCGCCCACGCCAACCGCCGAAAGATCAAGCAATGGCTTGAGACGCTGGCGCTCTGTGGCGAGCGGCCCCGCCGCCGCACCCACCACAGGCGGAAGACCAAGACCGCAGGAGCTGGACACCCACCGGCCATCTCGTGCCGGCCGCCTGACCCGGGCCAGCGCCCCCAGCACCAACCGGAGAACAACCAGCAGCACAAAAAGCAGGGCCCCGACCGTGAGATACCTCACCGTTGGGGCCCTGCCGCGTCACTGTCCGGGCCGCAGCTCAGCGCAACAACGAGAAACGGGCCCCACCAGGACTTTCGTCACTGGCAGAGACCCGTTCCGTCGGTTCTCTCTGTTCTGTGCGCGAGGGGGGAGTTGAACCCCCACGCCCTTGCGGGCACTGGAACCTGAATCCAGCGCGTCTGCCTATTCCGCCACCCGCGCATTGGGTGTGTCGTCCGTCTCTCACCGATGGGTGGGAGCGCCTGGCGACATGCAGAAGATTAGCACGCTGCCAAGGGTGGATTCACATCCCTTTCCGGGGGCAGCAACGAGGCAGGGACGAGGCGGCAGACCCCGGCATCACCTGCGCAGCCGCCCCTCACAGTGCCTTGCGCCCCACCACACCCACCCCGTTCGTATCGGCCAGAACCTGTTCACGTATCAACCTCGTACCGGTCCCGGCCATCTCCCCAGGAGGCGGACAGGGACCACAGCCGGGTGCGGGACACTGTGGTGAAGCCGCCTCTACGATCCTTCCCATGGGAGTGCCCAGGGGGAGTTCGAAGAGGAGCTCTGAAGGGAACTTCGGGAGGGGACTCCAGTGGGTGTCGACATCCGTCGACGGTGCCGACAGGGGGAACCAGCCGATTTCCCGGCGCGTGGATACGATCAGTAAGCAGTACCAGGACAGCGACGCAGGAGGAGGTGCCCCATGGGAGTCCTGAAGAAGTTCGAGCAGCGTCTCGAAGGTCTGGTCAACGGCACCTTCGCCAAGGTGTTCAAGTCCGAGGTCCAGCCCGTCGAGATCGCGGGCGCGCTACAGCGCGAGTGCGACAACAACGCGACGATCTGGAACCGTGAGCGGACCGTCGTCCCCAACGACTTCATCGTGGAGCTGAGTACGCCGGACTTCGAGCGTCTCAGCCCCTACTCCGGCCAGCTCGGCGACGAGCTCGCCGGCATGGTGCGCGACTACGCGAAGCAGCAGCGCTACACGTTCATGGGCCCCATCAAGGTCCATCTGGAGAAGGCGGACGACCTCGACACCGGTCTGTACCGGGTACGCAGCCGTACGCTCGCCTCCTCCGCCAGCCAGCAGGCTCCGGAGCGCGCTCCCGCGGGAGGCCCGGCCGCCCGCCCCGGAGGCTACGGCTACCCGCCGCCCGCTGCCGCCCAGTCGGCCGGCGCTCCTCCCATGCCGTCCGCGCCACCGCCCGGCGGCCGTCCCGGCCCCGCGTCGCCGATGGCCCAGGGCCGCGCCGCGGCGCCCGGCCCGCTCCCCGGTGCGCGCGTACGGCACTGGATCGAGATCAACGGCACCCGCCATCAGATCTCCCGCCCGACGCTGGTGCTGGGCCGCAGCACCGACGCCGACGTGCGGATCGACGACCCCGGCGTCTCACGCCGGCACTGTGAGATCCGGACCGGAACGCCCTCGACGATCCAGGATCTCGGGTCCACCAACGGCATCGTGGTGGACGGGCAGCACACCACCCGCGCTACGCTCCGCGACGGCTCGCGGATCGTCGTGGGCAGCACCACCATCATTTACCGGCAAGCCGAAGGGTGAAGCGGGGGCAATGTCAGAGCTGACCCTCACGGTCATGCGGCTGGGTTTCCTGGCCGTACTGTGGCTGTTCGTGATCGTGGCCGTGCAGGTCATCCGCAGCGATCTGTTCGGAACGCGTGTCACACAGCGCGGCTCGCGCCGGGAGAGCGGACGGCCGCAAGCGGCCGCCCGGCAGCAGGCCGCGCCCCCGCAGCAACGCCAGCAGGCGAGCGGCGGCGGCCGTCAACGCCGTGGCGCGCCCACCAAGCTCGTCGTCTCCGAGGGCATCCTCACGGGTACGACGGTCGCGCTGCAGGGGCAGACCATCACGCTGGGACGTGCGCACGACTCCACGATCGTCCTGGATGACGACTACGCCTCCAGCAGGCATGCCAGGATCTACCCGGACCGTGACGGCCAGTGGATCGTGGAGGACCTCGGGTCCACCAACGGCACGTATCTCGACCGGACCCGGCTGACGACCCCCACGCCCGTTCCGCTGGGCGCGCCGATCCGCATCGGCAAGACCGTCATCGAGCTGCGGAAGTAGTACGACAATGAGCGAGCGGAGCGAGCACGCAGCGGCGGTCCACAGGGTGGACCCCGGCGCGCTCCCGACCGGAGGGTGGGCACCGTGCGGATGTACCCGGAGCCGACGGGCGAGGTGCGCATGAGTCTGTCACTGCGCTTCGCCGCCGGATCGCACAAAGGCATGATCCGCGAGGGCAATGAGGACTCCGGCTACGCCGGTCCGCGCCTGCTCGCGATCGCCGACGGGATGGGCGGCCAGGCCGCCGGTGAGGTCGCCAGCTCCGAGGTGATCTCCACCATCGTCGCGCTCGACGACGACGTGCCGGGTTCCGACATCCTGACCTCCCTCGGCACGGCCGTACAGCGCGCCAACGACCAGCTTCGGCTGATGGTCGAGGAGGACCCCCAGCTCGAGGGCATGGGCACAACCCTCACGGCACTGCTGTGGACCGGGCAGCGGCTCGGCCTCGTGCATGTCGGCGACTCCCGCGCGTACCTGCTGCGGGACGGCGTGCTGACACAGATCACCCAGGACCACACATGGGTGCAGCGGCTCGTCGACGAGGGACGCATCACCGAGGACGAGGCCACCACGCACCCGCAGCGCTCGCTGCTGATGCGTGCGCTGGGCAGCGGCGACCATGTCGAGCCGGATCTGTCGATCCGTGAAGTCCGCGCCGGCGACCGGTACTTGATCTGCTCCGACGGCCTGTCGGGGGTGGTCAGCCATCAGACGATGGAAGACACCCTCGCCAGCTACCAAGGCCCGCAGGAGACCGTGCAGCAGCTGATCGAGCTCGCGCTGCGCGGCGGCGGCCCCGACAACATCACGGTGATCGTGGCCGACGTACTCGACATCGACGGCGGGGACACCCTCGCGGGGCAGATGTCCGACACCCCGGTCGTCGTGGGCGCGGTCGCCGAGAACCAGCAGCAGCAGTTGTTGCACGACGACGGCACAATGCAGACGCCCGCAGGCCGCGCCTCCAGCCTCGGCCGCCCCGCGCCCTCAGAGGGCGGCGGCGAGTTCGGCCCGCCCGGCAGCGGCGACACGACGGGGTACGTACCCACGGACGGCTTCGGCGACTACACCGACGACGACTTCGTCAAACCCCGCCGCGGACGCAAGTGGCTGAAGAGATCCCTCTACAGCGTGCTCGCGCTCGCCGTCATCGGCGGCGGCCTGTACGGCGGTTACCGCTGGACACAGACGCAGTACTACGTCGGCACCAAGGGCGAGCACGTCGCGCTGTACCGCGGTATCAGCCAGGACCTGGCCTGGGTTTCGCTGTCGAAGGTGGAGAAGGACCACCCCGAGATCGAGCTCAAGTACCTGCCGCCGTATCAGCAGAAGCAGGTCGAGGCCACGATCGCCGAGGGCGGCCTCACCGAAGCCAGGTCGAAAATCGAGGACTTGGCGACGCAGGCGTCGGCTTGCAAGAAAGACGCCGAACGCAGGCAGGCCGAGAGCCGTAATAACTCTCAGACGGGTGAAGGCGAAGCAGGCGGCACCACGGGAACCACAAGGACCTCCGTGGCGTCGAAGGCGACACCGACGCCGACCCAGAACCCGTCGCAGTCACCGTCCGCCGACCCGTCCCCCACCGCACCCACTCCCACACCCGGTCCCAGCCTCTCGGAGGAAGAGCAGAAGCTGGTCTCGCTGTGCGGTAAGCAGTAAGCAACGCACGCTGTGAGAGGCCCCGTTACACGATGAGCAGTACTACGAACCCCTCGACGCACCATACGTCCACGATCGGTGCCATCGGCGCGCCCAGCCGGCGCAACACCGAGCTGGCGCTGCTGGTGTTCGCCGTCGTCATCCCGGTGTTCGCCTACGCCAACGTGGGCCTGGCCGTCAACGACCAGGTCCCCTCGGGCCTGCTCGGCTACGGCCTGGGCCTCGGCCTGCTCGCCGCCGTCGGCCACCTCGTCGTACGGAAGTTCGCGCCCTATGCGGACCCGCTGATGCTGCCGGTGGCTACGCTGCTCAACGGCCTCGGGCTGGTGCTCATCTGGCGCCTCGACCAGTCACCGCGGCTACAGCAACTCGCCGAGAACGCCTACGGCTCCTTCAGTCCTTCGGCCCCCAAACAGCTGCTGTACTCGGCCATCGGCATCGCGTTGTTCGTGGCGGTTCTCATGCTGCTCAAGGACCACCGCGTCCTGCAGCGCTACACGTACATCTCCATGGTCGCCGCCATCGTGCTGCTGCTCCTGCCCCTCGTTCCCGGCCTCGGCGCCAACGTCTTCGGCGCCAAGATCTGGATCAACGTCGCCGGGTTCTCCATCCAGCCGGGCGAGTTCGCGAAGATCGTCATCGCCGTCTTCTTCTCCGGCTACCTCATGGTGAAACGGGACGCGCTCGCCCTCGCCAGCCGCCGCTTCCTCGGCCTGTATCTGCCGCGCGGCCGCGACCTCGGCCCGATCCTCACCCTCTGGGCCCTCAGCCTGCTCATCCTCATCTTCGAGAACGACCTCGGCTCGTCCCTGCTGTTCTTCGGCATGTTCGTGATCATGCTGTACGTCGCCACCGAGCGGACCAGCTGGATCGTCATCGGCCTGCTGATGTCCGCCGGCGGGGCGGTCATCGTCTCCACCTTCGCCAGCCAGGTCCAGGTCCGTGTCAACGCCTGGCTCGACCCCTTCGGCTGCTACAAGGACTCCGGGGCCTGCGAACAGATCGGCCAGTCGATCATGGCCTTCGGCTCCGGCGGCGTGCTCGGCACCGGCCTCGGCCAGGGCAACTCCGACCTCATCGGCTTCGCCGCCAACTCGGACTTCATCTTCGCCACCGTCGGCGAGGAGTTGGGCCTGGCCGGAGTCATGGCGTTCCTGCTGCTGTACGCCTTGATCATCGAGCGGGGCATCCGCACCGCGCTGGCCGCCCGCGACCCCTTCGGCAAGCTGTTCGCCACCGGCCTCTCCGGCGCCTTCGCCCTGCAGATCTTCGTCGTCGCAGGCGGCGTCATGGGCCTGATCCCGCTCACCGGCATGACGATGCCGTTCCTCGCTTCCGGCGGTTCCTCCGTGATCGCCAACTGGGCCCTCATCGGCATCCTGCTCCGCATCAGCGACACCGCACGCCGTCCGGCACCGGCCCCCGCCTCCAACCCCGACGCCGAAATGACCCAGGTGGTCCGCCCGTGAACAAGCCCCTGCGCCGCATCGCGATCTTCTGCGGGCTCCTCGTGATGGCCCTGCTCATCCGCGACAACTGGATCCAGTACGTCCAGGCGGACTCGCTGCAGAAACACGAGAACAACCGCCGTGTCTCCATCGAGCGCTACGCCCAGCCGCGCGGCGACATCATCGTCGACGGCAAGCCGATCACCGGCTCCACCGAGACCTCGAGCAGCGACTACCAGTGGAAGCGCACCTACAAGGACGGCGAGATGTGGGCCCCCGTCACGGGCTACGCCTCGCAGGCCTTCGGCGCGACGCAACTGGAGTCCATCGAGGACGGCATCCTCACCGGCAACGACGACCGGCTGTTCTTCCGCCGCACCCTCGACATGATCACCGGCAAGAAGCAGAAGGGCGGCAACGTCGTCACCACCCTCAACGGCGCCGCGCAGAAGGCGGCCTTCGAGGGCCTCGGCGACAAGAAGGGCGCCGTCGCCGCCATCGACCCGTCCACCGGCGCGATCCTGGCGCTCGCCTCCACGCCCTCGTACGACCCGTCGACGTTCGCCGGGAACTCCACCGACACCGACACCAAAGCCTGGACCAAGCTCCAGAAGAAGCAGAACCCCGACGACCCCATGCTCAACCGGGCGCTGCGCGAGACCTACCCGCCGGGCTCCACCTTCAAGGCCGTCACCGCAGCCGCAGCCCTGGAGCACGGCCTCGTCACGGACCCCGACGCGAAGACGGACTCCCCGGACCCGTGGACCATGCCGGACACCACCACCGAGCTGCCGAACGAGGGCAACATCCCGTGTAAGGACGCCACGCTCCGCGATGCCCTCAGGTACTCCTGCAACACCGTCTTCGGCAAGGTCGGCTCCGACCTCGGCAAGGACAAGATGCTGGAGACCGCCGAGAAGTTCGGCTTCAACAAGGAGCAGTTCGTACCGGTCCGCTCCAGCGCCTCCGTCTTCCCGACCGCCATGGACAAGCCGCAGACCGCGCTCAGCTCCATCGGCCAGTTCGACACCGCCGCGACCCCGCTCCAGATGGCCATGGTGGCCTCGGCCATCGCCAACGACGGCACCCTCATGAGGCCGTACATGGTCGACCGGCTGATGGGCCAGAACGTGGACGTCGTCGAGCAGCACGAACCGAAGAAGATGAGCGAGCCGCTCTCCCCGGACAACGCCCAGAAACTCCAGTCGATGATGGAGACGGTCGTCGAGGACGGCACCGGCACCCGCGCGCAGATCCCGAACGTCAAGGTCGGCGGCAAGACCGGTACAGCCCAACACGGCGTCGACAACGAGCTGGCTCCGTACGCCTGGTTCATCTCGTACGCGAAGGGCGAGGACGGCAGCTCGCCGGTCGCCGTCGCCGTCGTCGTCGAGGACAGCCAGGCCGAACGTGACGACATCTCCGGCGGCGGTCTCGCCGCACCGATCGCGAAGGACGTGATGAAGGCCGTACTCGAAAGCAAGTGACCCCGCTCACGTCCCCTTCACATCGGTGCACGTTGCGATACCGGTCCTGTATCGGGTGACGGTTGTGGCCAGGTCAGTAAAGGCGAGCCGGGTACGGTATGCCCGGACAGCACACCGCCGGACCACACAACTGGGTGCGGTCGGAACCGACGGAGAGGGCTGGTAGGTAGCTATGGAAGAGCCGCGTCGCCTCGGCGGCCGGTACGAGCTGGGCCAGGTGCTCGGCCGTGGTGGCATGGCTGAGGTACATCTCGCCCATGACACACGGCTCGGCCGCACCGTGGCGGTGAAGACGCTGCGCGCGGACCTCGCGCGCGACCCGTCCTTCCAGGCCCGGTTCCGCCGGGAGGCCCAGTCGGCCGCCTCGCTCAACCATCCCGCGATCGTCGCCGTGTACGACACGGGTGAGGACTACATCGAGGGCATCTCCATCCCGTACATCGTGATGGAGTACGTCGACGGGTCCACGCTGCGCGAGCTGCTGCACTCCGGGCGCAAACTGCTGCCCGAGCGCGCCATGGAGATGACCATCGGCATCCTCCAGGCCCTCGAGTACTCACACCGCAACGGCATCGTCCACCGCGACATCAAGCCGGCGAACGTCATGCTGACGCGCAACGGCCAGGTCAAGGTCATGGACTTCGGCATCGCCCGCGCCATGGGCGACTCCGGCATGACGATGACGCAGACCGCCGCGGTCATCGGCACCGCCCAGTACCTCTCACCGGAGCAGGCCAAGGGCGAGCAGGTCGACGCCCGGTCCGACCTGTACTCCACCGGCTGTCTGCTCTACGAGCTGCTGACGGTCCGGCCGCCCTTCGTCGGAGACTCCCCGGTCTCCGTCGCGTACCAGCACGTACGCGAAGAGCCGCAGCCGCCCAGCAACTTCGACCCCGAGATCACGCCCGAGATGGACGCCATCGTCCTCAAGGCCCTGGTCAAGGACCCGGACTACCGCTACCAGTCCGCCGACGAGATGCGCGTCGACATCGAGGCCTGCCTCGACGGCCAGCCCGTCGCGGCCACCTCGGCCCTCGGCTCCGTCGGCTACGGCGGCTACCCCGACGACAAGCCCACCACGGCCCTGCGCGCCACCCCAGGCGGCCAGCAGACGTCCATGCTCCCCCCCATGAACCCGGACGACGGCGGCTACGGCTACGACGGAGGCGACCGCCGCCGCCAGAAGAAGAGCAACGCCTCTACGATCCTGCTGGTCGTCGCGGGTGTCCTGGTCCTGGTGGGCGCGATCCTGATCGGGAGGTGGGTGTTCAGCTCGACGGGCGGCACGGGCGACGAGTCGTTCCCGGCACCCAACTTCGTCAACCGGACCTTGGCCGACGCCAGAGACATGGCGAAGAACGTCGACCTGAACGTGACGACGAAGGAAGAGCCTTGCGAGGACACCCCTAAGGGCAGTGTCTGTGACCAGGATCCGGCCCCCAAGAAAAAGGTAAACAAAGGCGACACGATCACGCTGACGGTGTCGACGGGGGCACCCAAGGTCGCGGTGCCGGACGTCGAGGGTCAGCAGTTCGAGAAGGCTGAGGCCGACCTCAAGGACAAGGGCTTCGATGTCCAGAGGGAGACCGAGGAGTCGGACCGGACTCCGGGCGTCGTCATTTCCCAGGATCCGGACGGCGGCACGGAACAGGAGAAGGGTTCGACCATCACCCTGACCGTCGCCAAGGAGCCGGAGCAGGAAACCGTTCCGGACGTCACGGGCAGGACTTGTGACGAGGCCAAGGCACAGATGGTGGCCAACAACCTCGTAGGCACCTGCGCCGAGGTGGAGACCGAGGACGACAACCTGGTCGGCAAGGTCATCTCCACCGACCCCGCCGCCAACTCCCAGGTCGCTCCGAACTCCACGGTGAACATCCAGATCGGCAAGGCCGCAGAGGAGGACGTGGTCACGGTGCCCAACGTGGTCGGCCAGACCCTCGACAACGCCAGGAAGATCCTTAAGGACGAGGGCCTGAATGTCGGCAACGTCAACTCTCAAGACGGCAACTCGTTGGTCTTCGATCAGGACCCGGACGCCGGCCAACAAGTCGCCGAGGACACCCCAGTCAACCTGACCACCGCCGGCGGCCAGGACAACGGCGGCAACAACAACGGCGGCGGTGACAACGGGGGCGGCGGCTTCTTCGGCGGCGTCGACGGCGTCTCCGCCCGGTCCGAGGAGTAGTGACGGGCACCACCCCGGGGCTGCGAGCCAAGATCGTACTGGCGAGTAACATTTGTCAGGTCGCGTTGAGCGCAACCTGACAAATGGGGGATCATCAAGAAGCGACTCATGGCCGTCCTCGGGGCCGCCTGTGCCCTGACCGTCCTTTCGGCGGGAACGGCGAGTGCCGGCACCAACAGCGGCTTTTGAGTCCAACGGCCTGCGGGTTCTGCGCGGCTCTGAACTGCGGGATTTTAAGGAACTCAACTTGAGTTCCTATCCCGGAGGTTATCCACAACCCCGCTCCAGCCTGGCCATCTGGTCTCGCCGCGCCGTCCTCAACGTCGCCATGCTCCTCCGGGACAGCGAAGTCGCACGTCAGGTGCGTACGTACTCCTCGACATGGAGTACCTCGCGCGCACCCAGCCTGTGGATAACCCTGTCCACAGGGATGCCGCCTCCCCCTCCCTCGACGACCGCATCGATCAACGCATCAGCCACGTCCTCGGCAAGACCGTCGTCCCGATGTTCAACGCCCTGATTGAGCCGTCGAGCGAGCACCGCCGGGAACTGATCGCCCTGCGCGCCGGCGTCCAGCGCATCGAGCGCAGGCTCCAACAACACCACGGCCGACTGCAGCGGCTGGAAGGCCCCCGACACTGGCCCCTCGCCCGCGCCATGGCCTCCATGGACGCTATGAGTGGGCGTGAGTTCGAGGAGCACGTCGCTCAGCTGCTGCGCCGTGACGGCTGCACCGCTGTCGTCGTACGAGGCGGCCATGGAGACCGGGGCGTAGACATCACGGGACGTACCCCCGACGGACGACACATCGCCGTCCAGTGCAAGAGATTCACGCCCTACGTAACCGTGACCAGCTCTCACGTCCAGAAGTTCATCGGGGCGGCCAAGGTCCTGTACAACGCGGACGTGGCGCTCTACGTAGCCACATGCACCTTCACTCGCGATGCGATGAACGTCGCGGCTGATGGCGGCATCACACCGGTGGACCGAAGCTTGCTCGCGGCATGGAGCAGGGGGACAGAACTGTCCGCGTTGAGCTGATCCGCTGGCGCCCCACGTAAAGGGCCCGAAGTCGCAAAGGGTAGTTGCGGCTTCGGGCCCAGCTCATGTCGAGAGTGACATCACGTCACTCTCGCCCTTCAGAGTCTCACTGACGCAGCTCCGCCGGCGGCGTCCGCTCATCATTCACCTTCTCCACCCGGTCGAGCTCTCCCCACACCACGTACCGGTACGTGGACGTGAAGACCGGAGTGCAGGTCGTCAGCGTGATGTAGCGGCCCGCCTTCTTCTTGCCCGACTCCTTGGGGACGGGGGCGAGGACATCGACGTTGTACTTGGAGGTCTCGGGGAGGATCTCGTAGACCTTGTAGACGTACCACTCGTCCTTGGTCTCGAAGACGATCGGGTCGCCCTTCTTCAGCTTGTCGATGTTGTGGAACTTCGCGCCGTGCCCGTCGCGATGCGCCGCCAGCGAGAAGTTGCCCTTCTTGTCCTGGGGGAGCGCGGACTTGATCGGGTCGGTGTAGTAGCCGGCGGTGCCGTCGTTGAGGGACTTGGCGGCGGTGCCCTTCTTGACCAGCACTTCGCCGTTCTTCATCGCGGGGACATGCAGGAAACCGATGCCGTCCTTGGTGTCCAGGCCGATCGGACCGCGGTCCTCGGCCCAGTGGTCGCGCACCTTGTCACCCTGCTTGTCGGCCTTGCGGTCCGCGACGACGTTCGTCCACCACAGCGAGTAGGCCACGAACAGGCCGAGAATCAGGCCGGTCGTGATGAGGAGTTCACCGAAGACGCTGACGGCCATCGCGATCCGGCCGGGGCCGCGGCGGCGGCGCCGCGCGGGCGAGTGCGCCGACGCGGCGGTCTGCTCTTCGTGGTCGGTCGTCGCTGCCACTCTTCATCTGTCCTTAACTGACGAGCGCATCCGGCTTCCCCTTGCTGCGCGGCCGTTCCTCGACCATCTTGCCCCAGACGATCATCCGGTACTTGCTGGTGAACTCAGGAGTGCAGGTCGTCAGAGTGATGTAGCGGCCCGCCGTGGTGAAACCCGACCCCTTGGGGACCGCGTCCAGGACAGCCGTGTTGCTCGGCGCCGTCACCGGCAGGATCGACGCCATCTTGTAGACGAAGTACTGGTCCTGCGTCTCCACGACAATCGGATCGCCCGGCTGAAGCCGGTTGATGTACCGGAAGGGCTCGCCATGCGTGTTGCGATGCCCGGCAAGCCCGAAGTTGCCCGCCTTCTCCTCCGGCATCGCCGTCTTCAGACCGTCCTCCGCGTAGTGACCGACCATGCCGCGGTCCAGCACCCGCTTCTTGTCGATGCCCTCGGCGATCGGCACGACCACGTCCAGCTTCGGAATGTGCAGGAGAGCGAAGCCCTGCCCCGGCTCGAACGCCCCCGGCTTCCGCTTACCTGCCGCCCAGTCGTTCTGCAGACTGCTCGCCGCACTGCCCGCCTGCGCCTCCGCCCGGATATTCGTCCACCACAGCTGATACGTCACGAACAGCAGCATCAGCACACCGGTGGTGATGAACACCTCACCGATCGCCCGGCTGGCCATCACCGCCGCCCCCGGCTTCCGCGCCCGCGCCGCCCGCCGCGCCTCCACCCGCGAGAGCGGCGTCGCGCCCGGCTCCTCCGCCGACTGCTCCTGCACCGGCCCGCCGGCCCCGCCATGCCGCCCATGCCGCTTGGCGGCCTTACGCCGGGCCGCACGGCCACCGGCGGCGGGGGCAGGGGCGTAGGAGCGGGCAGGCGTGGCAGCCCTGGCCGCCCGCACGGACTCACTGTCCGGTACGCGCAGCGCGACGGTCTCTTCATCGATCGGGGGCATCGGATCGGGCGTCGGAGCAGGCTCATACCGCTGGGAGTACGCCTCCTCCTGCCACGGCTCTCCGTACGGCTCCCCGTGCGACGGCTCGTCGTACGAGGCCGAAGACTGCCGCTCCGCGTACGACGAGGCCCTCTGCTCCCCGTACCAGTCCCGCGCATACCCCTCGGGGTCGTACCACTCCTGCTCCGGCCCCGCAGCGCCTCCATACGCGGCAGCGGCCCCGTAGACGGTGTCCTCACCGTACGGGGCGGCACTGTCGCGCTCGGGGCGCAGGGCGGTCACGCCTTGGCCCTGCCCACCACCGGGGCAAGCCCCGTCGACCTGGCCACGGCCCCCCGGTCACCGCACTCGGCCAGCCAGTTGGCCAGCATGCGGTGACCGTGCTCGGTCAGCACGGACTCGGGATGGAACTGCACACCCTCGACAGGCAGTTCACGATGCCGCAGCCCCATGATGATCCCGTCATGGGTACGAGCCGTGACCTGCAGTTCGGCCGGAACGGTCCCCGGCTCGGCTGCCAACGAGTGGTAACGCGTCGCCGTGAAGGGCGACGGCAGCCCCGCGAAAACACCCCGCCCCTCGTGCTCGACGAGCGAGGTCTTGCCGTGCAGCAGCTCAGGCGCACGGTCAACGACACCGCCGTACGCCACCTGCATCGACTGCATACCCAAGCAGACCCCGAAGACGGGGACACCGGTCGCAGCACAGTGCCGCACCATGTCGACGCAGACACCCGCCTCCTCGGGAGTGCCGGGCCCCGGCGACAGCAGCACACCAGCGAAGCCGTCCTGAGCATGCACCGTCGACACCTCGTCGTTGCGCAGCACCTCACACTCCGCACCCAGCTGATACAGGTACTGGACCAGGTTGAAGACGAAGCTGTCGTAATTGTCGACGACGAGAATCCGCGCGCTCACTGGTTGTCCACCGTCACATCGTTGAAGGGCAGCAGCGGTTCGGCCCACGGGAAGACGTACTGGAACAGCACATAGACCACCGCGAGCACAAGCACGAGCGAAATCAGCGCCCGCACCAAAGCGTTTCCCGGCAGATGCCGCCAGATCCAGCCGTACATGCCGTCCCTTCCGTCGCCGTACCACACCAGACTAACGGCGCAGCGCCTCAGGTTTCCCAGCCTCCACGGGCTGTGTGGCATCAAGGTGCGCCCACACGATCAGCCGGTGACTGCGCCCCCACTCCGGCTCGCAGGTCGTCAGCGTCAAATAACGGCCCGGCCGCGTATACCCGGACTTCCCAGGCACAGGGTCAATGACCGCGACATCACTGGGCAGCGTCTTGTACGGCCTGTTGTCGATCCGGTACGTGAACCAGGTCGTGCCATCGGTCAGCACCACCGCGTCACCGGGGCGCAGCTTGGGGAAGTCCTTGAACGGGTCCCCATACGTGCGGCGATGGCCCGCGACAGCGAAATTACCCTCCTGACCGAGCTGCGCCGTACTCGCGTAGTGACCAAGCCCCTTCTTCAACGTGCTGGTTTTCGTACCTTCGAGCACGGGCTTGTTCCACGTGAAACCAAGCCTCGGGACATACATGACCGCGAACGGCTTGCCATCCTCGTACGCCGCCGGCGGCTCGGGATTCTCGACCAAGGGAGCCTCGGCCGCGACCGTCCCCTTCGACCACTGGTCCTGAAGACTGTCGACCTGGTCGTCCATCGCACTGTCGGCCTTCACACCCGTCCAGAACAGCACGTAAACGACAAAGAGCACGATCACGCCGCCCACAGTGATACACAGTTCGCTTAACGTCCTGACGATCACTCGCATCGGCGGCTCCCGGCGCGTTTACTCCACAGGCTTCGCGTAGTGGAGATCCACTGTGCCCGAGTAGCCGGGAAGAGTCACTGCCCCTTCCTCCTCCACTTTCCAGCCGAGCCCATAGACATTGACGTACACCATGTAGTTCTGGATCGCCGGAGACGCGGTGAGGGCCCTCTGCAGCTTCTCCGGGTCACCAACCGCCGTAATCCTGTACGGCGGCGAGTAGACCCGGCCCTGAAGGATCAGGGTGTTGCCCACACAGCGCACGGCACTGGTGGAGATCAACCGCTGATCCATGACCTTGATCCCCTTGGCACCGCCCTGCCACATGGCGTTGACCACAGCCTGCAGATCCTGCTGGTGAATGACCAGGTAGTCCGGCTGCGGCTCGGGATAACCCGGGAGCTTGGCCGTGGCATTCGGCGGCGCATCGTTCAGCGTGACCGTGAGCGCCTTGCCCCTGAGCTTCTGCGTACCCGCGTTCCCCTCCAGAGCCGCGAGCCTGTCGTCCTCTGCCTTCGTACTGCCGTCATCACGCTCGGCCAGCGCCTCGACATCCTCCCGCAACGTCGCGTTGCTCTCGTCGAGCCGACCGTTCTTGTGACTGCGCTCCTGAATGAGATCGGACAGCTTCAGCAACGAGGCATCCGTCCGGATATTGGTGCCCTTGGCCGTATTGAAACTGGTGAAGAAGATCAACCCGGCCAGAGCGAACACAGCCGCCGTCAGCACACGCACCGGACGAAATCGCCGCATACGCGCAGGGCTGGAACCCGCCTGGGGCGAGTCGGCAGAATTGCTCAACGTACCCTTATCTCCTTCGACGCCGCGGAAGCACTACGCTAACGGACGCCCGGGGGAGCGCTAAGAGTCCCCTTGTACGCTGCCCCGGAGCCAGCCAACGTTCCCTGCGCGGCCACGCAGCGCATCGACAGGAGAGACCCTCGTGCCGAAGTCACGTATCCGCAAGAAGGCCGACTACACGCCCCCCGCGGCGAAGCAGGCAACCAATATCAAGCTGACCAGCCGCGGCTGGGTCGCCCCGGTCATGCTGGCCATGTTCCTCATCGGCCTCGCCTGGATCGTCGTCTTCTATGTGACCGACGGCTCGCTGCCGATCGACGCCTTCGGCAACTGGAACATCGTGGTCGGCTTCGGGTTCATCGCCGCGGGATTCGCCGTTTCGACGCAGTGGAAGTAACGCGGCCCCAAGGTGCCGGGAAGCTGTACGGCACGTCCCGGCTCCCACTGTCCACGAGAGTTATCCACAGTCGTCCACAGCAATCCACAGCAGCGGTGGAAAACATCCGAAGATCTGTGGATAACCCATCGGGCGTTGACGCCGGTGTGACTGACCTACCGGGATCCGGAAGTCTGTTCGCCCCTTGTCCTGCCTGGGGAAACCCAGGTCAGCGACAGGGGGCACACCTGTTCCCACACAGCATGCACAAGATCCGGCACAGTCTGTGGACAACGCCGGCTCCTCAGGTGAGCTGACCGGTCCTGATGAGTGTCATGACCACAACCGCGACCAGCACCAGTGCGCAGACGCCATACTGGATCAGAGCCCGCCGTCCGCGAGGTGCGTGGACCATCGCGTAGCCGATCACCACGCCGCCGACGAGGCCGCCGATGTGGGCTTCCCAGGCGATGTTGCTCCACCCGAAGGTGAAGATCAGGTTGATCACCAGGAGGGCGATGACGGGGCGCATGTCGTAGTTGAGCCGCCGCATGAGTATGGCGGTTGCGCCGAAGAGGCCGAAGATGGCGCCGGAGGCGCCGAGCGAGGGCTGGTTGGGTTCGGCGAGCAGGTAGGTGAGGGCGCTGCCTGCGAGGCCGGAGGTTGCGTAGAGGGCGATGTAGCGGGCGCGGCCGAGGGCTGCTTCGAGGGGGCCGCCGATCCACCAGAGGCTGAGCATGTTGAAGGCGATGTGGATGACGCTGCCGTGCAGGAACATGGCGGTGGCGAGGCGGTACCACTGTCCTTCGGCGACGCCTTCGACGCTGCCGAGGCCTGGCACGTATGCGAGCCCGAGGAGTTCGAAGCGCTCTTCGAAGCTGCTGCCGACGGAGAGCTGGACCAGGAAGAAGGCGAGGTTGAGGCCGACGAGGATCTTGGTGATGAGCCGGGGATCTTCGGTGACCGTGCCGCCTGCGAGGGTGCGCGGCTGGCTGGCGGCTGGCGAGTGGCCTGTGCCGGAGCCGCCTCGTACGCACTCGGGGCATTGGAAGCCGACAGAGGCGCTGACCATGCACTCGGGGCAGATGGAGCGCTCACAGCGGGTGCAGCGAATGCCGGTCTCCCGGTCGGGGTGCCGGTAGCAGGTGGGCAGGCTCTGGGCGTCCTGCGGTCCCTGCGGGCTGCCTGGCACCTGGTCCATGGGGTCCCCTCATTCTCGGTACGACGGGCACACGGCGGTGTCCCAGGGACGCGTACCCCAATGCACCGCCCCGCCCTTCCTTCTACGGACGGGCGGGGCACATTGGTTCCCTGGCCTTGGTTTCGGCTGTGACTCGCGTCCTGACTTCCGCGGATACGGGCGGGTAGGCCTGGCCTCGGCGGCCGGCCTCGGCGGCGGAAGCCGGTTCTGAGCGGAGGGTCGGGTCTCAGCGGGTCTCGACGACGACCGACTCGACGACCACGTCGTTGACGGGGCGGTCGGTGCGCGGATTGGTCTGCGTCGTGGCGATGGCGTCGACGACCTTCTGGCTGGCCGCGTCGGTGACCTCGCCGAAGATGGTGTGTTTGCGGGTCAGCCAGGCCGTTGGGGAGACGGTGATGAAGAACTGCGAGCCGTTGGTGCCCGGGCCTGCGTTCGCCATGGCCAGTAGGTACGGCTTGTCGAAGGCGAGGTCGGGGTGGAACTCGTCCTCGAACTGGTAGCCGGGGCCGCCTGTGCCGTTGCCCAGGGGATCGCCGCCCTGGATCATGAATCCGCTGATCACCCGGTGGAAGACCGTGCCGTCGTACAGCTTGTCCGTGGTCTTCTCCCCGGTCTCGGGGTTGGTCCACTCACGCTCGCCCTTGGCGAGCTCGACGAAGTTCCGGACCGTCTTGGGCGCGTGGTTCGGCAGGAGCCGCACTTCGATATCGCCTTGGTTGGTCTTCAGGGTGGCGTAGAGCTGCTCGGCCACGATCTGCCTTCCGTTGTCCTTTGTGACTTCTCGATCCTCGCATGGTCGGCGCTGCCCGTCGTGCGTCGTCGCCGTTCTGAGCTGCTTCGTACCAAAGGGGCGCATGGCAGGAGAATCCATGGCATTGTCGTCGGCAAGCCCTTGTTGCACCGTATTGATCATTTATTGCCCTGAGTGTGCATGCAGTCGGTACGCGCATGACCCGGATGCTCGCTCGTGAATGCCCGGGAGTGCTCCGACAGGCATGATCCCTATAAGGGTGGAAAGGTGAACTGTGTCTTTCTGGGGGATCTCCCCAATTCCCCACGTACGCCACCGAGGAGGAGGATCCCGTGACCCGCATCGACAGCGTGCGCGCCGCGACCGGCTCGGCGAAGGGCAGCGTGCTGCACGCCGCGGAAGCGGTGGCGCCCTACGCCGACACGGCCAAGGACCGGGCCACGCACTACGCGCATGAAGCACGCGTACGGCTCGCGCCGAAGGTGTCGGCCGCCGCTCACCAGGCCGCCGATCAGGCTCGTACGCAGTACGACGCCCATCTCGCGCCGCGTCTGGAGCAGGCGCGCACTCATGTGCCGCCGAAGGTCGACTACGCCGCCCACGAGGCTGCGCTGCGCGCCCGTATCGCCGCTCGGCAGGCCGCCGACTACTCACGGCCGAGGATCGAGCAGGCCAGGGTGGCGGCAGGGCCTGTCCGTGAGGAGGCCGCGGCCCGTAGCGCGGCGGCTCTGGCGGCGCTGCGTGGCCAGGTTTCGCCGAAGGAGATCGAGAAGCTGGCCCGTAAGCATCAGCGGCAGGCCAGGGTCGGGCGCCTCGCGAAGGGTCTGGCTGCTCTTGGCGTCCTGGCGGGCGGTGCCTTCGCCGCCTGGAAGTGGTGGGACAAGCAGGCCAACCCCGATTGGCTGGTGGAGCCGCCGGCCGCCACGGAGGTGCCGGACAACGGTCAGCTGACTTCGGTCGACGGCAGTGGCCAGGACGCGCTCGACCCTGAGGTTCAGGCGAAGCAGGCCGAGGCGGAGGCGGCGGAGCGCGACAAGCGCGGCTGACGCCGCCGGTTCGTGCCGGCTCGTATCCACCGGTTTCAATCGCAGAGAGGCCCCTCTGACCGCGTTTCCGCAGGTCGGAGGGGTCTTCAGGGGTGGAGCCCAGGGGAGTCGAACGAAGCCTCGTCGTCTCACTTGACCGAGTGTGCGGTGCGTCTGCCGTGTACCGGGTGGGCTATCGCTTGATGCGTCCGCGGATGGCGAGGGCGGCAAGGCCGAGCAGTACGGGTTCGGTCAGGCGGGAAGCCATCTCGGTATATGTGCCGGTGGTGGTGAGGTCCTGTCCGAAGGAGCGGAAGACGACGGAGTTCACGACGATCCGCAGGGATTTCTCCCATCGTTCGGATGTGAGTCGGGTGTGCAGCGGCCCGGAAGGGTTCACCGGGGTGGGCTTGTCGGTGGTCAGTGAGATGTCCCGCCCGGTCAGGTGCCCGGCTGTCGCGGGCTTCGGGTCGTGCTCGGGGACGCTCCACAGCATCATGACCAAGACGGCGGCGGCCATGGCTCCCAGTAGCCAGCCCAGGGCGCGGGAAGCGCGTAGGCCATAGCCGGACACGGCCCAGTACAGCGTGAGCAGTGCGCGTTCGGCGCGCGGTCGGCCACCGTCGTTGCGCCGCATCTCCATCTCGCCGTAATAGAAGTCCGCTGCGTCTGGTTCGTTCTTGGCGTCCTCCAATGACTTACGCAGCTGGCGATAGACCGGGGCGAGAGCAGGCAGCTCTGCGGGGTGGCTGTCGGAGGGTGCGGGTGTCCGGCCGGTCGCGCCGGTGGCAGCGCGCCAGTGGTGCTCTTCGGCGAGAGTGCGGCGCGGTGTCCAGCGGATCGGGAGGACGCCGCGCCGGTGCAGGCCGACGGGGGCGGGAGCGAAGGTGCAGCGGCCTTCGAGGCGGAGTTGGTCGAGGTGGAAGGTGCCGGTGAAACGGCAGTCGGAGAGGTCGACATCGGTTAGCACCAGATGTGCCGCATCCACACCGCTCAGCGAGGCTACCCGCACGCTTGGGTCGGCGCCGACCAGACCTATTTCATCGACCTGCCTCCGGTCGGACGTGAAGGCGGACGGGCGGGCGGCAACGCTCAGCGGGTACTCGATGACGGCGTCACTGAGATCCACAGTTGCGTAGCGCAGACGCAGCGTGGCTGTGGAGTCCCAGCGCGTCCTCGTGCATCGGAAGCTGGCCGTTGCGGCCTCAATGGTCACCGGGCCGCTGAACTGAGCACCGGAGAGATCCAGCTCTCCGTGGCAGACCAGAGGCCCCAGGTGGGAGATGGCCTCAAAGGTCGCCCTGCTGAACCCGGTGCAAGAGACCGGTTCCGTAGCAACGAGCTCAGCCGCAGGGCGAATCCTGCGGTAGTGCGTGGAGCAACTGTTTCCAGTGATGGACACGGGCCAGGTTGCAGATGTCCCGGGCGGTCCGGTCCGTGTGCGTGTTCCACAGCCGGGCCGAACCGTCGGTGCTCATGGTGGCGAGGCGGCCTCCGTCGGGGCTGAATGCCACGGACCATATCCAGTTCTTGTGGCCGCTGAGGACGGCTGTGGTCCGTCGCGTCGACATGTCCCACAGACGGACGGTGTGGTCGTAACTCCCGCTGGCCAAGGTACGCCCGTCGGGGCTGAAGGCCACCGAGGAGATGTTGTTGGAGTGGCCTGTCAAGGTGCCGGCCGGCCGCCGGGAGTCCACATCCCACAGGCGGACGGCGAAGTCTGCTCCGGCGGTGGCGAGTGTCCTGCCGTCCGGTGAGAACGCGGCCGTGGAAATGATGGGAGCACGTCCGGAGAAGGTAGCCACGGGACGCTGGGTGGTCACGTCCCACAGCCGTACCGTGCTGCGGATTCCGTAGTCGTTGCCGTTGTAGGTGGTGGCCAGCGTCCGCCCGTCGGGCGAGTAGTCGATAGTGGACAACCCTCCTGTGGGCCCGGGCAGTACGGCCTTGGTGCGGTGGGTGGCCGTGTCCCACAGCCGCACCGTGCGGTCGTCGGCCGCGGTGGCGAGCGTCTTCCCGTCCGGCGAGAAGGCCGCTTGGGTGACGGTGTTGCTGTGGCCTTTGAGTGTGGCCACCGCGCGACCCGTGGTGGCGTCCCACAGCCGTGTGCCGTCCTTCCGGCTCACGGTGGCGATCAGGCGGGCGTCGGGGGAGAACTCAAGGCCGAAGGCGGGTCCGAGGGACGTGGCGACGGTGCGCAGTGGCCGTAGGCTCTTCGCGGACCACAGCCGCAGCTCGTCGTCGACTGTGGCGATGGTGCGGCCGTCCGGAGAGAACGCCACCGAGCCCACCGCGGCCCTGCCTCCGCCGAGCGTGGCCGCCGGACGGTGGGTGGTCACGTCCCACAGCCGCACCGCTGAGGTGTTGCCGTCAGCGGGGGCGACCAGCGTGCGGCCGTCCGGGGAGAAGGCAAGTGAGCTCGCTCCTACGATGCTCGCGCTGAGGGAAGCCGTGCTTCGACGGGTGTCGGTGTCCCACAGGCGCACATAGCCATCGGCGCTGCCGGTGGCCAGCGTGCGGCCGTCGGAAGCGAACGCCAGTGTGATGGCGTCGGTGGCGAGGGTGGCGGTCGTGCGGCGGGCGGCGACGGCCCACAGTCGTACGGTGCGGTCGTCCGACCCGCTGGCGAGGGTGCGGCCGTCAGGGCTGAACGCGAGGGATGAGACGAGCTCGGTGTGGCCGGTGAGAACGGCGGTGGTCCGCCGTGTCGCCACGTCCCACAGCCGGGTGGTGTGGTCCCCGCCGGCACTGGCCAGGGTGCGGCCGTCGGGTGAGAACGCCACCGCCACCACGTAGCCGGTGTGCCCGATGAGGGTGGCGGTCGTGCGCCGGGACCTCACGTCCCACAGCCGGACCACGCTGCCCCCGCTGCTTGCCACGGTACGGCCGTCCGGGGAGAACGCCACGGACACCACCCGGGACTCGATCCCGGTGAGAGTGGCGGTGGTCCGGCGGGTGCGCAGGTCCCACAGCCGTACGGTGAAGTCGTCGCCGGCCGTGGCCAGCGTGCGGCCGTCGGGGCTGAAGGCGAGCGCGTACACCTCCGCGGCGTGCCCGATGAGCGTGCCGGTCAGCTGGTGGGTGGCAGCGTTCCACAGCTTGACCGTCCGGTCCTCGCTTCCGGTGGCGACGGTGCGGCCGTCCGGCGAGTAGGCCACCGCGTTCACCTCCGCGGTGTGGCCGGTGAGCTGGTTGGCCCAGTACGCGGCGTGCGCGCTGAGCAGGCTGCCCCTGGCCTCGACGGTGTGTGCCACCCGGTAGCCCTTCAGCGCGGTCAGCGCCGCCGCCTCGGGCTGCTGGTCGCGCACCTCGCCCGACTGGGCGGCGTACTGCCGGGACAGGGCCACCCGCTGTGCGGTCACCGCCTTGTGGCGCTGCTGCTCGCTGGTGCCGTACTGGTCCCAGGCGGTCACGCCCGCGGTGAGGGCGAGGACGAGGAGGACGGACAGCGCGCCGGTGAACTGGCGCAGGCGCCGGGTGGTGCGTGCGGCAGCGTGCCGTTCGTGGTCACGGGCGGTGGTGCTGGCGGTGAGGAAGTCCCGTTCCAGCGCGGTGAGATCACCGCCGGCGCCGGCGAAGGCTTCCTCCGCGGCGGCCAGTCGGGTACCCCGGTACAGCGCCCCCGGGTCGTGGCCGAGGTCGCTCCAGGCGTGGGCGGCATCGGTGAGCCTGCGGTGCGCCCGTAGCCGTTCGCGGTCCTCGTCGATCCACTCCCGGAACCTGGGCCATGCGGTGATCAGGGCCTCATGGGCGAGGTCGAGGGTGTCGCCGTCCAGCGTGAGCAGGCGGGCGCGGGTGAGGCGTTCCAGTACGGCGGTGGTGGCGATGGGGTCGCCCAGGTCGAGTTCGGCGCGGTCGATGGGGCGGCGCGTGTCCTGGGCACCTTCGCCCGGGGTGATGAGCCGGAGCAGGATGCGGCGGGCGAGGGTGGCCTGGCCGGGGTCGAGTTGGCGGTAGGCGGCTTCGGCGGTGTGGGCGATGGCTCCGTGTACGCCGCCGGCGCCGTCGTAGGCGGTCAGGGTCAGCGCCTTGCCCCGGCGGCGGTGCCAGGTCTCCAGCAGGGCGTGCGACATCAGGGGCAGACCGCCGGGTTCACCGTCGACCTCGTCCAGGATGCGGGCGGTCAGCTCCCGCTCGACGATCAGACCGCGGGCCGTGGCGGGCTTGACGACGGCCTCTTTGAGCTCGTCGGAGTTCATCGCTCCGACCGGCAGACTCGCGTCCCGCAGGATCGCGGTCAGTCCTCGGTGCTCCAGGCAGCGGCCGTAGAAGTCCGCGCGTACCGCGATCATCACGCGCAGGCGCTTGCCGGGGTCCTGAGCGGTCAGGAGCCGGTCGATGAAGGCGGCCCGCTCGTCCGGGTCACGGCAGAGCGTGTAGAGCTCTTCGAACTGGTCGACGATCAGCCAGGTGTCGGCGTCCGTTTCCGCGGCGGGCTTCGGGGTCAGGCGCCGGCTGTGGGTCCGCAGCGGGTGGTCGCCCGGGGTGATGATGCGCAGGGCCGCCGGCCGCAGGGCGGGGTCGTCGATGTGGCGCAGACGGGAGATGAGGCCGGCGCGCAAGAGGGAGGACTTACCGCTGCCGGAGGCTCCGACGACCGCCGTGACACGGTGGCGGCGAGCCAACGTGAGCAGGTCGTCGGTGAGTTGACCGCGGCCGAAGAAGTACGCCTCGTCGCCCGGTTCGAACCGGGCCAGGCCCCGGTACGGTGCCGGCTCACCGTCGTCCTCCCGCGGCAGGGCGGCCTGCTCCTTGGCGGCTCGGTGCCAGCGCTCCTCCCACTCCGGCACGTCTGCACCGCAGGCCTTCGCATAGGCGAGCGTCAGCGGCAGGGATGGCAGTGTCTCGCCTGCGGCGGCCCGTGCCAGCGCGGCGATCGAGTAGCCCGCTCCCTCGGCCATCACCCGGTAGGTCGGGCTGCCTGCCTCCCGGCGCAGCTCGCGCAACTCGAAGGCGAACCGCTGCACCGGCCCCGCCCCAGGATCGATCGGCTTCTCACGACGCCCCACCCGGCTCAGCCTCCCCGTCGACCTACAGCTGCCCGGCCCAGCCCAACACAGCCCCCGCGACGGCGAAAAGACCGCCCGCGCGCCAACCCGCCGGTGTCGCGGGGGCCGAGCCGCCAACCTTTTTGTCTACCAGCACGGATGTGGGGTGCGAGAAAACCGGTCGGCCACTGAAATCGACAGGGCACGGCCGGTGCTGTCGCTGCCGGGGCGCCGCGGGACGCGCGAGTGGGGGCGCGACGAACCGCACCCGGCGGCGACGGCCCCGTTCCCACACCTAGGAGGTGAAGTGACACGCATGAAGAAGGCGTTGGCCGCCGGCGTCCTGGCCGCCGGAATCCTCGCGGTGACGGCGAACCCCGCCCTCGCCGGTTCGGCCCCGTCGTTTGAGTGCGAGTACGTAGGGCCCCAGTACGCGCACACCATGCGCAAGGCACCCATTCGCGAAGGGATGTCCCGCCACGCACCGATCAAGGTGATGGTCAAGAAGGGCCAGTTGATCCGCTACAAGTACCGGTGCGTCAGCTCCAAAGGTACGCACTGGGTCAAAACGTCCTCGCCGGCGCGAGGGTATCTGTATCGCCTACACATCTGAGGAGTCGAAGTGACACGTACGAAGAAGGCAATCGCCGTCAGCGTCATGGCCGCCGGAATGCTCGCGGGCACGGTCGGCGCCGCGTCGGCCCAGACGGTCGTACCGCTGGAGCGGAACCAGACGATCGTGCCGCTGGACCGGAACAATACGATCGTGCCAGCGAGCAAGAGCCGCTGACGCAGCGAGGAACGCCCGTTTCCTGAAGTCTCCAACAGCCCAGTGAGGGAAGGACTCTCCCATGATTCAGCCGAGCAGGCGCAGTGCCATCGTGAGCCTGGCAGCACTGGGCGCGACGGTGGCCGCGGGCGGCGCCGCGCACGCACGGGCTCCGCAAGGCACGGGTGCCCCGCGGACGCCTCTGCACGTGGTCACCGGAGAGGACGGCTTCTCCGCTCCCGGGACGGCCGCCGCGGGAGCGGTGGCCGTCCGGTTGCGTACCACCAGTACCTCGACCGGCGCCGTCGGCCTAGCCCGGCTGCGGCCCGGCGTGAGCGAGGCGGTGTTCCGCACCCGGCTGCGACGGATCTTCAGCACCGAGGGGCGGGAGAACATCGAGGCGACCAAGGCCCTGATGGCCGCCGCCGAGTTGTACGGCGGCGGATTCGCCCACGTCGGCACGGACACCGCCTTCACCGTGGAACTGGATGCCGGCCGGTATCTGCTGCTGGAGTTCCTCGACTTCGAAGGCGAGCGGGGCCGCGAACCGGCACCGGGCCAGGAGTACGTCCGCCGCCTGACGGTCCACGAACCGCGTACGGACACCTCGCCCGCACCACCCTGCGCCACGATCATCGCCGTGGACGTCCCCGGACGCGGACCACACTTCGCCCTGCATGGCCGGGTCCGGCCCGGCCGGCCGGTGCGCTACGTCAACCGCATGCCCGATCAGGTCAACGAACTCGCCCTCTACCTCATCACCGACGACGCTGTCACCGAGGAGGACCTGCAGGCGTTCTTCGACAACACCTCGCCTGCGCCGCCGTTCGACGTCTCCCACCAGCTCGGCACGCCACCTCTCTCCTCTGGGCGGGCCATCACCCTCACGCCGCCGCTCGCCCCCGGCCGGTACGCGGCAGTCACCTGGGTCACCAGCATCCATGACGCCCGCCCCCTGTCCGCCCACGGCCAACACCGCATCCTCACGGTGCGGTGAGCGGTTTCGTTCCGTCACTTCACCGGAAGGGCTGGCCAAGGGTGGGGTCACGGATCTCGTCGGGCCGGCGCATCGCGTGCAGCTCATGGACTGCCTCGCTGCCAGATGTAGTGGGGCTGGTCATCGCCCCTCCGAGTCGCCCCGGCGAGCGGTACCTCCCGCAGGTGATCAAGCAGGGGCGAAGGCGGCACCCCACCGGGGTGGATATCGCAGTGCGTAGAGAACCCCGTCATCCCGGAAGCCCGTTCCCGCACGTTCGGGTGGCCGCCGCGCACCCCACTCAGGGTCCGAGGTCGACATGCGCCCGTCGCGCACTCCATAGCGACCACGGCGTCCGTTCGCACCTCGGCCGTGCCGCCTGCCCTGCGGAGCCATCGCCAGTGATAAGCGCGCTCTCCGCATGTACCTGCACCTCGGCCAGAACCCACCCGGGCGTCCCATTCTCGCAAACCCCACGTACCCCCCTCTCAAACCCCCGCGTGCCTCCAGGCAGCAGTGCGCCAGGAACTCTGGGTGCCTTTCGCTGGGCGAGGCTCAAGATCATCTCTTGGCCCGTTCCCGGGCTCACCGAGGCCGAGCTGGGGCCCACTTCGCGGCCTGGCCCGAAGTCTTGGAACAGGCGGCCGCGTCGGCGGCGTAGCTCATCCAGCCGCCGCCGCTCGCCCGCTGCACAAGAGGGTCGCCCTGGCCACCTCTGCCGGACAGTGATCCGGTCATGACTGCGCTCCTGCCTGATCGCGCCAACCTGAGCATGTGCCCAACGCTCCACCGGCGGTGGGTCGGCGGCGCGAAGCGCGGCGTGGAACGGTCAGTCGACGGCGCCACAGTTCTGATTGCCTTCGGCGAGGGTGTAGTCGCAGACGGCGAACTCTACTCCCAGGGCAATGCCGGTGCTGATGTTCAGCGTGCCGGAGGAGGCGACGGTGAACCAGCCGCTGGTGTGGGTGCCCGCGCCAGGAATGTAGGCGCTGTACCGGGCTCGCAGGTTGGCCTGGCCGGTCTCGGCGCATTCATCGGTGACTTTCAGCGACCACCGGTAGCTGCCCACTCCGAACCCGACCCCGTTCTCCCCGACCGGCAGCACCGCTGACACGAACGTGGTGGTGAGTGAACCGCCTGCGTGGGAGCAGCCCGTGATGCTGGCGCCGGAGACCTGCACGGTCTTCTCTGTGACCGTGGGAAGGTCCGCGGCCTGCGCCTGGGTGACCCCTGCCAACATGATGGCCGCGCCGGCCACGGTCGCCGCTCTCGCAGTGAAGCGTCGCATCGTCATATCCCCCGAGTAGCTGTTGTTGATGGCGAGTTGGGTGATTCACAGTGTCCCGTTGCTGGCGCATCAGCGCCCGTGTGCATTGCGTAACCTCCACGCCGGTGGCCGGGTGACCCCAAGTTGAGGAGCCCGTTCCGCGCGGTGCGCGCCGTGCTCTCGCGGGGCCCAGCCCCTGCCCCGTCAGCTACTCGCCGCGGTCTGCCTGTTGACTTTCGCGACCTCCGTCGAACCGAGGTCTTCGACCGCACGCGCCAGATCAACCGTCTGCGGGCTCGACTGCTGGAGATCCTCCCTGCGTTGGAGCGGTCGCTGGACCTGGTCAACAAGGGCCCGGTGATGCTGCTGACCGGCTACCAGACCCCGGCCGCGATCCGCCGTGCCGGCGCCAGGCGCATCGAGAGCTGGCTGAGGAACCGCAAGGTCCGTGGCGTCGCCGCGCTCGCGAGGACGGCCGTTGAGGCTGCCCAGGCCCAGCAGACCGCGCTGCCCGGTGAGACGCTGGCCGCCGCCATGGTGGTCCGCCTCGCGAAGGGGGTGATGGCCCTCGATGAGGAGATCGCCGAGCTCAACGCCCTGATCGAGGCCAGGTTTCGCGAGCATCCGCACGCCGAGGTGATCCGCAGCCTGCCCGGCATGGGCACGAAACTCGGCGCCGAGTTCATCGCCGCGACCGGCGGTGACATGGACGCCTTCGGCAGCGCCGACCGCCTGGCCGGGTTTGCCGGCCTGGCGCCCAGACCCCGTGACTCCGGCCGTGCCAGCGGCAATCTGCGCAGGCCCAGGCGATACCACCGCGGTCTGCTGCGATCGATGTACCTCTCGGCACACGATTGGGAAGTCCTTTCGACGTCGTAGCAGGTGGGTTCTGGCACTGCTACGAACGTAGGCAGCAGCAGGTCAGCCGGGCCGCCTCTGTCCAAGACCGATGGGACGACGAGACGCCGCGGGCTGCCTTTTGCCTCGCCGTCTGCGTCACCCCTCGCGGTGACGGCTCGCTCATCGTCTGCCGAAAGCACACGGGCGGAAACCTGGAAGGTTATAGGTCCCCGGCGTCGACCGGCTGCATCTCGGCGGCGCCGAGGGGGCACGGGCCCCGTCACCACAGCGCGGTGTGCTCCTGCCGCTTCTCCCGCGGTTCAACCGCACCGCCCCCTGCGGGCGGGCTGGGCAGCCGCCTCGGCAAGCACTTGCGCGGAGGCACTCGGGTCCTGTGCCAGGCCCGCACCAGTTCCTCCACCAGCCGGCGCCCGGGCTCCCCGCCAGCGCCTTCGGCCAAGGCCGCCAGCAACGCCGCCCGCAACGCCTCGTCCATCTGACCCTTCCCTCCCCCGCTCCACACACCGGCGCGCTCGGAGCCGTAAGTCACTGGTAGGGGTTCAGGCCGCACCGCGCGCCGGCCTGGCGTACAACACGACCTGCACGCCGAGGCCAGCCACCGCCAGCGCCTCCAGCACCGACAGGCCGACGAGCGACCCGCTGCCCGGTCCGCCGGCCCAGAACACCACCAGCCCCGCCAGCGGCAGCACGCAGAACACCGTCAGGTCCACCACGCACTGGAAGATCTTGCGGGAGCGGCGGCGCGCGTCGCTATGACGGGCCCTCTCCCATCCGAAGGCCGCGAAGTCACTGCTGGAACCTGCCAGTCGGCGCACTCGGAAGTCCTGAAGCTCCA
Organism: Streptomyces vastus; assembly: GCF_039532825.1. Classification (NCBI taxonomy): domain Bacteria; kingdom Bacillati; phylum Actinomycetota; class Actinomycetes; order Kitasatosporales; family Streptomycetaceae; genus Streptomyces; species Streptomyces vastus. The sequence continues at coordinate 103,721 of NZ_BAAASJ010000099.1, forward strand.
TGGTTGAAGGACACACCAGGCCGCCTCACACAGCCACGAGTCGGACCCGGTCGCCGCAGAGCTTGGCCATGTCGTCGATGTAGGACGTCAGCATGGCCAATGGACGCTGCTGCCGCAGGGCAGCCTCGGCCACGGCCGCGTCGATGGCGTACTTGTGACCATGCAGCCCCGCCCCCATCAGCAGCGCCGAGGCCGCCTTCGCCTCCTCATCGCCCACCGGGATCACACGCAGTCCCGACAGCAGCCAGCTCAGCCGAGCCTTGTTACGGGCGTGGACGGCCTCGATGATGGTGAGCGAGCAGATCACCACCTCCATGCCCCGCGAGCGCGCCTCCGCGACCAGGGCCACCACCGTCTCGTCATCGGCGATCAGCTTGGAGAGCCCCTCGCTGTCCAGGACCAACGTCCCCTTGTGACTCAACCTGCGGCGGGCCACTGCTCTTCCTCAGCGAACACCTCGTCGAACGCCTGCCGCGCCCGCTGCCGCGCCTGCTCGGACACCGGCCCCTTGCGGCTCTCGTAGTCGGCCAGGTACTCGTCCAGCACCTGCCCCCGCAGCTCCCGCTCGACGGCCGCGGCGATGAACGCGGAGAACTCCCGCTTACCGACCCGCGCCCGGATCGCCTCCGCGGTCCCCTCAGGCAGAGACAGGCTGACCCGGGTCGCCGGCCCCTCACCGATGCTGTACGTCGTCTCGGACATGACCCCAGTGTGTCAAACGAGTAGGAAACCGGAAGGCACTTCGCCTCCCCGGGGGATCACGCGGGGGAGCAAAGGCCGCCCCAGGCCCTGCAACCGCAGGCCACCGCGGGCTTACGTCAGCATCACCGCGCTGACACGTCAGCACGGGAAATAGGGACAAAAACACCCCCCTGACTGCGTTTCCGCAGGTCAGGGGGGTGCAAATGTGTGGAGCCTAGGGGAGTCGAACCCCTGACATCTGCCATGCAAAGACAGCGCTCTACCAACTGAGCTAAGGCCCCGGATGGGAAGCGTCCGCCGGGAGAATCTTCTCCCGAAGAGCGCCGCAGCCCAGAGTACCGGGTTACCCCCAGGATCCTGCAAAAGGATTGGGCTCCCGGCGAACGACCACTCTCCATAAGATGCTCGACGTGGTTCGCTTCAGCGAACCACGGTACGAAGCGATGGGGAGACGCGAATGGACGCCGCACAGCAGGAAGCAACCGCAAGAGCGCGGGAGCTGCAGCGGAATTGGTACGGGGAGCCGCTGGGGGCGCTCTTCCGTAGGCTCATAGATGACCTGGGGCTCAACCAGGCTCGTCTGGCGGGGGTATTGGGACTGTCCGCACCGATGTTGTCGCAGCTGATGAGTGGTCAGCGCGCCAAGATCGGCAATCCGGCGGTGGTGCAGCGAGTGCAGTTGCTGCAGGACCTCTCCGGTCAGGTCGCCGACGGCAGCGTGAGCGCGGCCGAGGCCACTGAGCGCATGGAGGAGATCAAGAAGTCGCAGGGGGGATCGGTGCTCAGCAACAGCACGCAGTCGTCGAGCAGTTCGGGTGCGCCCACGGTCAAGCGAGTGGTACGCGAGATACAGTCGCTGCTCCGCTCCGTGGCGGCTGCGGGGGACATCATCGAGGCGGCGGACACCCTCGCCCCGAGCCACCCGGAGCTGGCAGAGTTCCTCCGGGTGTACGGGGCCGGCCGCACCTCCGATGCGGTCTCGCACTACCAGTCCCACCAGAGCTGAGCCCGCCGCCCGGCTGTTGAACACTCCGTATCCGTAGGCCTGTTGAGCTTGCTGGGTGCGGGGAGCGAGGCAGCCGGGCCTCTGATGAGGCCGCCGTGCCGACTGCCGAAGGGGGAGCGACGCACGACCATGGGTGAGGTCTTCGCCGGCCGGTACGAACTGGTCGATCCGATCGGACGCGGGGGAGTCGGTGCGGTCTGGCGTGCCTGGGATCATCGGCGGCGTCGGTATGTGGCCGCCAAGGTCCTGCAACAGAGCGACGCGCATGCGCTGTTGCGCTTCGTGCGGGAGCAGGCGCTGCGGATCGATCACCCGCATGTGCTCGCTCCCGCCAGCTGGGCGGCCGACGACGACAAGGTTCTGTTCACCATGGACCTGATCGGCGGAGGCTCGCTGATCCATCTGATCGGGGACTACGGTCCCCTGCCGCCGGTGTTCGTCTGCACCCTGCTCGATCAGCTGCTGGCGGGACTTGCCGCGGTGCACGCGGAGGGGGTCGTGCACCGCGACATCAAGCCCGCCAACATCCTTCTGGAGGCGACCGGGACGGGCCGTCCGCGGCTGCGGCTGTCCGACTTCGGCATCGCGATGCGTCTGGGCGAGCCACGGCTGACGGAGACCAACTACGTGGTGGGGACGCCGGGTTACCTTGCACCCGAGCAACTGCTCGGTGAGGAGCCGGACTTCCCCGCCGACCTGTTCGCCGTGGGTCTGGTCGCCCTCTATCTGCTGGAGGGCGCCAAGCCCGATGCCAAGGCACTCATCGAGTACTTCGCGGCGCATGGCACCCCGGGTGCCCCGAAGAGCGTTCCCGAGCCGCTGTGGCAGGTCGTGGCCGCCTTGGTGCAGCCGGACCCACAAGCGCGGTTCCGCACCGCCACGGGGGCGCGCAAGGCCCTCGCCTCGGCCAGGGAGCTCCTGCCGGACCCAGGCGCCGAGGACGAAGTCATCGAGATCTTCGACCAGCTCGGCCCGCTTCCGCCGGGGTTCGGCCCGGAGGGTCCGCTCCCGGCAGGGTCCGAGCCGGACGGCCTGCCGGCAACGGAGTCCGGCACGTACGGCCCGCTCCTGAACGCGACACCTGGCCGGGGGCACAACAGCGCTCCTCAGCACACCAACCCGGGCCTCGACAGCGCGACTCAGGACACCAGCGCGGGCATCGCGCCTCCGCATCCGCAGACGGGTCCCGTCCCGTCTGCGGACCACGCGGGCGCCGTACTCCCTGACGGCACGCCCCTGCCCGACGCCGAACCGCCTCCCCCCGCCCCCTTTGCCGTGCCCCCACAGCCCTCCCCGACGTCCACGATGTCGGACACCGGCAGCTTCCACCTGCCGCCTCCGCCTCAGCCCCGGACGGCCACCTCTCACACGCAGCGACACCAGCGGCAGCCCCACCCACAGCGCCCCCCAGAGCCCCAGCAACCAGCTCAGCCACAGCCGGAGCAGGCCCCCACTCCCCCCAGCTCCTTCGCGCTCCCGGCTCCCGCCCACGCTCCGTCGTTCGGACCCGCGCATGTGACCTCCCCCCAGGACGCGGCCCCCGCGTCGCAGCCGCACGCCTTTGCCTCTACTGCTTCATACACCGCTCGCGACGTTCAGGTTCCACCTCAGCCACAGCCAGTTGCGCGGCACCGTGGCAGGCGCGCGCTCCGGCGTCCCGGGCCGCCCGCACAGGTGGCGATTCCGGTACTGCTGCTCGCGCTGGTCTGCTTCGCAGTCGGGTTCTGGGCTCTGACTCGGATCTGAGCCCGACAGGCCGCGAGGCCCGGAACTGAGCCGGTGTGGTCGGCCTCGGCGAGCTACCGGGCCTGCGGCGGCTCGTACCCTCGCGCGACGGCACCGCCGGCCATTGCCGCCGTACGTCCCGCCCGCCGCCGGGCGATCACAGTCCACACCCCGAGTACCAGCACGAGCACGCTCCCCGCGCCGATCCCGCCCGCGGCCACCAGCTTCATCGTGGCGTCGCTGCCATCCCCGTCACGCCCGCCAGCCGCCCCGGCTCCGCTCGCCGCCGCCTCGTTGTCCTCCTCCGTGACATCGAACACACCGCGAGGCCTGGCCGTCCCCTTGTACGCCGGTTCGGCGCCCGCCGCACCGCTCACGCGCACGCTCAGCATCAGGTCGATCGGCCCGTCACCAAATTTTTCGGCCGCCTCGGCGCCGAGATGCACGGCGAGGTAGTACCAGCCGGCGAACCGCATCCCGCTGACCTGGTCGTCTAGGGTGTACCGGTTCTCGTAGGCGACCGCGGGCAGCGGCTCCAGGGCAGCCGACTTCGGTGTGCCGTCGTATCCGGTGCGAGCGTCGTCCACGAAGGCACGCACCGGGTTGTGGAGCGAGATGACGAGGGCGTTGCCCAGGAAGCCGTCGCCGTCGGCCGCGCCCAGTTCGGCCGTGGCGTAGAGCTGCTGTCCCCAGTCGACCGGGATCCGGTAGAAGAGTGTCTGCCCGGCCCGGATGCCGTCTCTCCAGATGCCCTGATCGAGGGCGCGCGCGTCGTTGAAACTCGTGCCGCCCCTGCGGGGCTTCGCCGTGCCGCTGACAGGCTCTGGAGAGGCGGAGTTCCAGGTCTCGGGGGCGGCCGTTAGGCCGGTCTTCCTGAGTGCGGGCTCGGACACGTACTGAAGCTCCAGGCTCCACTCGTCCGGCGAGGAATCGGCTCGGCTGGTGCGCTCCACGACCACGGAGTACGTCCCCGCCGTCTGGCAGGCGTACTCGTCGGGGCCGACTCTGCGCGACGCCCAGGCGGTGAGGGGGCGCGGGCTCTCGGTGGGCCCGAACCGGGCTTCTTCGGCGTCTCCGGAGAAGCAGCTGCGGCCGGCGGGGTCCTGAAGGGAGACCTTGATGCCGTCGGACGTGGCGACCTTTGTCCCCGTCCTGGGGAGGGCGGTGGCCGAGACGTACGCGTTGGAGACGCTGTCGAGCCGGAGGCGGTAGTAGACCTTCTCGTTGTTCTGGACGGAGCTCTGATAGGTCCCGCCCGGGGCCAGCTGTGCGGCCTCGGTCGCGTTCGACGCGCCCTCGACCAGTTGGGCGTCCTCGGCGAAGGCGTATGGATCAGGCGTCCCCGCCGCTCTCCCCTGGCCGTGTGTCTGCCCCTGCGCCGGCCCGGGCACCGCGACCGCGCACAGCGCCGCCAGGCAGGTCAAGACCATACGGCCGCGCCACCGCACCGTGCGCCGCCCCATCACGCGCCACCCCTCGTCGTAGCCCCGGATCGTCACCCACCGGGCTTCCGCGGACCGGCATCATCGCGCCCCGAACACCGCGAAGCCCCGACCATCCTGCCCCGCCCGCCGCCGCGTCATCCCCGCTTCGGCGACACAAGCGCTTCCTGTATATGGACTCGAAGACGCGGACCAGAAGACATGGCGACAGACGTGGAGACAACGAAAAACCCCGACCGCGAGGGCGGTCGGGGTCTGTACTGAGACTGTCGTCGGTACTCACGAACCCGTGGGCACGGAGTCAGTCGCCTCCGTCCACAGATCCTGCTCGGCGCGATCCGCCTGGATCTGGCGGTACACGAGGAGCCCGCCGATGGCGGCCAGTGCGACCAGGAGAAGCTTCTTCACCGCGCGACCTCGTCTTTCCTTGACGTAGGGGACTTCTGGCGCCCGACTATACACACCGACCGATACCGATCGGTGACCTGCGTCGGCCCTCAACTCCCGCCCGGCACACAGCCGTAGAAGCGGATGCCGCGGCTCCGACCGCAGAGTGACAACTCGCTACATTCTGCAAATTTCGGCGCCTGCTTCCACTTTACGGATCTCTTGGGTCCATCCGGGTGGTGTTCATCTGAAGAGCGACGCGCCACGAGCGTCGGTCCACCACTTCGCGGCCCTCATACACATCATGAGGAAAGTACGCAAATCGCCCAACCCGAAAGTGAGGGACCATGGCCAGGAACAAGGTCATGAAGCTGTGGACCGCCGTCATCACCGCCTTCATCGCTCTGTGCACGACGCTCGGACTCGTCACCACAGCGCATGCGACCACCGCGGTACACCGGACCGAAGCCGCCCGCAAGACGAGCCCCACAGCCACGGTCCCCACGATGTCCCGCTGGACCTGGTCCTTCAGCCGCAACCTGCCTCCCACGATGAAGCAACGCATCCACGCCGAGGCCCACGGCTCCTCACCCAGCTGCCGCCACCGCCCGCCAGCAGACGTGGACACACCGTCCGAGGGCGAGGAGGAAGCGGACCCCACCGCCCCGTGCACGACCTGACGTAGACGCCGAACACTCCTCGCAAGCCTCACAACCGGGCGGACTTGCGTACGCCACCGGACACGAAAAAGACCCCCAGCCATGACTGCCTGGGGGTCTTCGTGGCGTGGGGCCGGCAGCATGCCAACCTGTGGCCTCAAGTTACGGCGCAGTAGCGAGGGCAACAAGATCCATAAACGTAGAAGCCCGATAGATCCTGTGGACCCACCGGGCTTCTGACCTGGCACTTAACTGCTGTGGGGCTAACAGGATTTGAACCTGTGGCCTCATCCTTATCAGGGATGCGCTCTAACCAACTGAGCTATAGCCCCGCCGCGCTCTGCGGTGTACGTCCCGCGCGCTGACCTCTGAAGATTAGCGCACCTCCGGGTCAGTCCCAAAATCGATATCCGAGGTGGCCTCCTGCCGGCCTGGACAGTGTTGGAGCGCATCCCTGACCAGGATGCGCTCACACCGTCAAGAGGCCCCGAAGACGATTACTCGTCCTCCGCGAGCGTCAGCTCGATGCCGCCGACGAAGCCCGCCGAGAGGTTGTAGATGAACGCGCCGAGGGTGGCGAGCGCGGTGGCGAGGACGACGTCGATGACCGCGATGATCGACGTGAAGATGAGCACGCGCGGCAGCGACAGGAAGGACTGCAGATCGAAGCCGTTGGACTCGTTCGAGCCCGTGGCCTCGGAGATCGTGCCCCCCACCGTGGAGAAGACGCCCATGGCGTCCATGACCATCCACAGCACCGCGGCCGCGACGATCGTGCAGATGCCGAGCGCGATGGAGAGCAGGAAGCTGACCTTCATCACCGACCAGGGGTCGGCCTTGGCCACCCGAAGGCGTGCCTTACGGGTACGGGGCGTCGTACGCGCCCCGGTGCGCGGCCGACGGACGGCGCCGGCCGTCGGCGGCGGCGGCTGTGTCGGGTAGGCCTGCGGCGGGTGATACGGCTGAGCGGGCTGCTGAGGCTGCCGCTCGCCGGGCAACGGCGAACCGGGAGCCGGGGGCACCGGCGCGCCGCCTGGCGCCGCGCCCGCCGCGTACTGCGGCGTCTGCGCGCCTCGGGTGTCCGTCACGGTTCCCCCCTGGGATCCCTGGGAGTCATGGGACGCTTGGGAGTCCTTCGCGTCCGTGGCGGGGCCACGGCCGCCGTCCGTCTCCGTACCGGTCGATCCGGCGCCCGTGGCTCCGCTCACGATGACTCACTCCTCGCCTACTCGGCCGTGGACTCGTCGCCCTCGTCCGTCGTGCCGACGACCGTGTCGGCCTCGTCCGATTCGTCGACGTCCACAGCGTCGACCTCCTCGGCCTCGCGACCGGCCTCGGCGTTCCGAGCGATACCGACGACGGCATCGCGCTTGCCCAGGTTGATCAGTTGGACGCCCATGGTGTCACGGCCCGTCTCCCTGACCTCGTTGACCCGCGTACGAATCACACCGCCCGACAGCGTGATGGCGAGGATCTCGTCCGTCTCCTCGACCACCAGCGCGCCGACGAGCGATCCACGGTCCTCCACGATCTTGGCGGCCTTGATGCCGAGGCCACCGCGACCCTGGACGCGGTACTCGTCGACGGGCGTCCGCTTTGCGTACCCACCGTCGGTGGCGGTGAACACGAACGTACCCGTTCGAACAACATTCATCGAGAGCAGCTCGTCGCCCTCACGGAAACTCATGCCCTTCACACCCGAGGTCGCACGACCCATGGGTCGGAGGGCGTCATCGGTCGCCGTGAACCTGATCGACTGCGCCTTCTTGCTGATCAGAAGCAGATCGTCCTCGGCCGAAACCAGTTCAGCACCGATCAGTTCATCATCGGAACCGGCCTCCGTTTCACGGAGGTTGATCGCGATGACGCCGCCGGAACGCGGAGAATCGTAATCCTTAAGCGGCGTCTTCTTAACCAGCCCACCCTTGGTGGCCAGTACGAGATAGGGCGCCGCTTCGTAGTCACGGATCGCGAGGATCTCGGCGATCGCCTCGTCCGGCTGGAAGGCCAGCAGGTTCGCGACGTGCTGGCCGCGCGCGTCCCGGCCGGCGTCCGGCAGCTCGTACGCCTTGGCCCGGTAGACGCGGCCCTTGTTGGTGAAGAACAGCAGCCAGTGGTGCGTCGTCGACACGAAGAAGTGGTCGACGATGTCGTCTTCCTTCAGCTTTGTGCCGCGTACGCCCTTGCCGCCGCGCTTCTGGGAGCGGTAGTCGTCCGTTTTTGTGCGCTTGACGTAGCCGCCGCGCGAGATGGTGACGACGATGTCCTCTTCTGCGATGAGGTCCTCGATGGACATGTCACCGTCGAAGGGCACCAGCTTGGAGCGGCGGTCGTCGGCGAACTTCTCGACGATCGCGGCGAGTTCCTCGCTGATGATGCCGCGCTGGCGGACCGGCGAGGCGAGGATCGCGTTGTACTCGGTGATCTTCGCCTGGAGTTCGTCGTGCTCCTGGACGATCTTCTGGCGCTCCAGGGCGGCGAGGCGCCGCAGCTGCATCTCGAGGATGGCGTTGGCCTGGATCTCGTCGATCTCCAGGAGGCCCATCAGGCCCTCTCGCGCGATCTCGACGGTGTCACTGCGCCGGATCAGTGCGATGACGTCGTCGATGGCGTCCAGGGCCTTCAGAAGGCCGCGCAGGATGTGCGCGCGCTCCTCGGCCTTGCGCAGCCTGAAGCGCGTACGACGGACGATGACCTCGATCTGGTGGCTCACCCAGTGGCGGATGAACGCGTCGAGCGACAGCGTGCGCGGCACGCCGTCCACCAGCGCCAGCATGTTGGCGCCGAAGTTCGTCTGCAGGTCGGTGTGCTTGTAGAGGTTGTTCAGTACGACCTTGGCGACCGCGTCGCGCTTCAGGACGATGACCAGGCGCTGGCCGGTACGGGACGAGGTCTCGTCGCGTACGTCCGCGATGCCGCCGATCTTGCCGTCCTTCACCAGGTCGGCGATCTTCTGCGCGAGGTTGTCCGGGTTGACCTGGTAGGGGAGTTCGGTGACCACCAGGCACTGGCGGTTCTGGATCTCCTCGACCTCGACGACCGCGCGCATCGTGATGGAGCCGCGGCCCGTGCGGTAGGCCTCCTCGATGCCTTTTCGGCCCACTACCAGGGCGCCGCTCGGGAAATCGGGGCCCTTGATGCGTTCGATCAGGGCGTCGAGCAGCTCTTCGTGAGAGGCCTCGGGGTTCTCCAGATACCACTGGGCGCCGGCCGCGACCTCGCGGAGGTTGTGCGGCGGGATGTTGGTGGCCATGCCGACCGCGATCCCGGCCGAGCCGTTGACCAGCAGGTTCGGGAAGCGGGACGGCAGGACGGTCGGCTCCTGGGAGCGGCCGTCGTAGTTGTCCGTGAAGTCGACGGTTTCCTCGTCGATGTCGCGGACCATCTCCATGGACAGCGGCGCCATCTTGCACTCGGTGTACCGCATGGCCGCCGCCGGGTCGTTGCCCGGAGAGCCGAAGTTGCCGTTGGAGTCCACCAGCGGCATCCGCATCGACCACGGCTGCGCGAGGCGGACCAGCGCGTCGTAGATCGAGGAGTCGCCGTGCGGGTGGTAGTTGCCCATGACGTCGCCGACGACGCGGGCGCACTTGTAGAAGCCTTTCTCGGGCCGGTAGCCGCCGTCGTACATGGCGTACAGCACACGGCGGTGGACGGGCTTGAGACCGTCCCGTACGTCCGGCAGCGCGCGCGACACGATGACGGACATCGCGTAATCGAGGTACGAGCGCTGCATCTCCGTCTCGAGCCCGACGGGCTCGACGCGCAGGGCCAGGCCCTCGTCCTCAGGCGTGACTGGAATGTTCTCGTCGGTCATTGCTGGTGAAGATCCTTTCTGGTGCGGTCAGCTGAGACCGACTCAGATGTCGAGGAACCGGACGTCCTTGGCGTTGCGCTGGATGAACTGGCGGCGCGCCTCGACGTCCTCGCCCATCAGGACCGAGAACAGGTCGTCGGCCTGGGCGGCGTCGTCGAGCGTGACCTGGCCGAGAACGCGGTGCTCCTGGTCCATGGTCGTGATGCGCAGTTCCTCGGCGTTCATCTCACCGAGGCCCTTGAAGCGCTGGACCGAGTCCTCGCGGATGCGCTTGCCGTTCTGGCGGCCGAGCTCGATCAGCGCGTCGCGCTCGCGGTCCGAGTACGCGTACTCGAAGTCGTCCCGGCCCCACTTGATCTTGTAGAGCGGAGGGCGTGACAGGAAGACGTGGCCCGCCTCGACCAGCGGCCGCATGAAGCGGAACAGGAACGTCAGCAGCAGGGTGTTGATGTGCTGGCCGTCGACGTCGGCGTCCGCCATCAAGATGATCTTGTGGTAGCGCAGCCGCTCGATGTCGAAGTCCTCGTGCACTCCGGTACCGAAGGCCGAGATCAGCGCCTGGATCTCCTGGTTCTGCAGGATCTTGTCGATCCGCGCCTTCTCGACGTTGAGGATCTTGCCTCGGATCGGGAGGATCGCCTGGTACTCCGGGTTGCGGCCGGACTTGGCCGAGCCGCCGGCGGAGTCACCCTCGACGATGAAGATCTCGCACTTGGTGGGGTCGTTCGACTGGCAGTCGGAGAGCTTGCCCGGCAGGGACGCCGTCTCGAGCAGGCCCTTGCGCCTGGTGAGGTCCCGCGCCTTGCGGGCCGCCACGCGCGCGGTGGCCGCCTGGATGCCCTTGCGGACGATGTCCGCCGCCTCGGTCGGGTTGCGGTCCAGCCAGTCGTTGAGGTGCTCGTAGACGACCTTCTGGACGAAGGTCTTCACCTCGGTGTTGCCCAGCTTGGTCTTGGTCTGGCCCTCGAACTGCGGCTCGCTCAGCTTCACCGAGATGATCGCCGTCAGACCCTCGCGGATGTCGTCACCCGTGAGGTTGTCGTCCTTCTCACGCAGCAGCTTCTTGTCGCGCGCGTACTTGTTGACCAGGTTCGTCAGCGCGGCGCGGAAACCCTCTTCGTGCGTACCGCCCTCATGCGTGTGGATGATGTTGGCGAAGGAGTACACACCCTCGCTGTAACCGCTGTTCCACTGCATCGCGAGTTCGAGGGAAAGGCTCTTGTCCTTGTCCTCGGCCTCGAGGTCGATCACGGTGGGATGCACCACGTCTCCCTTGCGGGAGTTGAGGTACTTCACGAAATCGACGATGCCGCCCTCGTAGTGGTACGAGACGCTCTTGACCTCGTGCTTCTCGTCCTCGCCCGCCTCGTCCGCCCCGGCTGTGGCCTTCGCCGACTCGCGCTCGTCGGTGAGGTTGATCCTCAGTCCCTTATTGAGGAACGCCATCTCCTGGAAACGCCGCGAGAGCGTCTCGAAGGAGTACTCGATGGTCTCGAAGATGTCCGGGTCGGCCCAGAAGGTGACCGTGGTGCCGTGCTCGTCCGTGGCCTCGTGCTTGGCAAGCGGGGCCGTCGGGACCCCCAACTTGTAGTCCTGCGTCCAGCGATAGCCGTCGGTCTTGATCTCGACGGAGACCTTGGTCGACAGGGCGTTCACGACAGAGACACCCACGCCGTGCAGACCGCCGGAGACCGCGTAGCCGCCGCCGCCGAACTTTCCGCCCGCGTGCAGAACCGTCAGCACGACCTCGACGGCCGGCTTGCCCTCGGACGCGACGATACCCACCGGGATGCCACGACCATTGTCGACAACCCGCACGCCGCCGTCGGCGAGGATCGTGACGTCGATCGTGTCCGCGTGGCCGGCCAGCGCCTCGTCGACGGAGTTGTCCACGACCTCTTGCACCAGGTGGTGCAGCCCGCGCTCACCGGTCGAGCCGATGTACATGCCGGGTCGCTTGCGGACCGCGTCCAGACCCTCGAGGACGGTGATGGCACTGGCGTCGTACAACGAGGCTGTGACCTCGCCGTTCGCGCCGGCGTCGGTGGACGGGATGTTCTCGTTGGGGTTGCCGGAATCGGCCACGAAGCGCCCTTTCTGGCACAGCACAGACCCAGCTCTAGCGGATGGCCGGAGCGGCTGCGGCGTGTTGCGTTGGTAAGCCTTAGTCGGCGTTGCTTGGTGTGTCCCACAAGTGGGGCGGGATTAGCCTCCAGTCTACCGGTAGCGCCGACAGTGATGGGCGTTTGCCGGTACCTGAGTCCGCATGTGCCGCCCTGAACCGGACTCGGCCGACTCCCCATACGTCGACCCGGAGTCCAAGAGGCTCACAGCGGCACTCAGCGCTTCGGGATGCCAACCGCGCGCTACGAACGGCATACCGCCCGGTCTGGCTCACTCGTAGGTGTCGCCGGGGCCCTTGCTGCCGGGCGCGCGCAGGGGGCCGAAGCGGCGGGCGGGACCCCCGGGACCGTGCACCTTGATCAGCCGCACCGTGCCATGGCCGAGGTCCTCGTTCAGGCGGGCCACCAGCTGCGGGGCGAGCAGGCGCAGATTCGTCGCCCAGGCCGTGGAATCGCACCGCACGATGAGGGTCCGCTCGTCCTCGTCGTACTTCTCGGGTACGCAGTGCTTGGCCAGGTCGTCCCCGACGATCTGCGGCCACCGGCCCATGACCCCGCCCACAGCGGCCGGGGTCTCCCAGCCGCGCTCGGTGATCAGCCGGTTGATGGCGGAGCCGAGCGCCATCGGATCACGGCCGTCGGCGCGCGCACCGGAGCGCAGACCACCGCGCCGCGCCTGCTTCTTCTGCTGCGCCGCGTCTCCACGCGCGCGTGCCTGCTCTTTCGCCGCACGCAGGGCCACGCGCGCAAGGTCGACGCCAGACGGTTCGGGAGACTTGGGGCTCTTCTCCGGTTCCGGTGTGTTTTTGCTCATACGTGCTCCACCGTGCCCTCCGCCACCACGTACCGCGTCCCCGTCAGTACCGCCGGTACGTCGTCGTCGACCGCCGCCGTCACCAGGACCTGCTCACCCGGCGCGACCAACTCGGCGAGACGTTCGCGGCGCCGGGTGTCGAGCTCGGCGAACACGTCGTCGAGGACCAGCACCGGCTCGTTGCCCTCGGCCCGGAGCATGTCGTACGAGGCCAGGCGCAGCGCCAGCGCGTACGACCAGGACTCGCCGTGTGACGCATATCCCTTCGCGGGCATCTGGCCAAGTTTGAGCAGCAGTTCGTCCCTGTGCGGACCGACCAGGGTGACGCCCCGCTCGATCTCCTGCTTACGGGCCTCCGCAAGGGCCGCCATCAGCTGCTCGTACAGCTCCTCGCGCGCGTGGCCGACGATTTCGGGCGAGGAGGGCTTGTACTCCAGGGCAACGGGGCCACCACCGGGCGCCAGCTGCTCGTACGCCTTGTCGGCCAGCGGCTGGAGCGCGGCGATCAGATCGAGCCGCTGCGCGAGCAACTCGGCGCCCACGCGCGCGAGGTGCTGGTCCCACACGTCGAGTGTGGACAGGTCCATGGAACGGCCACCGTGGCGGCGAGCCAGCGCGGCGGACTTCAGGAGCGTGTTCCGCTGCCTGAGTACACGCTCGTAGTCCGAGCGCACGCCCGCCATGCGCGGGGCGCGTGCGGTGATCAGCTCGTCGAGGAAACGCCGCCGCTCGCCCGGGTCGCCCTTGACGAGTGCGAGATCCTCGGGCGCGAACAGCACGGTCCGTACGATGCCGAGTACATCACGGGGTCTGACCTGCGACGACCTGTTGATACGGGCGCGGTTGGCCTTCCCGGGGTTCAGCTCCAGCTCGACGAGCTGCTGGCGCTCCCCCTGCCGTACCTGCGCCCGGATGATCGCGCGGTCCGCACCCACCCGTACAAGAGGCCCATCGGAGGAGACGCGATGGCTTCCGAGAGTCGCCAGATAGCCGACCGCCTCGACGAGGTTCGTCTTGCCCTGCCCGTTGGGGCCCACGAACGCCGTGATGCCCGGATCGAGCGCGACCTCGACCCGGGCGTACGAGCGGAAGTCAGCCAGCGACAGATGCGTGACGTGCATGGTCGTTCGCCGACCTCCCCAACGTGATGCTTCCGGTTACCCCCCAGCCTGTCCCCTGCTTGTGGACAACCGGGCCATCCCAGGTATGGAGAACCCAGGATGTGGACTACTTCTTCTCGACCGCGTGGCCGCCAAACTGGTTCCGCAGCGCCGCGATCATCTTCATCTGCGGCGAATCGTCCTGCCGGGAGGCGAAGCGCGCGAAGAGCGACGCGGTGATCGCCGGCAGCGGAACCGCGTTGTCGATCGCGGCTTCCACAGTCCAGCGGCCTTCTCCGGAATCCTGTGCATAACCCTTGAGCTGCTTCAGGTGCTCATCCTCGTCGAGAGCGTTGACCGCCAGGTCGAGCAGCCAGGAGCGGATGACGGTGCCCTCCTGCCAGGAGCGGAAGACCTCGCGTACGTCGGTGACGGAGTCGACGGCCTCCAGGAGCTCCCAGCCCTCGGCGTAGGCCTGCATCATCGCGTACTCGATGCCGTTGTGGACCATCTTCGCGAAGTGCCCGGCGCCGACCTTGCCCGCGTGCACGGCGCCCGCGTCACCTTCCGGCTTGAGTGCGTCGAAGACCGGCCGCACCTTGGCTATGTTCTCGGCGTCGCCGCCGTACATCAGCGCATAGCCGTTCTCCAGGCCCCAGACGCCGCCCGAGACACCGCAGTCGACGAAGCCGATGCCCTTGGCCGCCAGCTCCTCGGCGTGCCTCTCGTCGTCGGTCCAGCGCGAATTGCCGCCGTCCACGACGACGTCGCCGGGCTCCAGGAGATCAGCGAGCTCGTCGATGGTGGACTGGGTCGCCGCCCCGGCCGGGACCATCACCCACACCACGCGCGGACCGTCGAGCTTGCCCACAAGCTCCTCGAGGCTGTGGACATCGGCGAGGTCCGGATTGCGGTCGTATCCGAAGACGGTGAGGCCTGCGCGGCGTATGCGCTCGCGCATATTGCCGCCCATCTTGCCGAGACCGACGAGACCGAGCTCCATCAGGGTGTTCCTTCACTGACGACGTGACGTGAGGGGCACTTTCGTACCTGCGTCCGAGCCTAAACCCGGACGCTCCCGCACATCTGTGGGCATAGCCGCTCAGACGTACGCCCTCACCTGCGGACTCTCGTCAGCCGCTCAGCCGCACCGGCATGATCAGGTACTTGTACGCCTCGTCCGCCTCCGCGTCCACGGCCGGCTTGCCGCTGAGGAGCGCCGGCTTGGTGGACGTCGTGAAGGAGAGCTGGGCCACCGGGGAGTCGATGGCGCTGAGTCCGTCGAGCAGGAACGTCGGATTGAAGGCGATCGAGACGTCGTCACCCTCCAGCTGGGCATCGACCCTTTCCACAGCCTGTGCGTCGTCACTGGAGCCCGCCTCCAGGATCAACACACCCTGCTCGAAGCTGAGCCGCACCGGGGTGTTGCGCTCGGCGACCAGGGCCACACGCTTGACGGCCTCCACGAACGGGGCGGTCTCGATGACGGCCACGGAGTTGAACTCCGTCGGGAACAGCGAGCGGTACTTCGGGAGGTCGCCCTCCAGCAGGCGCGTGGTCGTACGCCGCCCCGCGCCCTCGAAGCCGATCAGGCCCTCGCCCGCGCCCGAGCCGGACAGCGCGAGAATCACGCTGTCGCCGCTCGTGAGCGCCTTGGCCGTGTCCAGGAGCGTCTTGGCGGGCACCAGGGCCACCGCGGACGCCTCAGGGTTCTCCGGCTTCCACAGGAACTCGCGGACCGCAAAGCGGTAGCGGTCGGTGGACGCCAGCGTGACCGTGTCGCCCTCGATCTCGATACGCACACCGGTGAGGACGGGCAGCGTGTCGTCGCGACCGGCGGCGATGGCCACCTGGGCGGCGGCGGAGGCGAAGACCTCACCGGGGACGGTGCCCGTCGCCGACGGCATCTGCGGCAGCGCCGGGTACTCCTCCACAGGCAGTGTGTGCAGTGTGAAGCGCGAGGAGCCGCAGACCACCGTCGCCCGTACACCGTCTGTGGAAATCTCCACCGGCCGGTTGGGCAGGGCCCGGCAGATGTCGGCGAGCAGGCGGCCGGAGACCAGCACCGTGCCTTCCTCGTCGACCTCGGCGTCCACGGAGACGCGTGCCGAGACCTCGTAGTCGAAGCTGGACAGGCTCAACGCGCCCTCCTCGGCCTTCAGCAGAAGGCCGGCGAGCACAGGCGCCGGCGGTCGTGCCGGGAGGCTGCGTGCCGCCCAGGCCACTGCCTCCGCGAGTACGTCGCGTTCCACCCGGATCTTCACCGTTGCCGCCTCCGTCTGTTGCCGGCGCTCTCGCCCTGCTTCGCGTTCGTCGTCTGACTCGGTGTCGCTCGGTCCGCTCAGGGGAAGGACACCGGGAACCAGTCTGACGCACAGCACTGACAGTCGGTGCCCCTCGGGGTCAAGTCGTTCCGAGCGGCACCTGAGGCGTCGAGCGCGAGTTGTGCACAGCCCCGTCTTCGAAACGAATTCCCAGCTCTCTCTAGTTGGGAGTAGTAGTAGGGGCTGTGGATACCGTGGATAACCTCGTATGCGCAGGTCAGCGCCGGTTTTTTGTCCACTGGTCCTGTGGGTGGAGGCGGTGGACAACTCGGGTGTTCTGTGGATGGGGAAAAGTTCTGCACATCCGATGCACAGGAGCGGGGTAGTTCTCCCCAGCGGCGTCCCCAGGTTTGCCCAGGTTCCCCACAGCCCAACCGGACACCTTGGTGTGACGCCTTTCACTCCGGGCGGTGAAAGTGCACGTCACGTTGCCGAACAGTGGACAGCGATGTGGAGAAGTCGGAGATCGCTGGGGACAACTGGCCTCAGCCTGTGGGCCACCAGTGGACAACTTTCCGCACAGCCTGTGGATCTTCTCGCCGTCCACAGACTGTGGAGATCGTCTGTCCACGAATCCACAGTCGGCTGACCTGGGTTGATCCTCATTCGGCAGCGCACCCTGTGGACACAGTCTGGACAACTCCCAGGTCCCCAGGGTGTGGACGCGAGAAAGTCCCGGAATCTGTGGAGCATGGCCGTAACGCGGCGCGTATTCGAACAGCGGGTGCTCCTCGGGTGACCGCAGTTCGATGCGGAACACGGTCCCGAGCGGCGGAGCACGACCGCAGAGGGCGTGCCAGAACCGGGCAGAAGCCGTACGAGATCAGCGAAAGGCGCCCTCGGGAAGTGTCCCGGGGCGCCCTCAGCGACGTATGGAAGGAGCTGTCAGCCGTTCTTGATGCGGTTCGTGAGCTTGGTTACCTGGTTGTAGATGGAGCGCCGCTCGGCCATCAGGGCGCGGATCTTGCGGTCGGCGTGCATGACGGTCGTGTGGTCGCGGTTGCCGAACTGCGCGCCGATCTTCGGGAGCGACAGGTCGGTGAGTTCCCGGCACAGGTACATGGCGATCTGGCGGGCCGTCACCAGCACCCGGCTGCGCGAGGCTCCGCACAGGTCCTCCACGGTGTGCCCGAAGTAGTCGGCGGTCGCGGCCATGATGGCCGTCGCCGTGATCTCCGGGGCCGCGTTCTCGCCGCCCGGGATCAGGTCCTTGAGGACGATCTCCGTGAGGCCGAGGTCCACCGGCTGCCGGTTGAGCGAGGCGAACGCCGTGACGCGGATCAGCGCGCCCTCCAGCTCGCGGATGTTCCGTGAGATCCGCGAGGCGATGAACTCCAGGACCTCCGGGGGGGCGTTGAGCTGCTCCTGCACCGCCTTCTTACGAAGGATGGCGATGCGTGTCTCCAGCTCGGGCGGCTGGACGTCGGTGATCAGTCCCCACTCGAAACGGTTCCGCAGCCGGTCCTCCAGGGTGACCAGCTGCTTGGGCGGCCGGTCCGAGGAGAGCACGATCTGCTTGTTGGCGTTGTGGAGCGTGTTGAAGGTGTGGAAGAACTCCTCCTGCGTCGACTCCTTGTCCGCGAGGAACTGGATGTCGTCGACAAGAAGGATGTCCATCTCGCGGTAGCGCTTGCGGAAGCTGTCGCCCTTGCCGTCGCGGATGGAGTTGATGAACTCGTTGGTGAACTCCTCGGAGCTCACGTACCGCACGCGCGTGCCCGGATAGAGGCTGCGGGCGTAGTGGCCGATCGCGTGCAGCAAGTGCGTCTTGCCGAGTCCGGACTCCCCGTAGATGAAGAGGGGGTTGTACGCCTTGGCAGGTGCCTCGGCGACGGCGACCGCGGCGGCGTGCGCGAAGCGGTTCGAGGCTCCGATGACGAACGTGTCGAAGAGGTACTTCGGGTTGAGGCGTGCGGTGGGCTCGCCCGGACCTGTGGCGGGGGCCGGCTGCGCGGCCAGCGGGCCTGGTGCGCCGCTGGGGGCGGGCAGGGTCGAGCCGACGGGCCCGCCGCGGTGGACGTGACCGCTGCCGGACGGCGACGGCTGTTCGGGCAGCTCGCGACGGTTCGGCCGCTGGTCGTAGTCGGAGCGGGGCTGATCGTAGTCGGACCGCTGCTGCTCGTAGCGCTGGCGCTCCGGGGACTGCGGCCGGTAGTCATGCGGAGGTGTCGCGTACGGGTCACGCTCCGGGAATCCGAGTCGCTGCTGCTGCCAGCCGTAGTCGTCGCCCTGCGAGGGTCGCGGCCAGCTGCCCTGCTCTGGGCGCGGCTGGTAGTCGGGATACGCAGGGCGGGCGGTGGGGAGCTGGTCTGCGCGGGCGGTGGGGAGTTGGTCGGGGCGGGCGCTCGGGAGCTGGTCGGGGCGGGCTTGGGGGTGGTCGTGGTTGCGGTCGTGCGGTCGGTTGTCCGCGCGGTGGCGGCCGTACCCCTCGTATTCGTCGCGCTCCTCGTATCCGTCTCTCCCGTCTCGTCCCTCGTATCCGTCTCTGCCGCCTTGCGACGGGAGTTCGGTCTCCTCGTAGCGCGGCCGACGCGGGGCGGGGGGCGTCGGCGGGGGCTCGCCGGCGGAGTCGTCGACGGTGATCGCGATACGGATCGGACGGCCGCACTCGCGGCTCAGCGTGTCACTGACGATCGGCGCCAGGCGCCCCTCGAGCACACCTTTCGCGAATTCGTTCGGGACGGCGAGCAGTGCGGTGTCCGCGACCAGGGCCAGCGGCTGGCAGCGCTTGATCCAGTGCTCGTCCTTCGCTTCGACGCCCTGCCCTCGTCCCTCACCGAGGAGTTCTTCCAGTACGCGTGGCCACACTGCGGCAAGATCGGCAGGTACATCAGCCACAGGGCACGCTCTCTCACGGGTCCCTCGAACGTGTGATTCGCGGGACGGGTCGGTATGTCACTCGGGTGGGCTGGTGGAACGAGGCAGTTGGGGCGGGGCGAAGTCCAGCCACGGTAGTCAGGGCGACCGCTGCGGTTCAAGTTGTTGTCCCCAGCCTGTGGATAGTGTCTCCCGGTCGCCGCTGGTTTGACCGGATGGCGTAGCCGCGCGTACCGTTGCCAGGTCGAGTTGTCGATGGCTGCTGCCGCCTGCCTCCGATGGGCATAGATCACGTACGAGTGATCGGGAAGCGGTGCACTCGGGCGTAAGCGAGCTACTCGTGGGCGCACGGTGACAGCCATGACGGCACCCCGCAACTACCGATTCTTTCTGGAGCCCCCGAGTGAGCAAGCGCACCTTCCAGCCGAACAACCGTCGTCGCGCCAAGACCCACGGCTTCCGGCTGCGTATGCGCACCCGTGCCGGCCGCGCGATTCTTGCGACCCGCCGTGGCAAGGGTCGCGCCCGCCTGTCCGCCTGATCTCGCAGCACAGGTCATGACGTGCTGCCTACCGAGAATCGGCTGAGGCGGCGCGAAGACTTTGCGACCGCGGTACGCCGGGGACGCCGGGCCGGACGCCCGCTTCTCGTCGTCCACCTGCGTAGTGGTGCAATGGACCCGCACGCGCCTGGGGAGAGCGCTCCCCCGTCGCGTGCGGGTTTCGTTGTCAGCAAGGCGGTGGGCGGCGCTGTCGTACGCAACAAGGTGAAGCGCAGACTTCGTCATCTGATGCGCGATCGAGTGGCCCTGCTGCCCCCCGGTAGCCTGGTAGTCGTACGAGCGCTGCCCGGTGCGGGTGACGCCGACCATGCACAGCTGGCCCAAGACCTGGATGCCGCTCTGCGGCGGCTACTGGGAGGGGGCGCGCGATGAAGTACCCACTGCTGGCTCTCATCAAGCTGTACCAGTGGACCATCAGCCCGCTGCTCGGGCCGGTGTGCAAGTACTACCCGTCGTGCTCCCACTACGGGTACCAGGCCATCGACCGCCACGGTGCGATCAAGGGAACGGCACTCACTGCCTGGCGGATCCTGCGGTGCAATCCGTGGTCGCTGGGCGGTGTGGACCATGTCCCGCCGCGCAAGCGTCCGCGGTGGCACGAAATGCTGCGTAACACCTGGCGCGCACGCAAGGGCGGGAACTCCGCCGCCGAACCGGCCATTGGAGGGCACGGTATGTCCGACCAGCCCTCGAGCCCGGCCGCCGAGACCCCGTCGCATGCTCAAGGAGCCTGATTAGTGGACACGATTGCCAGTATTTTCAGCTTCATCACGACGCCCGTTTCCTGGGTCATCGTCCAGTTCCACTCGGTGTACGGCGCTCTCTTCGGCCCGGACACGGGCTGGGCCTGGGGCCTTTCCATCGTGTCCCTGGTGATCCTGATCCGAATTTGCTTGATCCCGCTCTTTGTGAAGCAGATCAAGGCGACCCGGGCCATGCAGACGCTCCAGCCCGAGATGAAGAAGATCCAGGAGCGTTACAAGAACGACAAGCAGCGTCAGTCCGAAGAGATGATGAAGCTGTACAAGGAGACGGGCACCAACCCGCTCTCCTCATGCCTTCCCATCCTGGCGCAGTCCCCGTTCTTCTTTGCCCTGTACCACGTGCTCAACAGCATCGCGTCGAACGACACCATCGGTGTGATCAACGAGCGGCTGCTGGAGAGCGCACAGAAGGCGCACATCGTCGGTGCCCCGCTGGCAGCGAAGTTCACTGACAGCTCGAGCAAGGTCGAGGCGCTCGGTGCTTCGCTGACAGACGTCCGTGTCGTCACCGCGGTCATGATCGTCCTGATGTCGGCGTCGCAGTTCTACACGCAGCGCCAGCTGATGACGAAGAACGTCGACACCACGGTGAAGACGCCGTTCATGCAGCAGCAGAAGATGCTGATGTACGTCTTCCCCATCATGTTCGCCGTCTTCGGCATCAACTTCCCCGTCGGTGTCCTCGTCTACTGGCTGACCACCAACGTGTGGACGATGGGCCAGCAGATGTACGTGATCCACAACAACCCGACCCCGGGCAGCAAGGCTCAGTCCGCCTACCTGGACCGTCTTGACAAGCGCGTCACGCACCACGGCGGGACCCGCGGCCGCGGTGAACGCGCCATCGTGAAGGCCATCGTCGCCAAGGGCCGTGACCGCAACGAGTACGAGCGCAAGTTCATCAACGGTCTGACCAAGGCGGGCCTCGCGGCTCAGGCCGACGGCACGGTGGTGAAGAGCGAGGTCACGACCGTCGCCGAGACCGAGGACGGTGCCCCGGCGACCAGCACTCCCAAGCGTCAGCAGCCCAAGCGGCAAAGCAAGTCCCGGCGCCAGTCGGGCGGCACCCAGGGCGGCGCCAGTGGCGCCAAGACGACGGGTGACTCCGAGGAGAAGACCTCTCTGAGCAAGTCCGACGGGCCACAGGACGCCAAGCCGGCGGGCGGCAAGTCCGCCTCCGGCGGCAAGGCCGCTTCGGGTGGCAAGTCTGCCTCGGGTGGCGCACGCAGCAAGGCCCAGTCCGGACGCAAGGGCCCGCAGCGGCCCAAGTCCCCCTCCAAGAAGTAAGAAGGAGTCCATCCCGTGACGGAAGGCACCACCTCCGCCGCCACCGAGGGTGGCGACACCCTGACCCGCCTTGAGCAGGAGGGTGAGATCGCGGCGGACTACCTCGAGGGTCTGCTGGACATCGCCGACCTCGACGGTGACATCGATATGGATGTCGAGGCCGATCGCGCCGCTGTCTCGATCATCAGCGACACGGGCAGCCGTGATCTGCAGAAGCTGGTCGGCCGTGACGGCGAGGTGCTCGAGGCTCTTCAGGAGCTCACGCGGCTGGCCGTTCACCGGGAGACCGGAGACCGTAGCCGGCTGATGCTTGACATCGCGGGCTACCGCGCCAGGAAGCGCGAGGAGCTGTCTGAGCTGGGCGCCAAGGCCGCCGCCGAGGTCAGGAGCTCCGGCGAGGCGGTGAAGCTGAAGCCGATGACGCCCTTCGAGCGCAAGGTGGTGCACGACGCGGTCAAGGCTGCGGGCCTGCGCAGCGAGTCCGAGGGCGAGGAGCCGCAGCGCTTCGTCGTCGTGCTTCCCGCCTGAATCGGTACGTACGTTCCTCCGGCCCCGTCTGTTGCGCAGGCGGGGCCGGACTTTGTCAGCCTGATAGTGCCTGTTGGTTCCTTGTGGCCCTGGTGATCAGCGCCCAGTGCGCTTGTGCGGTACGGAAGGACGGTTCCCCGTGACGGAGGCAGCGGAGCTCCCCCCTGCGCCTGAGCAGGCCCGGGCGGTATTCGGCGATCGCTTCGCAGACGCGGTCCGCTACGCGGAACTGCTGGCGGATGCAGGAGTGCGGCGCGGTCTCATTGGTCCCCGCGAAGTGCCTCGCCTGTGGGAGAGGCACCTGCTGAACTGTGCGGTGCTCTCGGAAGTCGTGCCCGAGGGGGTGACCGTGTGTGACGTCGGTTCCGGTGCCGGGCTGCCCGGCATCCCACTGGCCCTCGTCCGCCCGGACCTGAAGATCACGCTGCTTGAACCGCTGCTGCGGCGTACGACCTTCCTCACCGAGGTCGTCGAGCTGCTCGGCCTCGACCATGTCACTGTGGTCCGCGGCCGCGCCGAGGAGGTCCTGGGCAAGCTGCCTCCGGTCCATGTCGTGACGGCACGGGCTGTCGCGCCCCTGGACCGCCTGGCAGCATGGGGCGTGCCGCTGCTGCGTCCCTACGGAGAGATGCTTCTGCTCAAGGGCGACACCGCGGAGGAAGAAGTCAAGGGCGCCGGGGCCGCGCTGAGTAAGCTCGGTGCCGTGGAGACCTCCGTGCTCCATGTTGGCGAGGGTGTGGTGAGTCCGCTCTCCACCGTGGTTCGGGTCGAGGTCGGGGAAAGCCCCGGAGGGGTGCGCTTCGCGGCCAAGCGTGCCAAGGCTGCACGGATCGGACGGGCGCGTCGTCGTCGCTGAACTACCGTCCTGACGGTGAGACGTACTCCACACAAGCTGCCATAGCTGCGCATGTCGGAGTGTCGTGCGGGCGCCGTCGCGGGCCCTGTGCATCGTGTTTCACGTGAAACGTCGCTCACTCCTGCATGGCATCATCAGTCGCGGCCGCGCTGCGGCCGAACCCCGCGACCGCAATCCCCTCGGATCCCTCAGGGGAAAACCCTCCTCGGGTAACAACACGTCCCCCGGGGAGGGCACGGAGTTGTCCACAGAGGTGGATTTCTCCACAGAAGAACGGGCCTCGCTGGTTCACGACCCCGAAGGCATGGGAGGCTCTGTTCATTGCGAGCCTGAAGTCGAGGAGAGTGAATCCTTGCGGTCCGACGCCAACATCGCGGGACCGATGACCGATCCGGTCCCCGGTCCCCGTACCGAGTCGATGGGGGACGATGTTTCACGTGAAACACCGCCCCCGATGGACGACACTCCCATCGGTCGTGCTGCCCAACTGGCGGTGGAGGCTCTAGGCCGCGCCGGCGAGGGCCTGCCACGGCCTGAGCAGACCCGTGTGATGGTTGTCGCCAATCAGAAGGGTGGGGTGGGCAAGACCACGACGACGGTCAACCTCGCCGCTTCGCTCGCCCTGCACGGGGGGCGAGTCCTGGTGATCGACCTCGACCCTCAGGGCAACGCGTCCACTGCACTGGGTATCGACCATCACGCCGAAGTTCCGTCCGTCTACGACGTCTTGGTCGAGAGTAAGCCGCTCTCCGAGGTCGTCCAGCCGGTCCCCGATGTCGAGGGTCTCTTCTGTGCACCTGCCACGATCGATCTCGCCGGTGCGGAGATCGAGCTGGTCTCTTTGGTGGCACGGGAGAGTCGGCTGCAACGAGCGATCCAGGCGTACGAGCAGCCGCTGGACTACATCCTCATCGACTGCCCGCCGTCGCTGGGCCTGCTGACGGTCAACGCACTGGTCGCTGGCGCGGAGGTCCTGATCCCGATTCAGTGCGAGTATTACGCGCTGGAGGGTCTGGGCCAGCTGTTGCGGAACGTCGACCTGGTGCGAGGGCATCTCAACCCCACGCTGCATGTCTCGACGATCCTGCTCACCATGTACGACGGCCGGACGAGACTGGCCTCCCAGGTCGCGGACGAGGTGCGCAGCCACTTCGGCGAGGAGGTGCTGCGGACGAGCATTCCGCGCTCGGTCCGCATCTCCGAGGCGCCGAGCTATGGGCAGACAGTGCTGACCTACGACCCGGGGTCGAGTGGCGCCCTCTCGTATCTTGAGGCGGCACGGGAAATCGCGTTGCGGGGCGTCGGCGTGACGTATGACGCGCAGCATGCCCACTTGGGCGCACACAACGATCAGAGCATGGTGGAGGGGATCCAGTGAGCGAGCGACGGAGGGGGTTGGGCCGTGGTCTCGGCGCACTGATCCCGGCGGCCCCGGCAGGGGAGAAGGCGGCACCTCCGGCGGCGGGAGGAGCGTCGACTTCGCCAGCCGCGGTGCCCGTACTCACTGCAGAGCGCGGAGTGGCGGCGGCGAAGGTCGCCACGCTTCCGCCGGGCAATGTTTCACATGAAACCGCGGAGCCATCGGCGAGCGGCGTCGTGGAGGTGCCGGCGGCTCCCGTCGGGGCGCACTTCGCCGAACTGCCCCTCGACTCCATTTCGCCGAACCCGCGCCAGCCACGTGAGGTGTTCGACGAGGACGCTCTCGCTGAACTCGTCACCTCCATCAAGGAGGTCGGGCTTCTCCAGCCCGTCGTCGTACGACAATTGGGCCCGGCTCGCTACGAGCTGATCATGGGCGAACGGCGCTGGCGGGCTTGCCGTGAGGCAGGGCTCGAGGCCATCCCGGCGATTGTGCGCGCCACGGAGGACGAGAAGCTTCTCCTGGACGCGCTTCTGGAGAACCTGCATCGCGCTCAGCTGAACCCACTGGAAGAGGCAGCCGCCTACGACCAGTTGCTGAAGGACTTCAACTGCACGCACGACCAGTTGGCGGACCGGATCGGCCGGTCCCGTCCGCAGGTCTCCAACACCTTGCGCCTGCTGAAGCTCTCGCCCTCGGTCCAGCGCCGTGTCGCCGCCGGGGTGCTCTCCGCAGGCCATGCGCGGGCCCTGCTCTCTGTCGACGACTCGGAGGAGCAGGACCGTCTGGCTCACCGCATCGTGGCCGAGGGGCTCTCGGTGCGGGCCGTCGAGGAGATCGTCACCCTTATGGGGTCGCGGCCCAAGTCCGCTCCGCGCTCCAAGGGGCCGCGGGCCGGCACGCGGGTCTCTCCGGCGCTGACCGACCTCGCCACGCGCCTCTCGGACCGCTTCGAGACCCGCGTGAAGGTCGACCTCGGCCAGAAGAAGGGAAAGATCACCGTTGAGTTCGCCTCAATAGATGATCTGGAACGCATCCTCGGCGCGCTGGCCCCGGGCGAGGGTCCGGTCCTCCAGAAGAGCCTCTTGGACGACGACTCCGGGGATTCTGAGGGGTCTGAGGCCTGAGCCTCAAGGGTGGGCACGATCCGATCGGCCGATCATCAGAGCGGGCCGTGTCCGGTGTGTACCGGAACACGGCCCGCTCTTTGCTTTCTGTCGGTATCGATGGAATCGCATCGTGGATACGATGCGATCGGGTATGGCGCATCCACCTGGCAGCACCTTCTGTGGGGAGGCGGGGGCCATGCGGGCGATGAACCGCACCGGACTGGTGAGCGCGGGCCTGGGGCTTGGCGCGGTCGGCGGGTTCGTCGGCAGCCTGCTCAGGGAAAGGAGCGCTCTGACAGCTGCTCGTGATGCCGCGGGCGAAGGAAGCGAGGAACTGCCTTCATGGGGCGTCGGCTCGTACCGCTCACGCTGGACAACCTCCAGGATCTTCCCAAGCGCTGCCGCACGTGTGTCTTCTGGGAGTTGGACCCAGTCAGCGGTCAGGCCGCGGTAAAGGCAGGCACACCCGAGCTGGAGAAGGAAGCGTGGATCTCCGCTGTCCTGCTGGAATGGGGATCCTGCGGCCGGGTCGTCTACGTGGACGAGGTGCCAGTGGGCTTTGTGCTCTACGCGCCGCCCGCGTATGTGCCGCGATCCACGGCGTTTCCCACGAGTCCGGTCTCTCCTGATGCGGTCCAATTGATGACGGCCTTCATCATGCCGGGCTATCAGGGACAGGGGCTCGGACGTGTGATGGTCCAGACGGTCGCCAAGGATCTACTGCGGCGGGGCTTCAAGGCGATCGAGGCCTTCGGAGACGCCCGGTGGAAGGAACCGGCCTGTGTCCTGCCCGCTGACCATCTGACGGCGGTGGGCTTCAAGACGGTCCGGCCCCATCCGACGTACCCGAGGCTGCGGCTGGAGCTGCGGACAACGCTCTCCTGGAAGGAAGACGTGGAGTTGGCGCTCGACCGGCTGTTGGGGGCGGTGCAGAAGGAGCCGGCTCTGCGGCCGCTGTAAACGCTCATGCGAATGGGCCACCCCCTCCGGGTTGGCCCATTCGTGTTTCACGTGAAACAACGCCGCGTCTGTGCGACGGGCATAGCCGACGATTACTCGCTGATGAAGTCCTCGAGGTCCCGGACGATCGCAGCCTTCGGCTTGGCACCGACGATGGTCTTGGCTACTTCGCCGTCCTGGTAGACGTTCAGGGTCGGGATGGACATGACCCCATACTTGGCGGCCGTACCCGGGTTCTCGTCGATGTTGAGCTTGACGACCTCGATCTTGTCGCCGTACTCGGCGGCGATCGCCTCGAGGGACGGCGCGATCTGACGGCACGGACCGCACCAGGCGGCCCAGAAGTCCACCAGGACGGGCTTGTCGCTCTTGAGGACGTCCTGCTCGAAGGAGTCGTCGGTCACATGCTTCAGGGTGCCGGCCACTGCGGGCTCCTTAACTGGTTGGTGCGGTGAGGTGGTTGGTGGTCAGACGGTGGTTTTCTCGGGCTCGGCCACGGCCTCGCCGTCCGCGAGGGCGGCGAGGAAGCGCTCGGCGTCGAGAGCGGCGGAGCAGCCGGTGCCGGCCGCGGTGATCGCCTGGCGGTAGGTGTGGTCCACCACGTCACCGGAGGCGAAGACACCCTGGATGTTCGTCCGGGTCGAGGGCGCGTCCACCTTGAGGTAGCCCTCGTCGTCCAAGTCGAGCTGGCTCTTGAACAGCTCCGTACGCGGGTCGTGGCCGATCGCGATGAAGAGGCCCGTCACCGGCAGTTCGGAGAGCTCCCCCGTCTTCACGTTGCGCAGCTTCAGGCCGGAGAGCTTCTGGTCACCTTGGATCTCGGCGACCTCGCTGTCCCAGACGAACTTGATCTTCGAGTCGGCGAACGCGCGCTCCTGCATCGCCTTCGAGGCGCGCAGAGTGTCACGGCGGTGGACGACCGTCACGGACCTGGCGAACCGGGAGAGGAAGGTGGCCTCCTCCATCGCGGTGTCGCCGCCGCCGATCACGGCGATATCCTGGTCCTTGAAGAAGAAGCCGTCACAGGTCGCGCACCAGGAGACGCCTCGTCCGGAGAGCACGTCCTCGTTGGGCAGACCCAGCTTGCGGTGCTGGGAACCCGTGGCGATGATCACGGCCTTGGCCCGGTGCACCGTGCCCGCGGTGTCCGTGACCGTCTTGATCTCACCGCTGAGGTCGACAGCGACGACGTCGTCCGGAACGAGCTCGGCGCCGAATCGCTCGGCCTGGGCCCGCATGTTGTCCATGAGCTCGGGGCCCATGATGCCGTCCTGGAAGCCGGGGAAGTTCTCCACCTCGGTGGTGGTCATCAGCGCGCCACCTGCGGTGACGGCGCCCTCGAACACCAGCGGCTTGAGCGACGCGCGCGCGGTGTAGAGCGCCGCCGTATAGCCGGCGGGCCCGGAGCCGATGATGATCACGTTACGGACGTCGCTCACGGCTTGATTCCTCGTCTCTGAAGACTGCTTCGTACAACCGGTGGGAGCCTGTCTCAGACTTCTCACCCCACCCAACGGATCCTACGGGGCGTGCATTCCCGACTGTGTCCGGGCACACGTCAACGCGTGACCGCACGGCGAGCACGGATGCCATGGACCGGAGTGGGGGTCGCTCAGCGTAGCTCGTAGGACTGCCGCAGCAGCACCTTGCCTGCCGAGTCCGGCGACTTGGCTACGCATGCGGAGTCGACGACATAGGCCGTGACCCGGGTGGCGCTGGAGGCGTCAGGGAGCACCACGAGATAGGCCTTGGTGCCTTTGTAGGTGCCTGTCTTATAGGCGAGAGCGGCTTCGTCGCGACCGATGCCCTGCTGGATGCACGGGGGCACCGCGACTTTGGGTTCCTTCAGAGTGCTCGGCTCGTCTGGGTCGGACGCGGACCCCCAGGGCGACTTGTCGTTGCGGCTGCCGCTGTCTTCGTCTTCGCTCGCAGCGAGGAGATCCGCGACCTGGCTCTCCAGCTTCCCCTCGGTGAAGGTGTTCGCAGAGTTGGCCTGATTCTGCTCTGGAGTGGTGCCCGGGGTGTCGTCGCCCATGGACTGAAGAAGCAGCCCGCCCAGCCCGAGAGCGGCAGCCGTGAACACGGCACCGAGGACGGCAGCGCCGCGACGGCCTCGGCGCGTGGCCTTCGTGCGACCCGGTCCGGTGGCGGCGCGAGGGCGTCCTGCGGGGCGGTCGGCCGCGGTCGATGTTTCACGTGAAACACGCGCGCCGTCGCTCTCGCCTGCCATGAGATGGGAGGCACCCACGGGCTCCTGGGCGGCCGCGGCATCGGCATCCTGCTCCGTGGCATTCAGCAGTGCCTCCGCGGCGAGAGCGGCATCGATGCGCTCCGCGACGTCGGCAGGCATGCGGGAGGGGCCCGGCAGCGTGCCGAGCATGCCGCGGATCTCTTCCAGCGATGCGTACACGTCCGCACAGAGCGCGCAGTCGTCAAGGTGCCGACGCAGGTCTGCCGTACGGGAGGGCGGGAGCAGGCCTTCGGTGAGGTCGGAGATCTCTGTGACTTCCGGGTGCTCGGCCGTGTCGGTCGATGTCACGCTCGCCCACCTCCGCCCTTCACAGCAGTTGAATCGCTTGGCCCTGCATCGTGTACTCCCGCTGCGGGTGGGACGGATGTCCCCTGCGTGCGGTTCCGTCCCTCGCCCGACTTCTTGCTGTCCTCGCCACTTCTGGCGTCCGTACGCAGGTGTCTGAGCAGAGGGAGGAGCCTGGCTCTACCACGTGCGCAACGGCTTTTGACCGTGCCGGTCGGCACGTCGAGCACGCGGGCGGCCTCCGCCACGGGGTAGCCCTGCATGTCCACCAGGACGAGGGCGGCCCGCTGATCGGGCGGCAGCGTGCCGAGGGCTTCGAGGAGTTCCCGGTGCAGATCATTGCGCTCGGCCGGCGCGGACGCGGACTCGTGCGGCTCCAGTAGCTGCTCAAGGCGTTCCGTGTCATCGACGGGAGACGTCTTACGGGAGGCCGCCTTGCGCGCGCGGTCGAGGCAGGCGTTCACCGTGATGCGGTGCAGCCATGTCGTGACGGCCGACTGGCCGCGGAAGGTGTGGGCGGCGCGGTAGGCGGAGACGAGAGCGTCCTGGACCGCGTCAGCGGCCTCCTCACGGTCCCCCAGAGTCCGCAGGGCCACTGCCCAGAGCCGGTCGCGGTGGCGCCGCACAAGCTCACCGAAGGCGTCGGGGTCACCCTCGACATGGTGGGCGAGGAGATCCTGATCGCTCGTCCCGTCGTATCCGGCACCGTCTGCCATCGGACCCCCTCCCCTCAGCCTCAGCTGGTCACCTTGATGTCCGCCACCCGGCCACGGTAGTTACCGTCGTCGGTCAGCGGCAGTTCGGTCAGCCAGACCAAGAGATAGCGGGTCTCGACGGACTCGTCGGGCTTGAGTACTCCGGTCGTACCGGACCCTTCGGCGATCTTCGAGAAGGAATCGAAGGACGTGGGCTCCGCGCTCGCTTCGCCGGAGGCGGCTCGGAGCTCGACGGACGTGTCCCCCACAAAGGAGACGGTCACCTTCCCGACCTGCTGGACTTTACCGAGGTCGAGAATGATGCCCACGCCCGACTTCAGTCGACCGAAGTCGGCGCTCGTGTAGAAGCTCGTCTCCCAGTACGTGCCTGGACTGCTGTCGTAGGCCTTCTCTATGTCCTCCGGATTCTCCGATCCGTCGGCGCCGAAGGGGTCGAAGGCGCGGGCACCCTTGATGGCGATCGGCTTGCTGACCGGTTTCTTCGCGCCCTTGTCGTTGTCGTCCGTCGTCTGCGTCTTGTTGGTGTCGTCCGGCTTCCCACGCTCTATGAGGGCGTCCGCCAGCTGCCAACTGCCAAGGCCCAGCGCGGCGATGAGCAATGCGGACACGGACCACTTGAGGGCCTTGCCGGTACGGCTCTGCAACGGAGGCGGCGGGGTCGGCACCGGCTGCGTGGCGCCGGGCCCCGGTGTCTGACGCCCGTAGGAGCCTTGCTGGTACGTGGTGCGCTGGTAGTCCGGCGGCCTGGTGAACGTGGGCTCGGGTGGGCGGATGCGCGGCATTTCGCCGATCGCCTTCACCAGCTCCTCCGGCGTCGTGCACGGCGGTTCCTGGCGGGACGCCGTCGCTCCATCGTTGACGAGCGCGCGCATCGAGAGTTCCGCCAGTCCGCGGTGCACCCCGGCGCGCACCTGGTCGGGCGCGATGAGCCCGACGCCCTTCGGAAGCCCGGAGAGGCCGTACGCGTCGTTCTCATACGGCCAGCGCTGGGTGAGGGCGGCGTACAGGAGCGCGCCGATCCCTTCCGTGTCGGTGCGCTGCGGTGTGTCGGAGCTGATGCCGCGCAGCGCGGCATTCACGGCGAGCCCGCGGATGCGCCACTGGCCGGACGAGGAGCGCAGCACAGCGCTCGGGGTCAGACGCAGATGCGCCAGCCCTTCGCGGTGCGCGGCCGCCATCGCCTGGGAGACCTGACTGACCATCTGATACGTGTCGTGCACGTCCAGCGGGCCCGCGGCCAGAAGCGTCGTCAGCTCTGTGGAGTCAGGAAGCCACTCCTGCACCACATAGACCAGGTCGTTCTCCTCAACCGCGTCCAGCACTTGGACGAAGCGGGGATCGCCCAGGAGAGCAGCGGAACGGGCCGCCGCCAGGACGGAGCGCGCCCGCGGATGATCGGCGGGCAGCAGGTGCACGCCGACGGCGCGACGCAGCTTCTCGTCCACCGCACGCCAGCTACTGAAACCGTCCAGACGGGTGACGCACTCTTCGAGCCGGTAGCGTCTGGCGAGTT
This sequence comes from Streptomyces vastus, assembly GCF_039532825.1. Taxonomy (NCBI): domain Bacteria; kingdom Bacillati; phylum Actinomycetota; class Actinomycetes; order Kitasatosporales; family Streptomycetaceae; genus Streptomyces; species Streptomyces vastus. The sequence continues at coordinate 134,828 of NZ_BAAASJ010000099.1, forward strand.
TGTGGCCGCTGTGCAACTCGGGCGGTGAGGTCCTGCCGGGGCTCTCGTCCCCGCCGCTCCCCTGTGCCTCTTCGCTCTCCGAGCTTTTCGTGTCCCGCTCCCGGTTCTGGGCCACCCCGTCGGCCGTGGACTGGTCCGCCTTGGCGGTCAGCGGCTCATCACCACTGTTGTCTGCCACGTCGACGGCAGCCGTGCTCCGTTCCGCCACCGTCGTTCCTGCCTCCCCATCTCCATTGCCCGCTGTCCGACGCCAAAGCCAATTGTGCCCACAGTCCGCCGCTATGCACGACACGCGGTCCCGGACGATGGTTGTGCGCGTACCCCGCCTCAGCGCCCGAGGCGCCCGCGGACCATGCCGACCATTCCGTTCAGTTCCTCGATGCGCATACGCCGGGCCGCGACGAAGAAGACGCCGAGCAGGGCGATGCCCCCGCCGAGGAGGGCTGCCAGGGAGCCGAGGACACCCTGCCCCAGCCCCTGGGTGATTCCGTAACAGGCCGCGGCGGCCAGCAACGCCGCCGGTACCGAGGCGATGCCGAGACGGGCGTACGTACGTAGGACGCGAGCTCCGTCCAGGTCGCCGCCCAGCCGTTTGCGCAGCCGCTGCCAGGCCACGCCCACGCCGATCGCGTACGCGAGGCCGTAGGAGGCGGCCATGCCCGCCACTGCCCAGAGGGGTGGCAGAAGGATGTAGCAAAGTGCTGAGGCGCACGCGTTGACGGAGGCCACAATGACCGTGTTGTAGAAGGGAGTCCGGGTGTCCTCGTACGCGTAGAAGGCGCGCAGCACGACGTACTGCACGGAGTACGGGATGAGGCCGAGCCCGAAAGCCATCAGCATGTAGCCCATCTTCGTGGCCGCGTCGATCCCGGAGGAACCGAAGATCAGGGTGCACATCGGAATGCCGAGTGCGACGAAGCCGAAGGCGATCGGCACGATCGCGACGGCCGTGGTGCGCAGGCCCTGGGAGATGTCGTCGCGGACGGCGCCCGCATCCTGCTCAGCAGCCGAGCGCGAGAGTCTCGGCAACAGGGCCGCCATCAGCGAGACGGTGATGATGGCCTGCGGGAGGCCCCAGATGAGCTGGGCGTTGGCGTAGGCGCTGAAGCCGGTACCGCCGGTCCCGGTCTCCGTGACCGCCGCGGTCGCCAGCTGGGTGACGACGACGGCACCCGCCTGGTTCGCGAGGACGAACAAGATCGTCCACTTGGCGAGCATCGCGGCCTTGCCGAGGCCGTGGCCCTTCCAGTCGAAACGCAGCCGCAGCCGGAACCCGGTCTCGCGCAGGTACGGGATCATTGCGAGAGCCTGGACGACCAGGCCGAGCAGGACGCCGACACCGAGCAGCCGCTGGCCCTCTGGCGGGATGTTCCCGGCCTCCATCCCGGAGTTCGCCGAAGTGCCGTACACCCAGATGAACATGCCGAGCGTCACGATGATGACGATGTTGTTGAGGACCGGAGTCCACATCATCGCGCCGAAGCTGCCTCGGGCGTTGAGGATCTGGCCCATCACCACGTGGATGCCCATGAAGAAGATCGTGGGCAGGAAGTACCGGCTGAAGGTGATGGCGACCTCGTTGGCCGCGCCGTCACTGGCGACCGGCACCGACAGCATGCGGACCAGGAGCGGTGCGGCGAACATCGCGAGCAGGGTCAGCGCGCCGAGCGCCACCATGACAAGGGTCAGCAGACGGTTCGCGTAGGCCTCACCGCCGTCGTCGTCGTCCTTCATGGCGCGCACCAGCTGCGGAACGAAGACGGAGTTGAGGCCGCCTCCCACCGTCAGGATGTAGATCATCGTCGGCAGCTGGTAGGCGACCTGGAAGGTGTCGCCCAGGAGAGCAGTGCCCAGCGCGGCGACGATCAGCGCGGATCGGATGAAGCCCGTGAGGCGGGACACCATCGTGCCCGCCGCCATGACCGCGCTCGACTTCAGCAGACTCGACGCGCGGCCCCCGGACTTCTTCGGCGCGGGCGTGGGCGCCGATGCGGGCGCAGGCGGCGGAGACTGAGGGGCCGCGGGAGCCGGCTCGGGTGTGGGGGACGGCACACCAGGTGGGGAAGGCACACCGGGCGGACCCGCAGGGGGGTACGCGCCGCCCTGCTGCTGGTCACGGAAGAGATACGCGAAGGCATCCGGTTCGTGGCGTTCCTCGCCGGCCTGTGTCACCAGGTCGTCCACGCCCACGAACTGGGTCGTACGGGCATCGTCACCGTAGGGGAGATGCTGCGTCAGACCTTCCGGTTCGGGCGCCGGGGTCTGCGCCCACACACGGGGATCGGGAGCGTACGGCGACTGCGGCGGCTGGGCGTAGAGCTGCTGCGGCGGCGGGTATGTGCCGGGCGGTGGCGGGGGATGCGCGGCGCGGTCGTACAGCGCCTCACCGACCGGGTCCTGGGGGGCGAGATCCCGAACCCCGTAAGGATCCTGTCCGTAGGCGTCCTGGAGGTACATGTCGGCGGGAGGCTGTGGCGGCACCTGGCCGGGCTCCGGCGGTCCCTGCGGCGGGTCGTCGGGGTAGCCGGAGCCACCCGCGCCCTGACCGCGGTCACCGTCGTACGGCGCGTTCATGGTTACCCCACCTCATCGTCCCCGGGCCCACCGGCCACGACATCGCTCAACGGTCCACTCTCTCACCCGTGCCGGACGGGTCGGTGCTTTCCGGTGCGGTGTCCGGTGAAGGGTCACTCGGCTGCTCCGGGTCGTCTGCCCTGGATTCCACTGGCAACGCCAACCCCGATTCCTCTTCGGACGCCGCCCCCGACTCCGAGTGGAACGCCTCTTCACGACCATCCTCGGCGTCGTCCTCAGCCCCGTCGTCCAGCCTCCGATCGGCCTGCCGGGCAACCGTGCGCTTGCGCTGGGTGTACATCCGGAATCCGGCGAGTACGAGCAGCAGGACACCGCCGGCGATGACGAGCATCACCGTGGGGGTGATCTCGGTGACGCTCACGTCGAACGTGATGGAGTCGCCGTACGGCTGGCCATCCTCCGTGTAGAGCTGGGCGGTCACCGCGTACCGGCCGTTGGCCCGGCCGTTGGCGGTGAACTTCACCGACTGGCTGTGCCCGCCCGACACCTCCACCCGCTGTTCCGAGTAGGCACGATCACCGATGCTCAGGCGCGACGGCTGCTCCGACTTCAGGCGCAGCACCAGATGGTCGACGCCCTGGACAAGGTTGTTCTGCACGGTGATCGGAATCGTGGCGCTGCGTCCCGACAGCTTCGCCTCGGACTTCTCGATCAGCGAGACCTGACTGGTGAGTTCGTTGATATACGCATCCACGCCATAGCGGTACAAGACCTCTTCGGCTTCGTGACCGCGCCAGGACGTGGACATCGCCCGGTTGAGCGCCAGCCCGAAGGGGGTGACCACGCGGGACTCGTCGGTGAGGATCTCCCGGAATTTGTTGAGCTTCCGCTGCGTCTCCTCGATCCGCTCGAAGGTTGCCAGCGGCAGTTCCTGCTTGCGCAGCGAGGAGGGGTACGCCGAGGGGACCCGCGTGGTGGCGCCGGGGTCGGGTTTGGCTTCGGTGGCCGCGGACAGATCCGCCGACTGCGACCAGTTCCCGCTCTGGAGGGCCGTGAGTGCCTGCGCCATGGTCTGGGCCTGGCTGGCGGACGGCATGCGCTGCGGGGCGACCACGATGCTGCGCTGCTTCCCCGGCTGCTGAAGGGTGATCATCAGGGTCTGGGCGAGAAATTCCTGCACGGCGAGCGTGGAGTTGCCGGCCACCGCCATATCGCCCTGGAACGCCGTCGACAGGCGGGCATCCGCGACCACCGCCGTCGTGCCGCCGCCGATGGGGCGGGCAGCACTCGGCGTGTACGACAGGCCGCCGGTTTCCTCCAGGCTGTCGCTGCGGGAGATCACCGTGTCGGCGCCGGCGGATGTGGCGACCTTGACGATCGACGCGTCGATCGCGCCGTTCGTCGGCCAGGCGTACTCCGTGCTCGGCGTCACGTGGAGGATCGACTCCACCGTGATGGCGGACACCTCCGTGGCGTCCTTGAGATGGCCGAGCGACCCGGCGACCTTGGTGCCCTTGTGGGCCAGCGACGCCAGATCCGGGTCGGCGAAGGGGAGAGCGACGACCTCCTTGCCCTGGACTGCCTTCTCCAGCTCGGCGAGCCATTGCTTGGCGACCGCCTGTTGGGTGCCCGGCCTGGTCGCCACGGCGTCCTCCTGGACCTCGTAGCTGCGCGTCATCGCGTCCACGGAGGCCAGGAGGTCCGGATCGATCACCCACGTGACGTCGAGCTCCTTGCCGAGTGTGAGGAGCTGCTGCAGTCGGCCGCCGGGCGCGAGCTCCGCGGCCAGGTCGTCGTCCTTGAAGACGGGTGTCTGCTGCTCGTTCGAACCCGTCTCGACCGTCACATGGGGGGTGGAGATCAGGGGCCAGAGGTACGTCGTCCTGGTCTTGGTCTCCGCCGTTTCCGGCTGCCACGGCAGGAACGTCCGCTCGATCCCGAGAATCCGCTCGTACGGCTGGGCTTCAGTCTCCCCGGTGAGCGTGACCCCGAGCTGGTAGACGCCATCGGCGCCGAGGTCCAGCTCGTCGACGGGGACGGAAATGCTGAAGCTCTGCGGGACATTCGGCGTCAGCTGGGCGAAATCCTGTACGTACGAGCCGCCGACTTCGGCGCCCGCGTCGGGGTTGTTCTTCGCGGCGGTGTCGATCGACGAGCGGCCGTTCATCGTCGGTCCTACGCGCAGACCGACCTGGGCATCCGTGACCGACTGCTTGCCCTTGTTGGTGATCCGGCCCGAGACGGTGAGAGTGTCCCCGTCCGTGGGGACGCTGGGGCTGAGCGAGTTCAGGGAGACGTCAACCGTCTTGGAGCCGGTGGCCTCGGCCACGGCGGTTCGCTCGGCGGCATCCGCGGAGGGCGAGGCGGACAGCTGGAGAAGGCCGGCCAGCAGAGGCGCTCCGGCAAGCAGTACTCCGGTGCGCCGAAGCCACCGGCGGGCAGGTGAGGCACTCGTCCCCTGGAAGTCTGCCGCCTCGGCCACGCGCTCGCCCGTCCCTCGTCGTCAGTGGTCGTCGGAATGTGCGTCCACGCATGGTAACGATGCGCGCTGAGGGGAAGTGCCGCGGTCCGCCCCACAAGAACGGGGGCCAGGCCGGGCTGTCGCCTATGTGCACGTATTGCGGGAGGCGCCCCACCAGGTACGGGGAAGCACCTGTGCACGCGTAATGGGGGCGCTCGCCGTCGCCCGTGCCACGTACCCTTTTCTGTTGTGCCGAACGCCAACGAAGACATTCCCAATGCCCTGAGCCAGGTGCAGCACCGCGCGGTGAGCGAACTGCTGCGGGTGTCCCCCGTCGCCGACGATCTCGCCCGCCGTTTCCAGGAGGCCGGATTCTCCCTCGCCCTGGTCGGCGGCTCCGTCCGGGACGCCCTTCTGGGCAGGCTCGGAAACGACCTGGACTTCACGACTGACGCCCGTCCCGAGGACGTACTGAAGATCGTGCGGCCCTGGGCGGACGCCGTGTGGGAGGTCGGGATCGCCTTCGGGACGGTCGCGGCGCAGAAGGAGGCCCGGGTCGGGGACGCAGTTCAGCGCTTCGACATCGAGGTGACGACGTACCGTTCGGAGGCGTACGACCGGACCTCACGCAAGCCCGAGGTGTCGTACGGCGACTCGATCGAGGAAGACCTCGTACGCCGCGATTTCACGGTCAACGCGATGGCCGTAGCGCTGCCGGAGAAGGAGTTCATCGACCCGCACGACGGGCTGCGGGACCTGGCGCAGCGCGTGCTGCGTACCCCGGGCACTCCCGAGGCGTCCTTCTCCGACGATCCACTGCGGATGATGCGGGCCGCCCGCTTCGCCGCGCAGCTCGACTTCGAGGTGGCATCGGACGTCGTCGCCGCGATGAAGGCCATGGCCGAGCGCATCGAGATCGTCTCCGCCGAGCGTGTCCGGGACGAGCTGAACAAGCTGATCCTTTCCGCGTACCCGCGCAAGGGGCTGACGCTGCTCGTCGACACCGGACTCGCCGCGCATGTACTGCCCGAGTTGCCCGCGCTGCGTCTGGAGCGTGACGAACACCACCGGCACAAGGATGTCTACGATCACTCGCTGATCGTGCTCGAGCAGGCGATGGAGTTGGAGGAGAACGGTCCCGACCTCACCCTCCGCCTCGCCGCGCTGCTGCACGACATCGGCAAGCCGCGCACGCGCCGCTTCGAGAAGGACGGCCGGGTCTCCTTCCACCATCACGAGGTGGTGGGCGCCAAGATGACCAAGAAGCGCATGACGGCCCTCAAGTACTCCAACGATCTTGTGAAGGACGTCTCGCGACTGGTCGAGTTGCACCTGCGCTTCCACGGCTACGGCACCGGTGAGTGGACGGACTCCGCGGTCCGCCGCTACGTACGGGACGCGGGCCCGCTCCTCGACCGCCTCCACAAGCTGACCCGCTCCGACTGCACCACGCGCAACAAGCGCAAGGCCGCCGCGCTCTCCCGTGCGTACGACGGTCTGGAGGAGCGCATCGCCCAACTCCAGGAGCAGGAGGAACTGGACGCCATCCGGCCCGACCTCGACGGCAATCAGATCATGGAGGTCCTCGGTGTCGGACCTGGCCCAGCCATCGGCCAGGCGTACAAGTTCCTGCTGGAGCTGCGCCTGGAGAACGGGCCGATGGGTGAGGAAGCCGCAGTCAATGCGCTTAAGAAGTGGTGGACGGAGAAGCCGCGGACGTGACGTGCCGGGTGTGACCCACCGTGCCCTGGACGCGTAGAACGGCGTCATGTTTCACGTGAAACATGACGCCGTTCCTGTCACTGAGAGGGGAGGGCCCGGTGCGTCCCGCTCTGCCTATGCGTTCTTGAGGGAGCCGGTGGTCTTGCCGTGGACGGTGGTCTTCATCGTCTGCCTCTTGTCGATCTGCACCTCTCCCACCCCGGCGACGCCTATCTCCCCTTCCCAGACGATCGAGGCGTTGGCGTTGTGGCCGCGACTGCAGCTGCCGCCCACCGGGCACCACTGCCAGTCACTCAGCGACTTCTTCGGGATGCCCTTGGAGATGCGAATGACGCCGCTGAGATTCCTCTTGCTGCCATCGGCATCGTTCACTCTGGTGATGTCTCGCCCGTTGCTGTAGAAGTTCACCCACAGCTTGAATTGAACGACGTTGATCCCGAAGAGCTTGAGCTTGTTGGTGTGAGTCGCGGTGTGATTCCCGCGGCGCAGCGGCCTGCTTGCAGCGAGCCCGCTTACGGTGCGCTCGGACTCGAAGGTGACATCGCCGTCTCGCAGCGAGGTTGAGCGACGGGCGTTCTCGGAGAAGGCGGTCACGCCGGCGTTCCGGTCTGCGGTCTGCTCCAGGAAAGCCGTGAACAGGGCAGGGTCGCGGAGGTAAGCGATGAACCGGCTCTGCTCGCTCGGCTTCAGCTCCTGAAATGCATTGAGGGTCTCAGCTGCTCCTTTTTCGTGGGAGTGGCGGAGGTAGTCGACGTATGCGGCCGGACTGGTGGCGGGGTCGTTCTGTGCGGGCTCGGCGGCTGACACCTGTGTTGCAGAGCCCGCGAGGATGACGGCAGTAGCGAGGCTGCGGCCAGCCCTTGGGCGGTGCGACTCTTCATGAGTGTTCCCCGTGTTCTTGGGTGGTCGTGCTTCTGGTTGTCGTGGATCGGTCATCTCCACGTATCGTGATCCTCTTCGTTGAGGGCCGTTGGGCGCAAGAGAGTTGAGGTTCTTCAGAGCCGTGGGTGACTCTCGCTAGCGGTGGGGGAAGTGGGGTGCGCGCGAAACGGCGCCGCACCTCGGATGAGCGCGACGACTCGATGCTCCTGGCGGTGTTCCACGTGAAAGAGCACCATGGGAGGAGTCGACCAGCCGAGAAGGCAGCATCAGGGCGGCCACTCCGGCGGCGCTGACGAAGGCGACGTTGAACATCACGTCGTACACCGAGAAAATCCGGCCACGGAAGCCGTTGTCGACTGACCGACTGGACCATGGTGTCCGTGGCGATCTTTGCGCCTTGGGCTCGGGGCCCAGGACGAGGGCCGCCATTTCACGGGAAACATGACGCGGAACGAGCGGATTCGGATGCGTTGAGGGGCGGTGTTTCACGTGAAACACCGCCCCTCAACGCATCCGAGTCTTACTTGTTGTCCGCCAGGCAGAGAACGAAGGAGTCGGAGCCTTCCTTCCAAGAGAGGGCAGCGGTGGTGCCCTCGACGGATTGGCAAGCAAACTGCGACAGGCTAGAGCCGTTCTTCTTCTCTAGGACCTTGTGGGTGGCCTTTGAGTCACTGCAGTCGAGCTTCTCGACCGAGGCGTTGGAGTCGGAGCCCGTGTTCCGTAGGCAGTCGCCGGCCTGGAGCTTCGTAGCGTCGTCGCCACCGAAGAAATAGGTGCCAGCGGCAATGGACAGGACAGCCACAGGGATGATGAACCGCAGGTACTTCTTGAAGCCCGCACGTGCCGGAGCGGCCGGAGTGGGAACTGGCGCACCCTGGTTGAAGTAGGGGGATCGCTGAGGGCTCACAGGCTGTGGCTGCTGCTGGCCGTACGGGTTCCCACCCTGGGGCTGCCCGTAGGGATTCTGGCTCTGAGGCGGCTGCCCCTGAGCGTAGGGGTTCTGGCCTTGGGGCGGCGGAGTGGTCACTAGTGGGTCCCCCTGAAAACGTTGGGAGCGCGAAGCGCGAAATAAGACCCACGTAAGCTATCGGCCCCACTGACAACTCAGTGGCCTAAAGAAGCTCTGTGTCACTGATGTGACACTCGACGCCGCTCAAAGCGGGCCATAGACGCAGCAACTGCCGCGTAAACAACGGCCACCGTGACCACCAGCGGGACTGAGCGGCCGTCAGGGGGCAGCATCAGGGCGGCCACTCCGGCGGCGCCGACGAAGGCGACATTGAACAGCACGTCGTACACGGAGAAGATCCGGCCGCGGAAGCCGTCGTCGACGGACGACTGGACCACGGTGTCGGTGGCGATCTTCGCGCCCTGGGTGGTGAGGCCGAGAACGAAGGCCGAGACCAGTACGGGTACTTGGGTGAATGGCAGACCCAGCGCGGGTTCCAGAATCGCGGCCGATCCTGCGCAGACGACGATCCAACCTCCCGGCCCGAGCCTCCCGGCCGCCGTCGGAGTCACCACCGCCGCCACGAAGAAGCCCGCCCCGGAGATCCCCACGGCCAGCCCCAGCAGAGCGAGACCGTCCTCCCCGGAGCCGGACGACCAGGCGTACCGGCAGAGCATCAGCACCATGACCGTCAGTGCGCCGAAACAGAACCGCATCAGCGTCATCGCGGTCAACGCCCAGGCTGCCTCGCGGCGTGCGGGCTCGGCCAGATGGCGCACGCCGGCTGCCAGGCCACGTGCCGTACCCGCAAGGGCTGCCTTCAAATGTGGCTGCACCAACTCCTGGTCGGGACCCAGCAGTTCCCGCGTCATGCGCAGCGAGGCGAGCGCCGCGCACAGATAGAGCGCCGCTCCGACGAGGACGACCGCGGCGTCGGAGTCCGAGATGACGAGACGCACGACGAAGGCGATGCCGCCGCCCGCGGTCGCGGCGAGCGTCCCGGCCGTGGGCGACAGGGAGTTGGCCATCACCAAGCGCTCGGAGTCGACGACACGCGGCAGGGCGGCGGACAGACCCGCCAGGACGAAGCGGTTGACCGCGGTGACGCTCAGCGCGGAGGCGTAGAAGAGCCAGTCCGGGACGGTGCTCAGGATCAGCACGGCCGTCAGGGAGGCCAGCAGCGCCCGTAGAAGGTTCCCGTACAGAAAGACCTGGCGGCGTCGCCAGCGGTCCAGCAGAACCCCCGCGAAGGGGCCGACGAGCGAATACGGGAGGAGGAGCACCGCCATCGCCGACGCGATCGCGGCCGGCGAGGTCTGCCGCTCCGGCGAGAAGACGACGTACGTGGCAAGCGCGACCTGGTAGACGCCGTCGGCCCCCTGGGACAGCAGCCGTACGGCGAGCAGGCGCCGGAAGTTCCGGAAGCGCAGGAGTACGCGCAGGTCACGTACGACAGCCATCCGCACAGCCTCACATATGGGAAAGGTCCCCGGGCGCACGCCCCGGGGACCCTCAACAGCTCATGGATCAAGCGCTTAGCGCTCGACCTCGCCGCTGATGAACTTCTCGACGTTCTCGCGGGCCTCGTCGTCGTAGTACTGGACCGGCGGGGACTTCATGAAGTAGCTCGATGCCGAGAGGATCGGGCCGCCGATGCCGCGGTCCTTGGCGATCTTCGCGGCGCGCAGGGCGTCGATGATGACACCCGCGGAGTTCGGGGAGTCCCAGACCTCGAGCTTGTACTCCAGGTTCAGCGGGACGTCACCGAAGGCGCGGCCCTCGAGACGGACGTACGCCCACTTGCGGTCGTCCAGCCAGGCCACGTAGTCGGACGGGCCGATGTGAACGTTGTCCGCACCCATGTCGCGGTCGCGGATCTGGGAGGTGACGGCCTGGGTCTTTGAGATCTTCTTCGACTCCAGGCGGTCACGCTCGAGCATGTTCTTGAAGTCCATGTTGCCGCCGACGTTCAGCTGCATCGTGCGGTCCAGGATCACACCCCGGTCCTCGAACAGCCTTGCCATCACGCGGTGCGTGATCGTGGCGCCGACCTGCGACTTGATGTCGTCACCGACGATCGGGACACCGGCCTCGGTGAACTTGTCCGCCCACTCCTTGGTGCCCGCGATGAAGACCGGAAGGGCGTTGACGAAGGCGACCTTGGCGTCGATGGCGCACTGGGCGTAGAACTTCGCAGCATCCTCGGACCCCACCGGCAGGTAGCAGACGAGGACGTCGACCTCCTTGTCCTTGAGGACCTGGACGACGTCGACCGGGGCCTCGGCGGACTCCTCGATGGTCTCGCGGTAGTACCTGCCGAGCCCGTCCAGGGTGTGGCCGCGCTGCACGGGCACACCGGAGTTCGGGACGTCGCAGATCTTGATGGTGTTGTTCTCGCTGGCACCGATGGCGTCCGCGAGGTCGAGGCCGACCTTTTTGGAGTCGACGTCGAAGGCAGCCACGAACTCGATGTCACTGACGTGGTAGTCGCCGAACTGGACGTGCATCAGACCCGGGACCTTGGCGGCCGGGTCGGCGTCCTTGTAGTACTCGACGCCCTGGACCAGCGAGGCGGCGCAGTTGCCCACGCCGACGATGGCTACGCGAACCGAACCCATTCCGGTTGCTCCCTGTGTGTACTCGGTGAAGCCCTGAGCGGACTTCACGTGTCGGTGTCGTCGGACGGATCCGGCCAGGAGGTGTCCCCGTGCCGGGGCAGGCCGCCCGACTCTCCAGATGTGCTGTCCTGCTGAGCGGAGCCGTCCGCGGCGGGACGCCGCTGGTCCCGTCCGGCCCGCTCGCTCTCGATGAGCTCGTTCAGCCAGCGCACTTCGCGCTCCACGGACTCCATCCCGTGTCGCTGGAGCTCAAGGGTGTAGTCGTCGAGGCGCTCCCGGGTGCGCGCCAGGGAGGCGCGCATCTTCTCCAGGCGCTCCTCGAGACGACTGCGGCGGCCTTCGAGGACCCGCATACGTACATCCCGCGACGTCTGCCCGAAGAAGGCGAAACGAGCGGCGAAGTGCTCGTCCTCGTACGCGTCGGGACCCGTCTGCGAGAGCAGTTCCTCGAAGTGCTCCTTACCTTCCGCCGTCAACCGATAGACGATCTTGGCGCGGCGCCCCGCGAGTGGAGCGGCAGGTGCTTCATCGCGGGCACCTCCCGATTCCTCGATCAACCAGCCGTTGGCGACCAGCGTCTTGAGGCAGGGGTAGAGCGTCCCGTAGCTGAAGGCTCGGAACACGCCCAGTGAGGTATTGAGCCGTTTACGCAGCTCATAGCCGTGCATCGGGGACTCGCGGAGCAGGCCGAGTACGGCGAACTCGAGGATCCCGGAACGCCGGCTCATCGTCGCCTCCTCTCTGCAGCAGTCTTGCCGTGACGGTCGTTATGCCGAGCTGATGTATCGACTCGATACATCAGCACGATAGAACGGCCATCCGTATGCGACAAGAGGGGGCATGGTGAACGGCGTCACATCACCGGTTCGTGGGACACAGGTTGCCTGTTTTGGGGTGAACCTCGGCCCTCGGTGGGTTTTGCCGGTGCGTAGTCTGTGCGCCATGCACATCACCGGGAACCAAGTGACGTTTGGGGACGTCCTCGTCCTCGGTGCAGTACGGGTGAATGACAGAACGACCACATCCGTACTTCGGGGGGACCGGGAAACCAGCCGCCGTTTCCAGGCGCGCAAAGGTGCGCCTGCCCGAGGAGTAACCGTTCGATGAGCGAGCACCGTCGCAAACCGCCGCAGCCGCAAGGCGGCGGACGTGCCGCAGCCCGACGCGGCCTTACCGGCTCGTCCTCCGGCCGCCGCGCGGCACCGCGAGGCGCCACCGGGTCTCCTTCCGCCTCCTATGGATCCGGCGGTGAGGAACGGCCGTACGGTGGCCGTGCAGAGGCCCGGAGGGCTGCCCAGAGAAGTACCAGCAGCGGCGGCCGGCGCAGAGCGGCCGACGGCGCGGGACGTGGCGGCTACGGTGGTGGCGGCCACCGAGGCGGTCCCGGCGGTCCCGGCGGGCCGAACGGGCCCGGGCGTGGCAGGGGCCGCGGCGCCGAGCCGCCCAGGAAGCGCCTCATCGACTATCCGCGCGCGGGCAAGTACGGGTGGCACCGTTGGGTGCCCTCTTGGAGGCTTGTCTCTGGGCTGTGCATCGGCTTCTTCGGCAGCCTCGTGGCCATTGCGGGCATCGCGTACGCCATGGTGAGCGTTCCGAACGTCGCCGAGGCCGCGACAGCGCAGAACAACGTCTACTACTGGTCTGACGGCACCGAGATGGTCGCCACGGGTGGGGAGACGAACCGCCAGATCATCAACCTTTCCCAGATTCCCAAAGCGATGCAGAACGCCGTCATCTCCCAGGAGAACAAGACCTTCTACGGCGACAGCGGCATCGACCCGAAGGGCATCACCCGCGCCGTACTCAACATGGCCCGGGGCGGCGAGACGCAGGGCGGTTCCACGATCACCCAGCAGTACGTCAAGAACGCGATGCTGGCTGATCAGTCGCAGACGATCTCGCGGAAGTTCAAAGAGATCTTCGTCTCTGTGAAGGTGGGTGCCACCGAACCCAAGGACAAGATCCTCGAGGGCTACCTGAACACCGGCTACTACGGTCGCGGCGCCTACGGAATTCAGGCAGCGGCACGCGCTTACTTCAACAAGGATGCCGTCAAGCTGAACCCGGGCGAATGCGCCTTCCTGTCGGCGACGCTCAAGGGCGCCACCTACTATGACCCAGCGGGTTCGACCTCCATCGACCCGGCCGCCACGCCCGATGAAAACAAGAAGCGGGCCCGGAGGCAGATGCAGGACACACTCGACAAAATGGTCGAGTACGGTCACCTGTCGGCATCGGAGCGAGAGAAGTACAAGAAGCTCCCCAAGACCGAGAACCCGCGGTCGAATGCCCAGCTGAGCGGCCAGACCGGCTACCTCGTCGACCTCGCCAAGGCGTACATCGTCAACAACAGCAAGGACACCGGGATCACCGCCGACGACCTCCAGCGAGGCGGCTACGAGATCCACACGACCTTCGACAAGAAGATGGTCAACCAGCTCGAAGACGCGGTGAAGAAGGTCCAGAAGGAGAACATCAAGCCGGGCGAGCGACCCAAGACAGATACGCACGTCCAGTTCGGCGGAGCCTCCGTGGACCCGAAGGACGGCGCCATCAAGGCCATCTACGGTGGCGAGGACGCGACGAAGCACTTCACCAACAATGCCGACCAGACCGGCGCCCAGGTCGGTTCGACGTTCAAGCCGTTCGTGCTGGCGTCCGCCATGCAGTGGGGCAAGCGGAACCCCGACCTCGGGCCGGACCAGGCACAGGACGAGCGGACCAAGGTCTCCCCCAAGAGCTTCTACAGCGGCAAGAACAAGCTCAAGATCGAGGACTACGACGGCAGCGTCTGGCAGGACAACAAGGGCAAGGTGTGGCTCCAGAGGAACGACGGTGATGAGTCCTACAACGCCCCGAGCTACCGGATCGACCTCCGCGAGGCGATGAGGGTCTCGGCGAACTCCGCCTACGTGCAGCTCGGCATGGACGTAGGCCTGGACAAGGTCAAGGAGTCAGCGCTCAACGCAGGCGTTCTGGAGGGCAGTCTGGCCAGCGCGAACTACCCGTCCTTCTCGCTCGGCACATCCGACCCCAGCGCGATCCGTATGGCAGGCGCGTACGCCACCTTCGCGGCCAGCGGCAAGCAGAACGATCCGTACTCGGTCAAGGAGATCGAAAACAAGGACGGAACGGTATTCAGGCACGCGGACGTCGCCAAGACCAAAACGGCTTTCACCTCCCAGGTCGCCGACAACGTCACCGACGTGCTGAAGACCGTTGTGGACGACGGCACCGGCACCGCGGCCAAGCTCGACGACCGCGAGGTGGCGGGCAAGACCGGTACCACCGACGGCAACAAGTCCGCCTGGTTCGTCGGCTACACCCCGCAGCTCTCGACCGCGGTCTCCATGTACCGCATGGATGACAACGAGAACAGCAAGAAGCGTGAGTTCCTGGAGATGTTCGGGACGGGTGGCCAGAAGAAGATCCACGGCGCCTCGTTCCCGGCCGAGATCTGGCACGACTACATGGACGACGCGCTCAAGGGCAAGCCTGCGGAGGAGTTCCCGACGCCCGAACCCATCGGTGAGGTCGTCAACGACATTCCGACCCCGACCCCGACGCCCTCGCTCCCCGAGCCCGAGCCCGAGGACGAGACCCCGACGCCGACCCCGACGCCTAGTGAGCCGACGACGAGTCCTTCGCCCTCGCCGAGCAACACCTGCGACCCCTTCGACTTCGAGTGCAACAACACCGGTGGAGAGGGCAACGGTGGTGGTAATAACGGCGGGGTCGACGGAGGCGTGAGCGCTTCGCCGACGGAGTCCGATCCCCCCGGCAACAACGGCGGTAACGACAACGGCGGCCTCTTCGGAGGAGGCACCGGATAGCCGTCACTGTATGTGTTTCACGTGAAACACGCTGTTTCACGTGAAACACGGGCCGCCGCACCGATCAGGGTGCGGCGGCCCTTGTCATACAAAGGGCCGAAGGCCGTCAGCCAGGCGACCAGCCACGGACACGGCGACTGGCCCCAGCACACTCTCAGCTACGTACGGCAGGATGGTCGGCATGCCCAGTGCAGAGACGAAGCGCGCGAGCTCGCATGAGCCGGAGCCGGTACGGCCGACCAAAGAGGACGCGGTCGCCGCAACCGGCAGCGAGCTGATCGGTGGCCCCATCGGGCGCCGCGCGCTGCTCGGGACGTCCTGGTGGACCCCTGTACGTGTCATCGCGCTCGTCGCGATCGGCATGTTCGCCCTCGGCATGGTGCAGAAGCTGCCGTGCTACGACGGCGCCTGGTTCTTCGGGGCCAGCTCGCAGTACACGCACGCGTGCTACTCAGACATCCCGCATCTCTACCAGGGCCGCGGCTTCGCCGAGGGGCTCGTGCCGTACTTCGACAAACTCAGCGGCGATATGGAGTACCTCGAATACCCGGTGCTGACCGGCGTGTTCATGGAGGTCGCCTCCTGGCTGACACCGGGCAGCGGCAGCATCCAGGACCAGGCAAACGTCTATTGGATGGTCAACGCCGGGATGCTGATGGTGTGCGCCGCGGTCATCGCCGTTTGTGTGACCCGCACCCACCGCCGGCGGCCCTGGGACGGTCTGCTGGTCGCCCTCGCACCCGCCTTCGCGCTCACCGCCACCGTCAACTGGGACCTGCTGGCCGTCGCCCTGACGGCCGCCGCGATGCTGATGTGGGCGCGGAGCCGCCCGTTCGCCTTCGGCGTCCTTCTGGGCCTTGCCACGGCCGCCAAGCTTTATCCCTTCCTGCTCCTCGGGCCGCTTCTCGTGCTGTGCTGGCGTGCTGGCAGATGGCGGGAGTTCGGCACCGCGCTGCGCGGTGCAGCGGGCGCCTGGCTGGTCGTGAACCTCCCGGTGATGCTGCTCGCCCGAGAGGGCTGGTCGAAGTTCTACACATTCAGCCAGGAGCGCGGCGTCGACTTCGGTTCGTTCTGGCTTGTCCTGTCTCATCGCATGGACAGCCCGCCCACCACCGACACTGTCAACACACTCGCCATGGTGCTGATGCTGCTCTCCTGCCTGGGGGTAGCTGGACTCGCACTGACCGCCCCGCGCAGGCCGCGCTTCGCCCAACTCGCCTTTCTGGTCGTCGCGGCGTTCATCCTCACCAACAAGGTCTATTCACCGCAGTACGTGCTGTGGCTGGTCCCCCTCGCCGCGCTGGCCCGCCCCAAGTGGCGGGACTTCCTGATCTGGCAGGCGTGCGAGGTCGCGTATTTCCTCGGGATCTGGATGTACCTCGCGTACACGACCAGTGGCGACGCTCACAAGGGACTGCCGACCGACGGCTATCACGTCGTCATCCTCGTCCACCTGTTGGGGACGCTCTACCTGTGTGCCGTCGTCGTACGCGACATTCTCGTGCCGGAACGGGACGTGGTACGCCGGTCCGGAGGCGACGATCCGTCGGGCGGGGTACTCGATGGCGCGGAGGACGCCTTCGTGCTGGGAGCCGCGGCCCATCCGCCGCAGCATGCGGCGCACTTCGGCGGGCCGCATGTGGAGTGGGGCAGCCGGGGGCCGTCGGCGGGCGGCGGTTCGCCCTGAGCGAACAGGACGTAGGGAAGCTACACAAAAGGCCGTACGCGGAGTCCGTGTACGGCCTCTTCGCTGAGATTCGGGCGGTCAGCGCTCGACGATCCGGTCGAACTGCGTGGTGGTGTGCCGCAGATGGGCCACCAGTTCCTCGCCGACCTTCGGTTCCGGGGCGTCTGAAGGTACGAAAAGGATCGAGACCTGCATGTGCGGAGGCTCCGCGAACCAGCGCTGCTTGCCGCCCCAGACGAACGGCGAGAGGTTCCGGTTGACCGTGGCGAGGCCGGCCCGGGCGACGCCCTTGGCGCGCGGCATGACGCCGTGCAGGGCCTTCGGCGCCTCCAGGCCCACACCGTGCGAGGTACCGCCCGCCACGACCACCAGCCAGCCGTCAGAGGCGGCCTTCTGCTGGCGGTAGCCGAAGCGGTCGCCCTTGGCGACGGGGGTGACGTCCAGGACGGCTCCGCGGTACTCCGTCGCCTCGTGGTCCCCAAGCCACAGCCGTGTACCGATGCGGGCGCGGAAACGCGTCTGCGGGAACTGCTGCTGCAGACGGGCGAGTTCCTCGGCCTGCAGATGGCTGACGAACATGGTGTGCAGCGGCAGCCGGGCCGCGCGCAGCCGGTCCATCCAGCCGATGACCTCCTCGACGGCGTCGGAGCCGTCGGTGCGGTCCAGCGGCAGGTGGATCGCGAAGCCCTCCAGCCGCACGTTCTCTATGGCGGCGTGGAGCTGAGGCAGGTCGTGCTCGCTCACACCGTGCCGCTTCATCGAGGACATGACCTCGATGACGACGCGGGCGCCCACGAGGCCGTAGACCCCGTCGGTCGACGACACGGAGCGGATCACGCGATCAGGCAGCGGCACGGGCTCCTCGCCCCGCCGGAACGGCGTCAGCACCAGCAGGTCTCCGCCGAACCAGTCCTTGATCCGGGCGGCCTCGTACGTCGTGCCGACGGCCAGGATGCCCGAGCCCAGCCGAGTGGCCTCGTCCGCCAGCCGCTCATGGCCGAAGCCGTAGCCATTGCCCTTGCACACAGGGACGAGTCCGGGGAACTGCTCGGACACCTGCTTGTGGTGCGCCCGCCAGCGTGCGGTGTCGACGTAGAGCGTGAGCGCCATGGCCGGACCTGGAACCTTTCTCGTGGCTGCGGTGTATCAGAGGTATGAAGGCAAATTCTGATGCGTCAGCGGCGGGACATGTAGATGTCGAGCGCCTTGTGGAGCAGCTTGTTGAGCGGGAAGTCCCACTCGCCGAGGTATTCGGCGGCTTGCCCGCCCGTGCCCACCTTGAACTGGATGAGGCCGAAGAGGTGGTCGGTCTCGTCCAGCGAGTCGGAGATGCCCCGCAGGTCATAGACCGTGGCACCGAGCGCGTAGGCGTCGCGCAGCATGCGCCACTGCATCGCGTTCGAGGGCCGGACCTCACGCCCGATATTGTCCGAGGCACCGTACGAGTACCAGACATGCCCGCCCACGACCAGCATCGTCGCGGCGGACAGATTCACACCGTTGTGCCGGGCGAAATAGAGCCGCATGCGGTTGGGGTCCTCGTTGTTGAGGGCCGTCCACATGCGCTGGAAGTACGAGAGTGGGCGGGGCCGGAAGTGGTCGCGTACGGCTGTGATCTCGTAGAGGCGCTGCCACTCCTCGAGGTCCTGGTAGCCGCCCTGGACGACCTCGACGCCCGCCTTCTCGGCCTTCTTGATGTTGCGCCGCCACAACTGGTTGAAGCCCTTGTGTACGTCCTCCAACGACCGGTTGGCGAGCGGTACTTGAAAGACATAGCGGGGTTGTACGTCGCCGAAGCCGGCCCCGCCGTCCTCGCCCTGCTGCCAGCCCATGCGACGCAGCCGGTCGGCGACCTCGAAAGCGCGCGGCTCGATGAAATCGGCTTCGATGTCGCGCAGCCGCTTCACGTCCGGATCCTGGATGCCCTTCTTGATCGAAGCAGCCTCCCAGCGCCGGATGATGACCGGTGGGCCCATCTTTACGGAGAAGGCGCCCTGCTGCTTGAGATGGGCGAGCATCGGATCCAGCCACTCGGTCAGATTTGGCGCGAACCAGTTGATGACCGGGCCTTCGGGCAGATAGGCGAGGTAGCGCTTGATCTTGGGCAGCTGCCGGTACAGCACGAGGCCCGCCCCGACCATTTCGCCTGTCCTGTCGTCGAACCAGCCGAGATTCTCGGCGCGCCACTCCGCCTTGACATCTGCCCAGGCCGGGACCTGCATGTGGCTCGCCGCGGGCAGGCTCTGGATGTATGCCAGATGCTGCTCTCGACTGATAGTCCTCAGGGTCAGGCTCATACGGGGCGCTCCTCGGGCTGGTGTGTCCCCATGGGTACAGGGGCTCCGGCTCTCGCGCCGAAGCCTACTGCGCCCTGCGAGCGCCTCGTCTGGCCCTACGGAACCTCGATCCGTGCCATACCCGACAGGGAGGCGCAGAAGGAGTGCTGGGCCCTTGAGCCGGGAGTGGGAAGGCCGTTCCCCGACGCCCCCGTCCGTCGGGGAATCGCTCAGCCGATGACCCCGCCGAAAAGACCGCCGTGCGCCATGCCGAGCATGAAGCCGACACCCGCCGCACCGAGACCCAGAATCAGACCGAAGCGCTGCCGGGTCGTCTCGGAGACGAACTGTCCGGCCGCTCCCGTGATGATCCCCACCAGCCCTGTCCAGGAGCTGATCAGATGCAGGTGGTGGAACATCGCCGTGATGATGGATGCCGCCCCGAGCACCAGTGTCACGGCGAGCAGTGTGACCTGGAGCGGGTGGGGCTTGTGATCGGTCGCGAACAGGGATCCGGCGATGTTGGGTCGCAATGTCTGTGCCATAGGGCACCTCCTGCGGAAAGCGGCGCATCGTAGCGCCATGCACACCCGATGTGTACAGATTGGCGGCCTCCACCCCCGGATTTCAACCGGAAGCCGGAGTCCGGGTAGTCTGTACCGTCTGCACCGGTGTCTGTCCAGGCCATGACGCGACTCCCACTCAGTTCACTGGGTGGCGGGTCCGATTGTCAGTGGTGGCCGATACCGTTGCGTACGCATCACAACCCTCCTGCCACGGAACGACCGTGGCCGCCGAGTCCAAAGGAGGTGGGTTCACATGCGTCACTACGAGGTGATGGTCATCCTCGACCCCGATCTCGAGGAGCGCGCTGTCTCCCCGCTGATCGAGAACTTCCTCTCCGTTGTCCGTGAGGGCAACGGAAAGGTGGAGAAGGTCGACACCTGGGGCCGTCGTCGTCTCGCGTACGAGATCAAGAAGAAGCCCGAGGGCATCTACTCGGTCATCGACCTGCAGGCCGAGCCTGCGGTCGTCAAGGAGCTCGACCGCCAGATGAACCTGAACGAGTCGGTCCTCCGGACCAAGGTCCTTCGCCCCGAGATGCACTGAGCTCTCCCGCTCAGTTGATCTCGGGCATCGAGTAGCAGCACAAGCAGCCAGCAGCAAACCCGCCGAGAGGTTCCCCCAATGGCAGGCGAGACCGTCATCACGGTCGTCGGCAATCTTGTCGACGACCCCGAGCTGCGCTTCACCCCTTCCGGTGCGGCGGTCGCGAAGTTCCGTGTCGCGTCCACTCCCCGCACCTTCGACCGTCAGACCAATGAATGGAAGGACGGCGAGAGCCTGTTCCTGACGTGCTCGGTCTGGCGTCAGGCGGCGGAGAACGTCGCCGAGTCGCTCCAGCGAGGCATGCGCGTCATCGTGCAGGGCCGGCTGAAGCAGCGGTCCTACGAGGACCGTGAGGGCGTCAAGCGCACGGTCTACGAACTCGACGTCGACGAGGTCGGCGCGAGCCTGCGTAGCGCCACGGCCAAGGTCACCAAGACCACCGGCCGAGGCGGCCAGGGTGCTTACGGCGGCGGCGGTGGCGGCGGCCAGCAGGGCGGCGGCTGGGGCTCAGGTCCCGGTGGCGGTCAGCAGCAGGGCGGCGGCGCTCCCGCCGACGATCCCTGGGCGACCGGTGCGCCGGCCGGCGGCGGCCAGCAGGGCGGCGGCGGTGGCGGCTGGGGCGGAAGCTCCGGCGGCTCCGGCTCCGGCGGCGGCTACTCGGACGAGCCCCCCTTCTGAGGGCGGGTTCGCACCCACACTTCTTGATCACACAGGAGATACACCATGGCGAAGCCGCCTGTGCGCAAGCCGAAGAAGAAGGTCTGCGCTTTCTGCAAGGACAAGGTCACGTACGTGGACTACAAGGACACGAACATGCTGCGGAAGTTCATTTCCGACCGTGGCAAGATCCGTGCCCGCCGCGTGACCGGCAACTGCACGCAGCACCAGCGTGACGTCGCCACGGCCGTCAAGAACAGCCGTGAGATGGCGCTGCTGCCCTACACCTCCACCGCGCGATAAGGGAAGGGTGACCGACACATGAAGATCATCCTCACCCACGAGGTCTCCGGCCTCGGCGCCGCGGGCGACGTCGTCGACGTCAAGGACGGTTACGCCCGCAACTACCTGATCCCGCGGAACTTCGCGATCCGCTGGACCAAGGGCGGCGAGAAGGACGTCGAGCAGATCCGTCGTGCTCGCAAGATCCATGAGATCCAGACCATCGAGCAGGCCAACGAGATCAAGGCCCGTCTCGAGGGCGTCAAGGTTCGCCTGGCCGTCCGCTCGGGCGACGCCGGTCGGCTCTTCGGTTCTGTCACCCCGGCCGACATCGCCTCGGCGATCAAGGCTTCCGGTGGCCCCGAGGTCGACAAGCGCCGCATTGAGCTGGGTGCGCCGATCAAGACGCTGGGCGCCCATGAGACGTCCGTGCGTCTGCACCCCGAGGTTGCTGCCAAGGTCAACATCGAGGTCGTCGCTGCCTAAGCGCCGCGCTCGCTGAAGCAGTGCAGTGTGGGGCCGTGCCTTTCGGGGCGCGGCCCCACATGCTTGCCCCCTCGCCTGACGGCCGGATCTCTTGGCGGCCGACGTCTTGGCGGCGAGGACGCATGTAGGGCATGTTTCACGTGAAACCGTGTGCATCGCCCCGAGTTGGTCCGCCGTTTCACGTGAAACAAGCGAGCTTGGTTGCGGTGGGCCTCACTCGGTGCAGGATCGGCGTTGCTCAGCGCGTGGCACCTGTGACGATCCAGCGACCCGAGCGGGAGCGCAGCCACAGGGTCAGCATTCGCATAGCCATCATCAGGGTCATTGCTCCCCACAGCGCCGTCAGGCCGCCGCCGAGAACAGGTACGAGTAGGGCGGCGGGCGTGAAGATGGCGAGCGTCACGAGCATCGCCCGTGCCAAGTAAGGGCCGTCTCCGGCACCCATCAGGACGCCGTCGAGTACGTAGACGATGCCGCAGACCGGCTGAGAGATGGCCACCACGATGAGAGCGGGCAGTGCCGCGTCCTTGACCATCGAGTCACTGGTGAAGAGCGGGACGAAGAGCGGCCGGGTGACGATCACCAGCACACCGAGTACGACGCCGACCGCGATGCCCCACTCCACCATGCGCCGACAGGCCTCACGGGCGCGTTGGGCGTCACCCGCGCCTAGGTGCCGGCCGATGATCGCCTGACCGGCGATGGCGATCGCGTCCAGGGCGAAGGCAAGTAGATTCCACAGTCCCAGGATGATCTGGTGTGCGGCGATGTCCGCGTCACCGAGCCGGGCCGCCACGCCGGTGGCGATTACCAGGATGGCCCGCAGCGAGAGCGTACGTATCAGCAGAGGCGCTCCGGCCTGGGCGCAGGCGCGTATCCCGGCGGCGTCCGGCCGCAGCGGCGCGCCGTGCTTTCGTGCTCCACGGACGACGACGGCGAGATACACCGCGGCCATACCGCACTGGGCGATGACGGTGCCCCAGGCGGAGCCGGCGATGCCGAGGTCAGCGCCGTAGACGAGGCTGACGTTGAGGGCTCCATTGGCGATGAAGCCCGCGATGGCGACGTACAGCGGTGTCTTTGTGTCCTGCAGTCCGCGGAGGACTCCGGAGGCGGCGAGAACAACGAGCATCGCGGGGATGCCGAGCGCTGAGATCCGCAGATACGTGGT
Source organism: Streptomyces vastus (assembly GCF_039532825.1). Taxonomy (NCBI): domain Bacteria; kingdom Bacillati; phylum Actinomycetota; class Actinomycetes; order Kitasatosporales; family Streptomycetaceae; genus Streptomyces; species Streptomyces vastus. The sequence goes on from NZ_BAAASJ010000099.1 coordinate 157,497, forward strand.
GGCGTAGGGAGTGGCGGTGTCCGAGGCGCCGAAGAGTTCCACCAGGGCGGGGGCCGTCGGTACGACGACGGCGATGATGGCTGCCCCCAGCAGGAGCGCGAGCCAGATGCCGTCCATGCCCTGACGGATCGCGGCCTGCAGATCGCCCGCGCCGACGCGGCGCGCGACGGCAGCTGTGGTGGCATACGCCAGGAATACGAAGATGCTGACGGCTGTGGTGAGGAGGGCAGAGGCGACACCGAGACCGGCGAGTTGCGGAGTGCCGAGATGGCCGACGATGGCGCTGTCAGCCATGAGGAAGAGAGGCTCGACAACGAGTGCGCCGAAGGCCGGAACGGCCAGCGCGACGATCTCTCGGTCGTGCCGACGCCGGGCGGCCTTGGGTGCCGCGGAAGCCTGTGTCATGCACATCAATCTAATCTTCCACAGGTAAGTGGCGCAATGACTGTGTGGGCCTTACTTCTCCTTCCAGGGAAAGTGTCGTTGCGAGGTGTTCGTAACGATCTTGGTTCTACTGTGGAAGTTTTTCTTCTACACAGCCGGTGGACGGGATATGTGCAGGTCAGAGCGGATGTGGAAATCGGGGCGCGGGTTTGTTCACAGGCCTGTCCACCGAGTCGTGCACAGGTTTTGCGAGGTTCTCCACAGCATCAGGGCGGTCGTCCACATGGCCTGTGGATAACCAGATTGGCTGACGGTGCCCGCAGGCCTAACGTGGTCCGGCGCCCTGCTCCTCTTCCGACCTCGGAAACCTCGCAAAACCGACGCATGAGAACCGGAGTTGGGCCTCTCATTTGTCAGTGCCGTGCCGTAGAAAGATGAGGCACGGCTAGGTCCGCTCGGCGGACGGGAGGAGGTGGCTCGGTGAGTATTTCCGAGCCCTTGGACGACCCGTGGGCCGACAGCGGTCCCAGTGATCGTCTGCCCGCCTCCCGTCGGCGTGAAGGTGGCAGAGGTCGCGACGAGCAACACGATCGTGGTCGGGACAACGGGGTCTGGGACGGCGGAGGTTCGTCCTTCGAGCGTGTGCCGCCGCAGGATCTGGACGCCGAGCAGTCCGTCCTCGGCGGCATGCTGCTGTCCAAGGACGCCATTGCCGATGTCGTCGAGTTGCTCAAGGGACACGACTTCTACCGACCGGCGCACGAAACCATCTACAGCGCGATCCTCGACCTCTACGCGAAGGGTGAGCCGGCCGACCCGATCACGATCGCCGCCGAGCTCACCAAGCGCGGCGAGATCACCAAGGTCGGCGGCGTTTCGTATCTGCACGGCCTCGTTCAGACGGTCCCGACGGCGGCGAACGCCGAGTACTACGCAGAGATCGTTCATGAGCGTGCTGTGCTGCGTCGCCTGGTGGAGGCCGGTACGCGCATCACGCAGATGGGGTACGCGGCCGACGGTGACGTCGACGAGATCGTCAACAGCGCCCAGGCCGAGATCTACGCGGTCACCGAGCAGCGCACCACGGAGGACTATCTGCCGCTCGGCGACATCATGGAAGGTGCGCTCGACGAGATCGAGGCGATCGGTTCGCGCTCGGGGGAGATGACCGGTGTGCCGACCGGCTTCACCGATCTCGACCAGCTCACAAATGGTCTGCACCCGGGTCAGATGATCATCATCGCGGCGCGTCCTGCCATGGGTAAGTCCACGCTGGCGCTGGACTTCGCGCGGACCTGCTCGATCAAGCACAACATGCCGAGTGTGATCTTCTCGCTCGAAATGGGCCGTAACGAGATCGCGATGCGTCTGCTGTCCGCGGAAGCGCGTGTGGCTCTGCATCACATGCGTTCGGGCACGATGACCGACGAGGACTGGACCCGGCTCGCGCGCCGGATGCCGGATGTTTCGGCCGCTCCCCTCTACATCGACGACTCACCGAACCTGTCGATGATGGAAATCCGCGCCAAGTGCCGTCGACTCAAGCAGCGCAGCGACCTGAAACTAGTGGTCATCGACTATCTGCAGCTGATGCAGTCGGGCGGTTCCAAGCGGGCCGAGAGCCGACAGCAGGAGGTCTCCGACATGTCGCGGAACCTGAAGCTTCTGGCCAAGGAGCTGGAGCTTCCGGTCATCGCGCTGTCGCAGCTGAACCGTGGCCCCGAGCAGCGTACGGACAAGAAGCCCATGGTCTCCGACCTGCGTGAATCCGGGTCGATCGAGCAGGACGCGGACATGGTGATCCTGCTGCACCGCGAGGACGCGTACGAGAAGGAGTCTCCGCGCGCGGGTGAGGCGGACATCATCGTGGGCAAGCACCGTAACGGTCCAACGGCGACGATCACGGTCGCCTTCCAGGGCCACTATTCGCGCTTTGTGGATATGCAGGCCTGAGCCTGACCCTCCATGTAGGGTCTCAAATTTCGTGTCGGAATCTCAGGGCTGAAGTCGGATCAGAGTCGGATGTGACACGGATCTGAGACTTGCAGGTCGTGACCATCACTCGTCTGGGTGAAGCCGTGGCTGTGTGCCCCCGTCGGCGTGTCGGCGGGGGCACCGTGCTGTGGACGGCAGTCCGACCTGGGGGTGGGCATGGAGGCAGAGGTCAGCTTCCGCAGGCAGGACGGTGGAGTTGAGGACCGGCCCTGGCGATCTGTGGCGGCGGTATCGCTCCAGTCGGCCGTCCCATGGCGGACTTTCCGCTGGTACAAGGGCCAGAAGCACTACTCCGGCGTCTACTGGGCGGCGACGGTCCGGGATCACGTGATCTACGAGTCGCGTCTGGAGCTCACGCGGCTCTTGTTCGCCGACTTCGACCCTTCGGTACGCGGCATCGTGGCCCAGCCGTTCCTGTTGAATGCTGTGGTGGAGGGTACGGTCCGCAAGCACATCCCGGACTACCTCCTGATCACCGAGGACGGCCCGGTCGTCGTGGACGTCAAGCCGCGTCGGAGATTGTCGAATCCGGTGGTGGCCTTCACGTTCGCGTGGACCCGGAGGGCGGTGGAGTCGCGCGGGTGGCGCTACGAGGTCTGGGGCGAGCCGGCGGAGACGGAGTTGGACAACATCCGCTTCCTGGCTGGGTACCGCCGCGATTGGCTGTTCAACCCCGAGCTCCTTGAGGAGGTTCGCCGCGCCAACCTGGACGGTGTCGCGCTGGGGGAAGCTGCCCGGCGTGTTCCCGGCCGCGCGGAGGCGCGGGTGCGGGCCGCGCTCCACCACCTGCTGTGGAGGCACGAGCTGCGCATAGATCTCACGCGCCCGCTGCGGCCCTCGACGGTGCTGGGGAGCCCGGCATGAGCGGGGCCGGTACGCGGGTCGGTGTCGGAACGCGCTTCCTCTACGACGGCGAGGCCGTCGAGGTGGTCGAGTTGGCTGCGACGACGGCGGGCAACGAGGTAGTTCTGAAGGACAGCCGCGGCCGCGTCCAGCGCCTGTCGCTGAAGGAGTTGCTCTTCTCCGACCGCGCACGTGTACTCCCCGATGGCCCTGGCCCTTCGGGAGCAGATGCCGACGAGGTCGCCTCGGTGGTCTTGGACCAGCTCAACGGCGAAGAGCGAGAGCTGACGGCCGAGCGGGCCGGCCACATGCGGGAAGTGCTGACGGGCTACCGGTCGGGCAGCCCGGAGTTGGTAGTCGATGGTGAGCCGCGGGACGAGTACACCCCGGCCGCGCCGATGGAAGCCAAGAAGACGGCCAAGGCGGCTGAACTCGGCGTCACCGTCCGTACCATCGAGCGGTGGCTCGCGGCGTTTCGCGACCAGGGCGAGGCCGGGCTGGCGCCCAGGAAGGGCCATGCCGACGGTCCGGCCGCGTCGGCGGACCGGCGATGGGTGGAGACCGCTCTGGAGGTGATGGCCGAGCACGTCGATAAGTCGCGGCCGTCACGGACCATGGTGATCGAGCGGACGCGGGCCCGGGTGATCGCGCGGTTCGGTCCGGAAGTGGTGCCGCAGCCGAGCCGGGCGACGGCGTTTCGGATCTTGGAGGATCTGGAGCGTCGGCATCCTCTGTTCCGGCTGAGCACGAAGCGGAACCGGGACATCGCCGACCGGCCGGAAGGCCCCTACGGGAAGCTGCGGCCGACGAGGCCGGGCGAGTACTTGTTGATGGACTCCACTCGGTTGGACGTGTTCGCGTTCGATCCGCTCACACTGCGGTGGGTGCAGGCTGAGCTGAGTGTCGGTATGGACTGGTACACCCGCTGCATCACCGGGGTGAGGGTGACGCCGGTCTCCACGAAGGCCGTGGACGTCGCGTCGGTGCTCTTCGAGTCCTTCCGTCCCCGGCCGTTCAGCGAGAGCTGGCCGCGAGGGGCGGTCTGGCCCGAGCACGGCATTCCGCGCACCGCGCTGGTCGACGTCGCTGTCGAGGGGGTGGGCCTGGCATCGCCGCCGATCGCGCCGGAAACGCTGGTGGTCGACCACGGCAAGGTCTATGTCTCGGACCATCTCAGCAGCGTCTGTCGGCGCATGGGCATCTCGATCCAGCCTGCCCGGTTGCGGACCGGTCGGGACAAGGGGCCGGTGGAGCGGTTCTTCCGCACCCTGCGGGAGGACCTGCTGCAGGCCCTGCCCGGCTACAAGGGCCCGGACATCCACTCTCGCGGCGAGGACCCGGAAGGGGAGGCGTTCTTCTTCCTCGACGAGCTGGAGGAGATCATCCGGGAGTGGACCGCGACGGTCTACCACTGTCGGCCGCACTCCAGCCTGGTCGACCCAGGCCTGCCCGGGCTGCGGATGTCCCCGGCCCAGATGTTCGAACACGGCATGGCCCGCGCCGGATACATCGAGGTCCCCCGGGACCGCGATCTCGCCTTCGAGTTCCTGCCCACGAAGTGGCGCACGATCCAGCACTACGGTGTTGAGATCGGCCGCCGCCGCTACAGCGGCCCGGGCCTGCCTGATCCCGGCATCCGCAGTCCCTACGACGGCCCGGTGAAGAACGGCTGGCCGTTCCAGATCGACCCTGACGACATCACCCGCATCTACTTCCGCGACTTTGATCATCATTGGCAGACGCTGACGTGGGAACACGCGCCGTCGGCGCGGATGCCGCTGAGCGAGGACGCGCTGGCCTTCGCCCGGCAACTGGCCGCCACGAAATACCGCTACCCCGACGACCGGCTTGCCGTCGCCGACCTGCTGGAACGCTGGAACCTTGGGCTGGGCACCACGCTTGCCGAGCGGCGCATGGCCCTGCGGCTCTCCCGCGAACAGGCCGCCATCGACCTCCCGGACACCGAGCAGGAGGCGGTCGTCTCTCTTCCGTCCGTACGCGAAGCCCTGGGCCAGGACGACAGGCCGGCAGAGACCGACGTCCAGGAGCCAGTGGCTGAGACGGGCGATGACGACGAGGCCGACCTCGAAGACCTCGCCCAGGAGAGCGACTTCTACGCGGACGCCCTGGAGGACGTGTGAGTACGGCCAGTCTGCCGAACCTGGGCAACCTGGCCCTGTCGCGGAAGGAAGACTTCAAAGCGTTCGCCGAGGCTGCCCGCCGCGACCAGCCCGAGGTGCTGACCCGCCCTCAGCTGAACGCCCTGAGCGAGCCGGCGAGAGTCGATTACGACCGTCGACGGCGTGACTGGCACGCGAACCTCGGCCCGATCAAGACACCCCAACTGGCCGAACTGCACGATGACTTGTGGGACATCGTCGACAGCAACCTGCAGGACGGGGACAAGGCCAAGGGAGCGGTGGCCGTCGACGCCTTCCCCGGTCTGGGGAAAACCACCTCGGTGCTGGCTTTCGCTCGGGAGTTCCACTGCAGGGAGATCGCCGAGCAGGGAGAGTTCACCGCGGCCGGCCATGAACGCTGGCCCGTCTGCAGGGTCGGACTCACCGGCAACACCGGCATGAAGGACCTCAACCGGGCCCTGGTGGAGTTCTTCGGGCACCCCGGCCGCATCCGCGGAACCACCGCCCAGCTCGGCCAGCAGGCCCTGGACTGCGTTCTGTCCTGCGAGGTCCGTCTCCTGGTACTTGATGATCTGCACTTCTTGAAATGGGGCAAGACGAACGGCATCGAGGTCAGCAACCACCTCAAGTGGATCGCCAACGAGTTCCCCGTGACCCTGGTGATGATCGGCGTCGGTCTCGCGGGGAAAGGCCTGTTCAGCGAAGGAGACAGGCAGAGTGATGCGGCCTTGGCCCAGACGGGCCGTCGCACCACCCGGCTGGGCATGCCTCCCTTCACCATCAAGAACGAGAAGGGGCGGCGGGCCTGGCGGCAGATGCTGCTGGCCCTCGAACAGCGCGTTGTTCTCGCGGACAAGTACCCCGGCATGCTCGCCGATGACCTGTCCGACGACCTCTTCGCCCGCAGCACCGGGCACATCGGGTCACTCATGACACTGATCAACCGCGGATGTCAGCGGGCCGTCCGCAGCGGCGCCGAACGCCTCAGCCGCGATCTGCTCGCCGGAGTGAAGAACGACGAGGCCTCCGAAAACGCCCGCCAGGAGCTCGAAGCCGCCCTGCAGACAGGACGCTTGACCAGCCGCCCTCGGCCCAGCCGCAGGAAAGCGGCATGACAGCCGCACCGAGGACACTGCCACTCAGACTGCAGCCCGTTCCAGGAGAAGCCCTCGACTCCTGGCTGGAAGCCCTGGCCCACCGGCATCACAGCCCGCTTGGGAACCTCCTGGAAGCCCTCGGTCTGCCTTCACCCACAGTCCAGCAAGCCCCGCAGGGCCCCAGCCCAACGGACCGGACGATCATGCTGCGGCCGCATGAGGTCTCGGCCATCACGCACGCGACAGGCGTCGAGCCGGCGCAGATCACCCGCATGACGCTCGCCCATTTCCACGGCAAGGCCCTCCTTTTGAGGGAGCACCAGCCCCGCGTCAACCGCCACGTTCTATGGGGCCGTGCCTCAGGATCACGGTTCTGCCCCGACTGCCTTGCCTCCTCCGGCGGGCGGTGGCAGCTGACCTGGCGCCTCGGATGGTCCTTCGCCTGCGTCCATCACCTGCGACTCCTCGCCGACACCTGTCCCTGCTGCGGCAACACACAACGAGACCGTCCCCATCAGCGCACGGAGATCCCCCACCCTGGACGCTGCCGAAGAGTGCGGAATCGTGAACCGGATGATCGCCGCCCAGCCCGCTGCGGTCACGACCTCACCGACGTCCCCACGCTCACGCTGCCTGCCGGGCACTTCGCTCTGCGAGCGCAGAGCCTGATCCTGGACGCCATCACCTCCGGAGTCGCCCGGTTCGGCGTCTATGCGAGATCACCTCAACCAGTGGCCGTTGCTCTGGCTGACGTCCGCACGGTCGCGAGCCGCCTTCTGGCCACCGCCAACCCCGGAAAACTGTCGTCCGTACTCCCCGCGGACCTGATCGAAGAGCACCTGGCCGTTCCCCGCGGCCGCCGCATGGCGCTCAAGCGACCGGGCTTCATGGCACCTCCCACCGCGGCCAGCACTGCCGTTGCGATCACAGCCGCCCTGAAAGCCCTGATCGAACCGGACATCCAGCAGGCGGGCAGCATCATGCGTGACCTCCTCCAGGCGATGGAACGAGAAGACCGGGCAGCTATCGCGAGCGACATCTACCACTGGGGAAAGGACTCCAGCCCCTTCCTGCACGCCGTCCATCTCGCGGCCCTCGGCCCGTCCATGCGGCCCAGCCATCAACTCCGACACCGGACGATCAGCGATTTCCCCGCCCGTCCCGCATCGGGAAGCCAGCTCACGGCACGGCGGCTGCACAAAGTGCCCACCATGTTCTGGCCGGCTTGGACCCTCCGCCTCACCCCCGCCTCCGGCGTCAGCCACACCGCGCTGCAGCCGACTCTGTCGAGTGCCCTCCTCATCATCGGCAGCAAATCAGAACGGGATGACGCCGCCGGCCAGCTCGGCTCGGCCACCGACAAGGCGACCATCTCCCGGATCCTGCAAGTCCTGCAGGACGATCACTGCTGGCCCGACATCCACAGAGCACTCGATCGCCTGGCCGGCTACCTGGACGACCACAACACACCGATCGACTACGAGCGCCGTCGCAACCTCAACTACCGGCATCTCCTGCCGCACGAGCAATGGCTCGACATCCGACAACGGTTGAAGATCACCACAGGTGGTGAACGACAATGGCGCATCACACGCTGCGTCCTCTTCCAGCGGATCAGCGGCCTCCCGGTGGAAGCCGACGCTCCCATCGCGCCCGGTGACACCCACTTCCGCGTCGAGCTCGGGAGCTTCCCTGCCCGTCAGACCCCCGAACTCGCCTACGAACTCGACAATGCAGCCCGGATGTTCCTCGCCAGGCAGGGCATCGACAACGAGCCGGTCTCATGGGAGCCGCCCCTCGATCTCTTGCACGGCCTGACGCTGCCAGGCCCTGACCCCGCAGAGATCAACATCGGAAGTCTGCATCGGCTGATCCGCGCCGGGCGGCCTTCTTTGGAACCGGTGGCGGCGAGACTCGGAACCACCTACGACACTGTCCGGCACGTACTCCAGGAGCATCCGGCACCCCGGACACGCATCGCAGCCCCCTCCAAGCACGCAGCTCGACAAGCCCTCTCCGCCACAGAGTTCACCCGCCTCTACCAACACGAACGACTCTCGATCCATCAGATCTCCGAGTTGACGGGGTTCAGCCGGGGCACGCTCACAGCTCTCGCAACCGAGTACGGAATCACCCTGCGTCCTGCTGGAAGCCAGCCGCGTCACCAGATAGTCGACCGAGACTGGCTGCACGAGCAGTACGTCGTCCAGCGACGAACCCTGCCCGACCTGGCCCGGGAACGAGGCGTCAGCAAGGCCACCATGCGCACATGGGCACGACTGCACCAGATCCCCATGCGACCCCCCGGAGGGGCAAGCCATGACACCGCGCTTCGCACAACCCACCTCGCCGAGTCAGCACCGGCCATCCTCAGACCAGCACTGACCAGCGCATACGCATGTGAGCGACTTCTCAGATTCGCTCAGGCAATCGAGCACCCCACCCTCCGCTCCGCCGCGAGTCTCCTCGGATGTTCCGAGGAGACTCTGTCCCGCCAGATCCGCCGCTTGGAGAGTGATCTCGGAGGGCCGCTGCTGGAGCCCTTCGAACCCGAGCACTCGGTGAACCTGACCGGTCTCGGGAACGAGGTCATGAGCGCCCTTCGGCGGCTTCGCCCTGGAGAACTACTCGATTTGGCCGAGCAGAGGCCGGGCGGCAGATCAGCTCTGCCTCCATCGGAACTGCCGAGGCTCACCGGCCCAAACTGGCAGCCTTGAGCGCGCGTTGCGCGAAGACGTCCTCACGGCGGTCTTCCATCTGCCGCAATGCATCCTTGCGGTCCCGCTTGGAGAGCCGGTCAAGATACGTGTGGCCGACGAGGTGATCGGTCTCATGCTGCAGACACCGGGCGAAGTAACCCATCCCCTCGATGACGAGAGGCTTGCCGTCCTTGTCGAACCCGCGAGCTACGGCACGATCGGTGCGAGGAACCGCCATGGCGGCACCGGGCACGGACAGGCAGCCCTCGAATTCGTCAACGAGTCGCCGACTCCTCGGATCGGGCAGGTCCAGAACAGGGTTGATGATGTGACCGACATGCCGGATTCCATAGTCGTCCGGGCAGTCGTACACGAATAGGCGCAGGTCAACGCCAACCTGGTTGGCGGCCAGGCCAGCACCGTCGGCCACATACATGGTCAGGAACATGTCGTCGATTAACGCCGACAACTCCGGAGTCCCGAACTCGGTCACCTCCCGGCACGGACGGCTCAGTACCTCCTCACCCACCACCGTGACCCTGCGAACCGAACCCCGCCCCGCCTCTGGCGGCAGAGCTGGATAGGCGTCCACCGGGCGGCCTTGCACACGGACTCGTCGGTCGACGGAACGCGACCGCTCGTGACGAACAGACATGGATGTCTCCCTTTTGCGCACGCCACAGATGCCGCGGAGGTCACCGCAGCTGATGCCTTCAGCAGGACTACTGCTTGCCAAGCTCTTTGCAAAGTAGCAGACTTTGCAAAGTGACTGAAGATGACGTCAACACCCCGGACGACCAGGCAGCCGGCGCCGGCGAAGAATTGCGTGAGCACGAAGTCCGTACGGCCCTGCTGGACCTGCTCGCCGAAGTCGGCACCGTCACGGCGACGGAAGCCGCCTCCCGGCTGGGCTACAGCTCTGGCCTCTGCTCGTTCCACCTACGGCAGCTCGCACGCCACGGATACATCGAAGAGGCCCCCCACCGCGGGGGCCGCGCACGGCCCTGGCGTCTGAGGCAGCACACTCCCGCTGCCGACGGTCCCATGGCGGAGGAGCAGTTCGGCGACTTGGCCCGTGGGCTGGAGGACGAGAGCTGGCAGCGATGGCTGACCCAGCGAGATGAAGCACCGTCCGAATGGCGCCACGACGAAGCCTTCAGCGCCGTTGCCTACCTGACACCTGAAGAGATGAGCCGGGTCGCGAACGTGATCCGACGGGCGCTCGCGCCCTACCAGGACCGCGAACAACGCCCCCTGGCCCGGCCCGACGGCGCCCGGCCGGTGGCCCTCATCACCCGACTGTTTCCCCTGCTTCCCCACACGGCAGACGGCACGGACCAGCAGTGATGAGCCGGCGGCCGTTGGCACCCGCGTGAGGAAATGACACGAGGCTGAGACAGCAGGCAGGCGACACGACGTGAGACAGCCTGAAAACGTCCAGGTCACCGCGTCGCCACATGACACAGCGGCTGAGAACCTACACTCCAGGGCAGACATGCTTGACCTGGTGTCCGCCCCTGCTTGCTTTCGACCCGTCCGTGCTCCTGTCAGCGCTCGACGCCGGGCGACCGGTCGGGTGGACTGGGCTTATGACGACATCTCAGGAAGAGCTGCTGCCCGGTACGCGCCGGGCCCTGCTGCACCGTATTGCCACCGCTCAGGCCGAGGGACGGGCGCCGTCGATGGTGGCGGTGGTCGTACGGGGCGGGGAGGCGGTGTGGCACGGGGCGCGTACCTCAGTGGACGGGCACGGGCCGGACGAGAACGTGCAGTACCGGATCGGGTCGATCACCAAGACGTTCACCGCGGTGCTGGTGCTTCGGTTGCGGGACGAGGGAGTGCTGGACCTCGGCGATCCGCTGGAGAAGTATCTGCCGGACACCGGAGTGGGGGAGTCGACGATCGCCGAACTGCTCGCGCACACGGGCGGGTTGGCGGCCGAGTCGCCCGCGCCCTGGTGGGAGCGCACGCCGGGGTTGCTGCGCCCGGAACTCGCCGATGTGCTGGGCGAACAGCCGTACCGGCACCCCGTGGGGCGGCGGCACCACTACTCGAACCCCGGTTATACGTTGCTGGGCGCGTTGGTCGAGGAGCTGAGGGGCGCTCCCTGGGAGGAAGTTCTGCGGCGTGAGGTCCTCGAACCTCTGGGGCTGCACCGTACGAGCAGCCGTCCACAGGAACCGCACGCGGGCGGCTGGGCCGTGCATCCCTGGGCGGATGTGATGCTGCCGGAGCCCGCCGAGGATCTGGGCCGGATGGCGCCGGCCGGTCAGCTCTGGTCGACCACAGGCGATCTGGCGCGCTTCGCAGCCTTCCTGGCCGAGGGGGACGGCCGGGTGCTGAGTGCGCGGTCGGTGCTGGAGATGCGTACGCCCGCGGCGCCGCCCGAGGCCGAGGAGGTAGCGGCAGGTACGGCGTATGGCCTCGGCATGCAGATTCAGCACCAGGGAGGGCGGATCCTTGTGGGGCATTCGGGGTCCCTACCAGGCTTCCTCGCCGGTCTTGTGATCAGTATCGAGGACGATATGGCCTCGGTCGTGCTCGCCAACTGCACCTCGGGCCCGCTGGTGATGACGGTTGCCGCGGACCTCGTACGCATCGTCGCCGAGGCCGAACCCCGGGTCCCCGAGCCGTGGCGGCCGTTGTCTGAAGTCGACGCATCCGTACTGGAGTTGGCGGGGCCCTGGTACTGGGGCACGCAGGCCTCCGCGCTGCGTCTCACCGCCGAGGGAGGCGTCTCGCTAGGACCCCTGTCCGGCGGTGGCCGTCGCTCGAGCTTCCGGGCCAATGGCGATGGGACATGGACGGGACTCGACGGCTACTACGCGGGCGAGCTATTGCGGGCCGTACGGCGCCCCGACGGGTCGGTGAGTCATCTGGACCTGGGGTCGTTCGTCTTCACGCGGCAGCCGTACGACGAGGGGGCGCCGGTGCCGGGCGGGGTGGATCCGGAGGGGTGGCGCGGCATTCGATGGCCGTAGCGTCGGACGAGCAGCGCCGCGCGACAAGGGCTCCCTTTTCGGCAGGAGCATTCCGCACGACGGGAGGCGTCGTGTTTCACGTGAAACACGATGCCTCAGCGGGATGCATACACCGTCTTAGAGAGGAAGCTTGAAACCCACGTGGGAGGCCGCGAACCCGAGCCGTTCGTAGAACCGGTGGGCGTCCGTGCGGGTGGCGTCGGAGGTCAGCTGGACCAACTGGCAGCCCTCGCACCGGGATTGTTCGACGGCCCACCCGATGAGCCGGGAACCCAGGCCGCTGCCGCGCTCATCGGCGTGAACGCGCACGCCTTCGATGATCGAGCGGGTTGCTCCCTTGCGGGACAGGCCCGGAATGATCGTGAGTTGGAGGGTGCCGACGACGCGGCCTTCGCGTACGGCGACGACAAAGTGCTGGTTCGGGTCGCTGTTCAGGCGGTCCAGCGCGGCCAGGTACGGGGACAGGTCGTCCGGTGACTCGCGCTGGGCGCCCAACGGGTCATCGGCGAGCATGGCGACGATGACCGGGACGTCGTCCGCGACGGCGGGTCGTATCTCTAGGTCTCCCATGGCGGCAGCCTATGCGGGCTCGTCTGGCGATGGCGCGTCCTGGGCGGGCGCGGGTGTGGGTACGTTCACCGTCTCCACGACCCGGACCAGCGGGTTCTCCATGGGCGCCCTCGCCGTCGTACTGGCCATGTTCACGCTCACCGCGCACAACAAGATCGTGGTCGTTGTGACCATCGCGCTGATCGGAGCCCTCGACTTCGCATCCGTGCCCGCCGCTGCAGAAGCGGGTCCTCGACCAGGCACACGGCGCCCCCACGCTGGCCTCGGCTGTGAACATCGGCGCCTTCAACCTCGGCAACGCCCTCTCCGCCTGGCTCGGAGGCCGCGTCATCGCGGCCGGCCTGGGCTATACCGTCCCCCACTGGGTCGGCGCCGCTCTGGCCGCCGCGACTCTCCTGCTCGCCATAGTGTCGGCCGCTCTGGAGCGCCGTGTCGCGTCCCGAGCCCTGTCGTGGCTGCCGCGGAGCCCGCCGGACAGCAGGCCGCCGGCCACCACTGATCCGCGGCCGGGGCAGCCTTCGGCAGAGGTCTCAACCCGCCGCCACCGTCAGCGGAGCGAACCGGCGCGTCCAGTCCCCGGGGAGTTCCGGAATGCCGTACGTCATGACCGCGTTGAAGCCGGCAGAGGCGAGGCCACGGGCCTTGACCCAGGTCAGCAGTTCCTCGTGCCGCACGTCGATATCGGTGCGCAGTGCGTGGGTGGTGGTATGGGCGGCCAGCGAGGCGATGAGTTCCTTCGCAGTCTCCGTGTTCTGGGCGATCAGCGGGCCCACGACTTGGTTGTCCATATTGGGCCAGGCGGCCGCGTACCCGGTGATCCGCCCGTCCTCCTCGGCGACGCGCAGTTGGTCGGCGAAAGCCGGTAGTCGCGTGATCATGTGCGTGCGGTCGGTGCCGAAGACCTCCTGGTCGAGCCGGAGGATCGCGGGAAGATCCTCGGCCGTGGCGGCACGAGTGAGGGCCTCCGGCTCCGAACCGCCGGGCGTGAAATGCCCGCGGACCATCTCTGCCCGGCCCGTGGTTTTGAAGCCCAACCCCTCGTAGAGAGGGCGGCCGTACGGCGTCGCGTGCAGGGTCAGCGGGGTTGTGCCCAGTGCCGCGACGACATGCTGCATCAGACGGCGGCCGACGCCTTGCCGTGCGTGTCGTTCGGCGACCAGCACCATACCGATCGCGGCCAGATCGGGGCGCTCCTGTGGTCCGTACGAGGTCACGACGCAGGCGCTGACGAGACCGCCGTCCGGGTCGTCGATTCCATAACCCCTGCCCGCCGCGAGTAGCAGACCCCACTTGTGCTCCTCACGGGGCCAGCCCCGGTTCTCGGACAAGTCGGCGCAGACGGCGAGGTCACGAGGCGTCAGACGGCGGATGGGCAGGGTGGCGAGGGAAGGAGTCGGCACGCTGGTCAGGCTGTCTGACGGGCGTGCTCGACGTCCACCGATTTCCGGGCAGCTATGCGCAGATTTTGACCACGGCGAGTCAGTCCCCAGGGCTTGAGGACCGAGATGACCGTCATGAAGACATACGCGGACAGTGAGACGATCGGCCCAGCCAAGACTTCGCTGACGTCGGGCAGGGGTCCGCCCGCGGAGACGGCGGCGACCGCGGAGTCGACCCCGGGACGCAGTGCGAAGACTGTGGCGGTCATCGTGGCCAGAGTCAGCCAGAACTTCGTGTAGACCCATCGGTGCCTCGTCAGGCCCCACGGGGTGCCCAGAGACAGCACCAGACCGCTGAGGAACGTAAAGAAGGCCAGGGGAAGCAGGAGCCAGTCGGCGAAAAGCTTCATAGCGCGGACGGAAGCCTCCACGGTCTCTGCGGAACCGGTGGTGGTCGCAGTGATCCCGAGCACGAGCAGGCCGAGCGTGAGCCCGAGCCAGCATGCGGAGGCGGCTACATGGACAACGAGGGTGGCCCGGCGTGCGGGGCGGCTTAGTTTCACGTGAAACACCGTGCCGGGCCGGAACAGCGAAGACGTCTGACAGCGGGAGTAACCCCACGTACTAGCCTCGGCGTACATGGCGAGACTTCATCTCTTCGATCTGGACGGGACGTTGCTGCATGGCAGCTCGGCACCCGTGGAGATCTCCCGGCAACTCGGACTGGAAGCCGAGACAGTGGCCCTCGACAAGGCGATCGGCGCGGGGCGCATAAGCCCACCGGAGTACGCGTCACATGTGCATGCCCTCTGGACGGAACTCACCGAGGCACATGTGGCGGCGACCTTCGCGGGGGCTCCGTGGCTGTCCGGCATTGAAGACGTCTGGGCGGAGATCAGGGGGCGCGGCGACTACTGCGCCGTCGTATCGCTTTCGCCGTCGTTCTTCGTGGAGCGGTTGACGGAATGGGGCGCGCACGCGGCCTACGGTTCACGCTTCCCTGCCGTGCCGTTCACCGAGCCCGTGGATCCGGCGGGGATTCTGAGCGCCGCCGCCAAGGTGCAGATCGCGGACCGACTCTGCGCGGAGTACGGATTGGGGCGTGCGGACTGTATTGCGTACGGCGACTCGATGTCGGACAAGGACCTGTTCGAGGCGGTTCCGGTATCCGTCGCCGTCAATGCGGATCAGCACCTGACGGGTCTGGCCACGCACTCCTATGTGGGACGTGATCTGGTGGATGCCTATCAACTGACCCGGCATTCGCGGTAATTGAAGGAATTGATGTTCGCCCCGCGCAGTTTTGAGCGCAGTGAACTGGGGACTTGTGCGGCGGACCGTGACCGGTAGGGTCGACTCCGGTTCCGGTGTGATGTGTGCGCGTGTCGCGTGCGCGTCCCGCAGGGAACGAGCGCAGGTCAACGCAGCCTAACGGGACGGAGAGATCGAAGACCCGCATTCTCCGTAATGCGGCCAGGGTGTTGGTGAAGGGTGGGACGCTGCCATGACGGTAGTGCGGCCATTGTCACATTCTTGCCTTACTTGTCCGTAGGGTGCGGGATTTCGGGTTTGGATGTGCCCGAATTGGCTGGCGGGACAGAACGGAAAAACAAGCCGTCTGCGGGGGAAAGCAGGCACCTTCCGATCGAGGAAGTGCGCAGACCGACCGAAAGATGTTCGAGGCGAGGCACACCATGGACGCTCCGACCACCACGTCGGCCGACAACGGCACTTCAGGGGGCAGCGGCGAGGGCGGATGGTTCACGCCGCGCAGGCAGCCGGAGCCGCCCGCGGGCGGCGAGCAGGAGACGACCGAGGGCAGCCGTCTGGCCGCGTTGCGCCCCGTGGGCAGGCCCGCGATGAATGGCGGCGAGGCAGCGCAGAAACGAATATCTCCCGTCGCGGAAGCCGGCCCGGCCGACGTCGGCACCACCGAGGCCAGAGCCGACACAGCCAACGCCTCCCCGAGCGACACCCCCACCCCACCGCAGCCGGATCCCCAGCCCCGCGTCCCCGAACAGAGGTCAGCCCCCTCCCAGCCCGCGTCCCCCGACGCCGTCCGCGTCCGACGCACCATGGCCGAGGTGGCCCCCATAGCCGACAAGGTCACCTCGTACTTCTACGCCCTGCTCTTCGTACGCCACCCCGACCTGCGCCCGATGTTCCCGGCCGCGATGGACACCCAGCGGGACCGGCTTCTCAAGGCGCTGCTGACCGCGGCCGAGCACATCGACAACACCGACGTCCTGGTCGCGTATCTGCAGAACCTCGGCCGCGGGCACCGCAAGTACGGCACCCGCCCCGAGCACTACCCGGCCGTCGGCGAGTGCCTCATCGGCTCCCTGAGCCGGTACGCCTCGGCGGTCTGGGACGAGGAGACCGAGGCCGCCTGGGTCCGGACGTATACGACGATCTCGCAGATCATGATCGATGCCGCTGCCGCGGACGAGCTGCTCGCGCCGGCCTGGTGGCACGCCGAGGTCGTCTCGCACGACCTCAGAACCTCCGACGTCGCCGTCATCACGGTCCGCCCCGACCAGCCGTACCCCTTCCTCGCCGGGCAGTACACCAGCCTGGAGACTCCCTGGTGGCCGAGGATCTGGCGGCACTACTCCTTTGCCTCGGCACCCCGCTCCGACGGGCTGCTGTCCTTCCATGTGAAGGCGGTCCCGGCGGGCTGGGTCTCCAACGCGCTCGTGCAGCATGCCCGGCCCGGCGACATCATCCGGCTCGGCCCGCCGGCGGGCTCGATGACCGTCGACCACACCACCGACAGTGGGCTGCTCTGCCTGGGCGGCGGCACCGGGATCGCCCCGATCAAGGCACTCGTCGAGGACGTCGCCGAGCACGGCGAGCGGCGCCCGGTCGAGGTTTTCTACGGCGCCCGCACCGATCACGACCTGTACGACATCGACACGATGCTGCGGCTCCAGCAGATCCACCCCTGGCTCGCGGTCCGCCCGATCGTCGACCAGCAGGCGCATGTCCAGCTCCCCGACGCCATACGGGAATACGGGCCGTGGAACGAATTCGACGCGTATCTCTCGGGCCCACCCGGCATGATCCGCAGCGGCGTGCACACGCTGAGAGACATCGGTATCCCGTCGGAGCGGATACGCCACGACTCGGTGGAGGAACTCGTCGCGGCCGTGAACTGACCCTGCTGCTCACCCGATGAAGCGGAGTGTCAGCCCAGGTCAGGCGCGTGCATCGCCAGTACGCCCTCGATGTTGCCGTCCAGATAGTGCCGCAGCGAAAGCGGTACGAGATGGACAGAAGCAATCCCCACCCGGGTGAAGGGAATGCGTACGATCTCGTACTCGCCGCTTGGCTCGTCGATCTCGGGGCCATGGCGCTGAGAGGGGTCCATCGACTCCAGTCGGCACACGAAGAAGTGCTGTACTTTCACGCCGGTCGCGCCGCCGTCCTCACCGATGTGTTCGACGGTGTCGACGAAACAGGGCACTACGTCGGTGATCTTGGCACCCAGCTCCTCGTGCACTTCACGGTGGAGCGCGTCGACGACGGTCGAATCCTCCGGCTCGACCCCGCCGCCGGGCGTCAGCCAGTAGGGATCCACGCCGGGCTTGGTTCGCTTGATCAGGATCAGGTCATCGCCGTCCAGCAGGACGGCGCGGGCGGTGCGCTTGACCACGGGTCGGACGGTCATGGGAGAAATGTGGCCCGGCTGGTTCCACGTGAAACATCTCCCTCAGGACCAGTCGGTGGCGGCCTGAAGCAACCATTCGTGCGCCCGGGCGATATGCGGCATGGCGAGCGTGCCGGTGCGTACCACCAGGAAGTACGTACGCAGCGGGGGCACCGCGGGTTCGAGCAGTGCCACCACGTCGCCGCACCCCAAGGCCGTCGCGCACAGATAACGGGGCAACACCGCGAGCCCCGCACCGGTGATCGCGCAGGCGAGGACCGCCCGCAGATCGGGGACGATGACAGTGCCCGACGCTGCCGGGCGCGAGTCGAAGACGGCGGCCCAGTAGCGGGCGACGAACGGCAGCGACTCGTGCACCTCCACCACGGGGAAGTTCTCCAGGGCGGGCGCGCCCTCGCACAGCAGCTTGTCGGAGCCGATACGGGCCTCCCAGCGCGGCGAGGCGACCAGGACGTGCTCCTCGTCGCAGAGCGGAGTCGCCGTGAGCAGGGCACCGCGCGGACGGGCCGTACTGATGGCCAGATCGTGATGTCCGGCGGCGAGCCCCTCCAGTGTCTCCTCGGCATTGCCGAAGGAGGCCCGTAAAGCGAGGCCCTGGCCATCCTCTCCGGTCAGCTCCGTCAGCGCGGGCAGGGCGAGCTCGGCGGTGAATTCCGGCGGACCGGCCAAGTGAAGGGTGCGTACGGAAGAGGCTTCGTCGAGGCCGGTCTCGGCGATCTCCACAAGAGCGTCCAGATGCGGGGCGGCCTTGTGGGCGAGTTCGTCGCCGATGGTCGTGGGGGTCACCCCGCGGGCCTGGCGCAGGAAGAGGGGCCGCCCCAGCTGACGTTCCAGCGTGCGGATCTGCGAGGTGACGGCCGGCTGCGAGAGGCCGAGCAGTGCGGCGGCGCGGGTGAAGGAGCCGGCCCGGTGCACGGTCACAAAGGTCCGTAGCAAGGCCAGGTCCATGGTGTGTCGCCCCTCTCTCCAGCCCCACGGCAGCGCTCAACTATAAATAAGTCGATAGGTCTCTGTCGCTACTGTGATTGGACACTGACACAGAGTCAACTAGCCTTGTTCGCGCGGTTCTTCGCGCGCAGAACCGGGACGGTCCGAGCCACGAGGGGGGAGGCTCGGACCGTCCGCCGTCCGTATCCGTGTTGCTGACCGGTTGCTCAGAAAGCCGTCACCGCGCCGACTCGTCGAGGGCACGCAGCACATCCGCCACCAGGTCCTGGGGGTCCTCGGCGCCGGCCGAGAACCGGATGAAGCCCTCCCCGACCGCGTCCCCGCCCCACCGGCCGCGCCGCTCGGCCGTGGACCGTACCCCGCCGAAGCTCGTCGCCTCGTCCACCAGGCGCAGCGCCACGAGAAAACGCTCGGCACGCGCGCGCGTGGGCAACGCAAACGACACCACACACCCGTAGCGCCTCATCTGCTGCGAGGCGATCTTGTACGAGGGGTCGTCGGGCAGTCCCGGATAGCGCAGCCCCGTCACCTCGTCCCGCCCGCGCAGCGCCTCCGCCAGGGCCAGGGCGGTGGCGTTCTGCCGGTCGACGCGCAGCTGGAGTGTGGCGATGGAGCGGTGCGCGAGCCAGGCCTCCATCGGCCCGGGAATCGCTCCGACGATCTTGCGCCAGCGCCTTACGGCTGCCATGGCCGAGGCGTCACCACCAGTGACGTACCCCAGGAGGATGTCCCCGTGCCCGGTGAGCTGCTTGGTGCCGCTGGCCACTGAGAAGTCGGTGCCGAGTTCCAGCGGGCGCTGTCCGAGCGGCGTCGCCAGCGTGTTGTCGACGGCGACCAGGCAGCCGCGCGCGCGTGCCGCCGCGACGAGCCGCCGGATGTCGCACACATCGAGCCCCGGGTTCGACGGGGTCTCGAGCCACAGCAGCTTCGCGCCGTCGAGTACCTCGAGCTGGGCGTCGCCGCCGGTCGGCGCGGTGCGCACCTCGATGCCGTACGCCTCGAGCTGCTCGCGTATGAGCGGCAGCACCTGGTAGCCATCGCTGGGCAGGACGACCGCGTCACCCGCGCACAGCTGCGAGAAGAGGACCGCCGAGATGGCCGCCATGCCGGAGGCGAAGACGAGCGTTTCGACGCCGTCCTGTCCAGGCGCCTCCAGCTCGCCGATGGCGCGCTCAAGGCGGGTCCAGGTCGGGTTCTCGTCGCGGCCGTATGCGTACGGGCCCGTGACCTCGCCAGGCAAGTGGTAATGGGCGGCGAAGACCGGTCCCGGGAGGGTCGGCTCGTGCTTGACGGGGTCGGGCAGCCCGGCCCGCACCGCGCGCGTGCCGTCGCCCGGCCCCGTAAGGGCATCCGTCATGCCGCCTCTCCCTCCACGTGTTCCTGAACCGCGGCGAGCAGACCGACGCTCGCCGCCTCCACCATCTCAAGGCACTCCTCGAAGCCGTCCATGCCTCCGTAGTAGGGGTCGGGTACGTCGAGGTCGTGGCCTGCGGAGTCAGAAGGGGCGTGCGAAGCACCCGTTGAGGGCTGGTCGGGCGACGGGCGGGCGTACGACCGCAGGAGCTGGACCTTCTCCGCGTCCGCGGAGGTCGGCGCGAGGCGTCGCAGCGCCTCCAGATGGCCGCTGTCGAGTGCGATGACCAGGTCGAGCCGGGAGAACCACGAGGCCCGGAACTGTCGGGCCGTGTGGTCGCTGTCGTAGCCGTTCGCCTCCAGGACGGAGACGGTACGCGGGTCGGCGGAGTCCCCCTCGTGCCAGCCGCCGGTTCCGGCGCTGTCCACTTCGATCAGTCCGTCGAGCCCGGCCTCCGCCACGCGCGCGCGGAAGACGGATTCGGCCATCGGGGAGCGGCAGATGTTGCCGGTGCAGACGAAGCACACGCGATAGGGCATCAGGGTCGCTCAGTCCTTGTCGGGGAGGACGACGTTCAGCGCCCAGGAGACGACCGAGATGATCAGGCCGCCCAGGACGGCGGTCCAGAAACCCTCGACATGGAAGCTCAGGTCGAGCTTGTCCGCGAGCCATGAGGTGAGCAGCAGCATCAGGGCGTTGATCACCAGGGTGATCAGGCCGAGTGTGAGGATGAACAGCGGGAAGGTAAGCACCTTCACAATCGGCTTGACCAGGAAGTTCACCAGGCCGAAGAGCAGCGCCACGAGAAGCAGTGTGCCGATCTCCTTGCCCGTGCTGTCGCCGGTCAGGGTGATCTTGTCGAGTATCCAAACGGCGACGGCGAGAGCGCCCGCGTTGGCGATCGTCTTGACTACGAAATTCTTCATGTGTCTGATCGTGGCAGACGAGATCGGTAACGAGTGCGGACGAGGGCGATGAAGGCATTCCGGCTGGACGAACTGGAGGCGGAGCGCGCCGCCAACGACGGTGCGTATCTCCAGTTTCTACGCGAGAAGAACATGTCGGTCGGCCTGTACGCGCTGAACGCGGGCACGCAGGACCCGCAGCAGCCCCACCGCCAGGACGAGGTGTACTTCGTCGTGAGCGGCCGTGCTGCCATCACGGTAGGCATGGAGACGACCCAGGTGGCGCGTGGCAGCGTCGTCTATGTGCCCGCGGGGGTGGCCCACAAGTTCCACCACATCAGCGAGGATCTGCGGGTTCTGGTGGTCTTCTCTCCGCC
This sequence comes from Streptomyces vastus, assembly GCF_039532825.1. Classification (NCBI taxonomy): domain Bacteria; kingdom Bacillati; phylum Actinomycetota; class Actinomycetes; order Kitasatosporales; family Streptomycetaceae; genus Streptomyces; species Streptomyces vastus. Next base: position 178,840 of record NZ_BAAASJ010000099.1, read on the forward strand.
CGAGAGCTGAGGTCCCGCCTCAGGGTTCCCTAGGGGAACGATCAGGGGAGGACAAGGGGTGCCGGGCCCCCGTCGGAACCCCCGCCGCGCCTAGCATCGAAGGCAGGACATTCGAGACTCGTCGGCACCTCAGCAGAGGGCGGCGGGCAGAGAGACAAGGAACAAGGGCGATGCGTGAAATCTTCGCGGGGATGCCGTGGTGGGTGAAGTGGGTCGCGATGCCGGTCATCGCTCTGGTCGTGTTCGGCGGCGTGATAGCGAGCGTCGTCGGGTTCGTGATCGGCCTGCTCTTCAAGGTGCTGGTGTTCGTGGCCCTGGTCGGCGGACTCATGTATGTCGTACGGAAGTTCATGGCGAGCTCGTCGTCACGAAGCGACTGGTAGAGCGCCTGGTGGAGCACGTCTTACGCGGCGGAAGCGGGCGGAGGGGCTTCCGCCGGGGGTTGCCGACAACGGGTCGGCAATAACAGGAATCAACCATTCCCTCGGGGGAGGGAAGTTTCGGAGCAGGCCGTCCGCGAGCGGTGGCGGGCGGTTAAAGTCCGGAATTCGACGCGGGGTTGATCCCCGCGGGCGGCGCACAGACCCCTCCCGTGACATCTCTGCGCGGGTGGCCCCATCGCGCTTAGGGAGTGCCCCTTGGCCACTGCTGACACCGCAACCCCAGGACCGAACGCCCCCTCGACCGAGCCGAACCCCACGACACTCATCGGATCCGTGCAGCGTGCGATGCGCCTCCTGGAATCCGCCGCCCAACACGAGCACGGGGCTCCCGCCAAGCAGCTGGCCCGCGAGACCCGCCTCGCGCTGCCCACGGCGTACCACCTGCTGCGCACCCTGGCGCACGAAGGCTATCTGCGCCGTGAGAAGGGCCTGTTCTTCCTCGGTGAGGCGGCCGAGCGACTCAGCAGCAGCGCCGCCCGGCAGAAACGTCGCAGCACGGTCATCGACGCGCTCGCGCAGTGGCGTGATTCCATCGGTGTGCCCGTGTACTACGCCGTCTACCGAGAGGGCGAGATCGACGTCCAGTGTGTCGCCGACAGCCCGGCCAATCCGGCGGTCGAGGAATGGGCCGACTTCCGCGAGACCGGACACGCCCACGCGATCGGTCAGTGCCTGCTGTCCCAGCTCGACGAGGAGGCCCGCCGCGACCACCTCGACCGGTATCCCGTGCAATCGATCACTCCGTACACGGTGCGTGACGATCACATTCTGTTGCGGCGCCTCGAAGGGACCAAACGCATGAAGCCCGTGATCGAGCGTCAGGAATACGCGTTGGGGACGGTCTGCGCCGCAATTCCGATCATTGCGGGCACCACGGTCGGCTCGATGGCCATCTCGCTGCCCGCCCACCAGGCGGACCGACTGCTGCCCGCGGCACGGCAGTTGCAGAACGAGATCGGCAGACTGCCAGGGACGCTCGCTCTCTCTATCAGCATCTGAAAACTCACTCCTTGTGATCTGGTGTGTACGTTCAGCAAGATGCCAGCAGTGTCAGGTGGATGGTTCCTGGCCAGTCGACGGCAGACGGCGGGGTAGGCGATGCGCGAGTCAGTAGTACAGGCAGAGATCATGATGAGCTTTCTCGTGTCGGAGGAGCTCTCCTTCCGCATTCCGGTGGAGCTTCGATACGAGACCTGTGATCCCTATGCTGTGCGCCTGACCTTCCACCTGCCCGGCGATGCCCCGGTGACCTGGGCCTTCGGCCGGGAGCTCCTGATCGATGGGGTGGGGCGGCCGTGTGGGGTCGGCGATGTGCACATTGCGCCCGCCGGCTCCGAGGGGTTCGGCGATGTGCTGATCCGGCTCCAAGTGGGCGCCGACCAGGCGCTGTTCCGCTGCGGAGCGGTGCCGCTCGTGGCGTTCCTCGACCGCACGGACAAGCTGGTGCCACTGGGCCAGGAGCACTCCCTTGCCGACTTCGACACGCATCTCGACGAGGCCCTGGACCGCATCCTGGCGGAGGAACAGAGTGCGGGCTGAATCGTACGGTGCTCAGGGTGCCGTAACGCTTCAGCGCTTGCGGCGGCGGCCCTTCCCCCCGAGTACCGGCGTCCTGACGCCCGCCTGCTCCGGTGCTGGCGCCTGCGAAGGCGTCTGCCCTTCAGACGCGGATCCGGGGCGGTCCGCCGAGACCACGAGAGCGGCCAGGGCCGTAGTGACCGGTACGGATGCGACCAGGCCGATCGAGCCGACGAGCGTACGCACGATCTCCTCGGCGACCAGCTCACTGTTGGCCACCGTTCCCACGCTGCTCTGAGCGATCGAGAACAGCAGCAACAGGGGCAGCGCGGCGCCCGCATACGCGAGGACGAGCGTGTTGACGACGGACGCGATGTGGTCCCGGCCGATACGGATGCCCGCGCGGTAAAGCCCGCGTCGGCCCATCGACGGATTAGCCGCGTGCAGCTCCCAGACCGCCGATGTCTGTGTCACCGTCACATCGTCGAGTACACCGAGCGAACCGATGATGACGCCCGCGAGCAGCAGACCGCTCATGTCGATGCTCGGATACAGGCCATGGATAAGACCGGTGTTGTCATCCGTGTTGCCAGTGAGCGCGGACCAGCCGATGAACAGTGAGCCGAGCACCCCGATCAGCAGCAGCGAGAGCAGTGTTCCGAGCACCGCGACCGACGTTCGGGCGGACAGTCCGTGGCAGGCGTAGAGCGCGATCAGCATGATCGCGCTCGCCCCGACGACCGCGACGACCAGGGGGTTCGAGCCCTGCAGGATCGCAGGCAGCATGAAGAACGTCAGGAGGAGGAAGCTGACGGCCAGCGAGATCAGCGCCATGACACCGCGCATCCGGCCCACCACGACCACGGCGAGCGCGAAGATCCCTGCGAGCAGCGCCATCGGGAGCCTGCGGTTCACGTCGGTGACCGAGTACTGGAGGTCCCTGGGAGCGTCGGGCGCGTACGCCACGATCACATCCTGCCCCTGGCTCAGCTGCCGAGACGAGTCCGGCTGGACGATCTCCGTGAAGGTACGGCCCTTGTCCTTGCCGGTGTCTACCCGGACCGTCGCCTTCTTGCAGGTGCCGTTCGCCTGCTGCTGAGCGGAGGAGCCCTCCGCGGTCGACGTGTCGCCGGTCGGGGTGCCCCCGGAGGCGTTGACGGACTTGCAGTCCACCTCGTCGACCTTGGTCACCGTGGCCTCTTGAGTCTGCCGGTCGAAGCCCACGCCGGTGCGTTCGTGGGGTGGGGCGCCTCCTGGCCACAGCACGGCCAGGCCTACGACGACCGCCGTGGCGAAGGGAATCAGCACCGCGGCGATGACCTTGCGCAAGTGTTTGGACACGGGGGCTGGAGGACCATGACCATGGCTATGCGCATGGCTGTGGCCATGACCGTCACCAGAGCCGTGGTTGTCGCCAGGGCCGGGCCCGTGTGGCGGTTCGGACGGGGGAAGCGGGGGCTGATGCGTTGTAGTCACCGACCGATCATCGCAAGAACGAAGGGGGCCCACTGTTCAGCACGCCCAATATGACGCTAGCGTGGAGGGACCTTTTGCACACGCGGGAGCTCGGAGCACCGGGCTGAGAGGGCGCTGACCTCCGTCCCAGCGATGTTTCACGTGGAACATCGCCGTACGGAAACCGCTGCGTCGACCGCTGAACCTGTTACCGGGTAATGCCGGCGTAGGGAGTAGGTCTCATGACCAACAAGGACGTACGCACGCCTGCCTCCAGCCAGACGGACGAGGAACCTGCCTCGTCCGGGAACGGCGAGGCCGGAAAGTCCATCGGCTGGCACAAGGCATATGTCGAGGGCTCGCGCCCCGACCTACGAGTGCCGGTCCGTCAGGTGCACCTCACCAACGGGCAGTCAGTCACCCTGTACGACACCTCCGGCCCGTACACCGATCCAACCGTCGAGACCGATGTCCGCAGGGGCCTGGCGCCACTGCGCGAGAACTGGATTACGGCCCGCGGCGACACCGAGGAATACGCGGGCCGTCCCATCCGCCCCGAGGACGACGGAATCAAGCACACATCGCCGCGTGGCGGACTGCGCAACCTCGATGCCGTCTTCCCGGGACGTCCGCGCCAGCCGCGCCGGGGCCGCAGCGGTACGGCCGTCACACAACTCGCGTACGCACGACGTGGCGAGGTCACACCAGAAATGGAGTTCGTGGCGGTCCGCGAGAATGTCGACCCCGAGGTCGTACGTGAGGAGATCGCCGCGGGACGGGCCGTTCTGCCCGCGAACGTCAACCACCCGGAGATCGAGCCGATGATCATCGGCAAGCGGTTCCTGGTAAAGGTAAACGCCAACATCGGCAATTCGGCGGTGACCTCCTCCATCGAGGAGGAGGTCGAAAAGATGACCTGGGCGACCCGTTGGGGTGCCGACACGGTCATGGACCTGTCCACCGGCCGGAACATCCACACCACCCGGGAGTGGGTGCTGCGCAACTCCCCCGTCCCCATCGGCACGGTGCCGCTCTACCAGGCGCTGGAGAAGGTCGACGGCCGTGCCGAGGAGCTGACCTGGGAGATCTACAAGGACACGGTCATCGAGCAGGCCGAGCAGGGCGTGGACTACATGACTGTGCACGCGGGCGTGCGCCTGCCGTACGTACCGCTCACCGCGAACCGCAAGACCGGCATCGTCTCGCGTGGCGGCTCGATCATGGCGGCCTGGTGCCTGGCGCACCACAAGGAGTCGTTCCTCTACGAGCACTTCGAAGAGCTGTGCGAGATCCTGGCCGCCTACGACGTCACGTACTCGCTCGGCGACGGGCTGCGGCCCGGCTCGATCGCGGACGCCAACGATGCAGCCCAGTTCGCGGAGTTGAGGACTCTCGGGGAACTCAACACGATCGCCAAGCGTTTCAACGTACAGACCATGATCGAGGGCCCGGGACATATCCCGATGCACAAGATCAAGGAGAACATCGACCTTCAGCAGGAGATCTGTGATGAAGCTCCGTTCTATACGCTCGGCCCGCTGACGACGGACGTCGCGCCGGCGTACGACCACATCACCTCCGGCATCGGTGCCGCGATGATCGCCTGGTGGGGCACCGCCATGCTCTGCTATGTCACGCCCAAGGAACACTTGGGCCTGCCCAACCGTGACGACGTCAAGACGGGCGTCATCACCTACAAGATCGCCGCCCACGCAGCCGACCTCGCCAAGGGGCACCCAGGTGCGCAGGAATGGGACGACGCGCTGTCCGACGCCCGCTTCGAGTTCCGCTGGGAGGACCAGTTCAACCTGGCCCTCGACCCCGACACGGCCCGAGAGTTCCATGACGAAACCCTCCCGGCCGAGCCTGCCAAGACGGCTCATTTCTGCTCGATGTGCGGGCCGAAGTTCTGCTCGATGAAGATTAGCCAAAGCATCACAGAGCAGTTCGGCGGTACGGCGGCTGCGGGGGCCTCGCCCGAGGAGGTCGCTGAGGGGATGCTGCAGAAGTCGAAGGAGTTCGCGGCTAGCGGGAACCGGGTGTACCTGCCGCTTGCGGATTGATGCGTGTTCCGGCGCTGTCCTTCGATGCGGGGCAGCGCCGGGCACTCGGCTCCTGCATTCGTGCCGGGCACTCTCACCTTGACAGTGCCCAGATGATGAGGAGCGGGCCGTAGACAGCGAGTAGGGCGCAGAGGAGTCGTCTCCATTCGAACCTCACGTCGAGTTGGACCGGGCCGTTGCTCTTGCCGGGGCGCGCCTGGGACGCGGTGCGGTGTGCCTCCCCAAGCAGCCGAAGGGCTCGTTGGTGGGTCCGGTATCCGGTAAACGTGCCCAACAGTGAGCTGCCGAAGGCGACCGAGCCAATGGTGCGCCCGTCTCGTAGATCGATGATCAGGCCGTCGTCGGCCGTCACCCGTGCGACATCGTTCCAAGCAACGGTCGAGGTCACGAGGAAGTTGGTGACGGACACGCGTTCGGCGGTGCTGCGGATCGCGGAGTCCCACCCAAGTGCCCAGAAGAAGATCGACGCTCCACCGAGCATGAATGCCGCTGGGGGTTCCACGTGCAGTGGCCCAATGAGCAGAGCGGCGCAGGCGTAGCTCCCGATCGCGCTTATTACCGGCAGCCACACATACACAGGCCGTCTGATCGCCCTCATCCGCATCGCGGATCACCCCCAAGAAGGATCCTCCACACCGGACAAAGGCTGAGTCAAGATCGTTGAGGGGCAGGACAGGGGCATTGCGATACGAGCCCGGCAGCACGAGGGAGTGCACGTCGTCATCTCTGGGGCGCTGCTGTCCTCGATGAAAATCTCCCAAGACATCCGCCGCGAACACGGCGGTACGCAGACGGAGATCGAGGAAGGCATGGCGCAGAAGTCGCAGGAGTTCGCGGCTGCGGGTAACCGGGTGTATCTGACGCTCGCCGACTGACCTGATCCGGGCGCGGCAGCAGCGCACCGCTCCGGGCTCCGGCCCTCGACTTCGTCGTCGTGGGCCGGAGCGGCCGTGCGGCTTGTCCGTCCGGCCGGGAGCCCGGGTCCCGGTTCGGCGGCCTCTGGTCGCGCCTCGGTCGCGCCCCTACTCCGGCTGATGCTCCGGTCCTCCGAAGTCCGGGCTTGAGAAGTCCGGGCTCGAGTAGCTGGGGCGGGGGCCTGCCGCGGGGCCGCCGTCGGGGCTGCTGAAGCCCGGGCGGTTGTAGCCGAGATGGGGGATTCGGCTGGTCGGCTGCGGCGGTGTCGTACGGCCGAGGGCCGCTGAGCCCGGGTCAGCGAGTGCCTCTCGGAGGAACGGCATGATGCCGCGCTCCAGGAGGGCCTCGCGCCAGGCTTCCCTGGCTCGGCTCAGTTCCTCGCTTCGCTCACCCCGCGTGCCGGCCTGCAGCGAGCTCTCTCCGTTGCGCAGGGCGGTGAGCAGCAGACCGACCGCGGCGATCAGGATCGCGGCCGCGGTCACCGCACCGAAGACCCACCCGGTGGTGAGGAGGGTCCGGGCGAACGCCGGCTCGGGGTTGAGCATCTTCAGGAGGTATCCGACGAGCAGGAAGATCGCCGAGGCGGTGCCGGCGAGGACAGGAGTGAGTACCGCGGCGACGGCGACGGCGCCCGCCCCGGCGGGCTCGGTGGTCTCCCCCACCGTGGCGGCGAGCCCCACAGCGCTCGTGCCCGGGTCCGTGGATCCGGATCCTTCGTGGACACGTGGGGAGGGCTGCGCCGGCCGGCGCAGTTGCTCGCGGATCTTTACGTAGTGCTGGTATTCGGTCGCCGCGGCCGCCGTGATGAGAGCCGAGGCGTTGAGCGCCATGGTGCGCAGTTGTTCGGGGTTGAGCCGCTGGCCGACAGCGGCGAGTTCCGGACGGTGTGGTGCGGAGCGCAGCGCCTCATCGAGGACCCGCTCGTACTCTTGGCGGTCCTCGCTCAACAGGTGCTGCGGAACGCTGTTCATGTGCATCCCCCGATGCTCCGTAGGGCTTGGGGCTCGGCATGCTGACGAGCCGTCGGGCAGAAACGGAGGGGAGCCTGCTACGGATAAGCCGATGGTAGAGCGGGGACGGTACGAGGTGACAGGGGGTTTCCAGAAATTGCCCCTCGGTAGGCCCCGTCCTCGGTGGAAGAACGCCTGCCCGGAAAAGGGTCAGCCATCCAGGGGCAGTTGCTGGACCAGTAGCTTTCCGGCCATGGTCACGCCGCCGTCCATCGCGATGGCCAGCCCGTCCGCGTACACATGCGGTCCTTGGACCACGGGGCCCGCGGCATCGTCGCCGTCCTCGGAGCCGACCTCGCCGAGGAGGTACGGAATGGGACTGTGACCATGGACGATGCGAGAGCCACCGTACATGTCGAGGAGTTCGCGCACGGCCTGTGCGCCCCCGTCGTCGCGGAACGCGAAGCGCTTGGTGAACTTGCGGAAGAGGTCCCAGCATTCGTCCGCGTCGTTGCGCGTGAGGGCTTCGCGGACGGTGTCGTTGACGCCTTCGATGGAGTCGCCGTAGTCGAGATAGGCGGTGGTGTCGGAGTGCACCAGCAGGTGCCCGTCCGCCAGCTCCATCGCGTCGAGGCGGGCCATCCACTGCAGATGGTGATCCTCGAGGCGCTCCATATCGGTCTTCTGGCCGCCGTTGAGCAGCCAGGCAGCCTGGAAAGTGGCCGTACCGGCACCGGAGTTGACGGGGGTGTCGCCGAATCGCTTGGCGCCGAGCAGCAGCAGCTCGTGATTGCCCATCAGCGCCTTGCAGTAGCCGCCGGCCGCGGCGGCCTCGGCGGACAGCCGCATCACGAGGTCGATGACGCCGATGCCGTCGGGCCCCCGGTCGGTGAAGTCCCCGAGGAACCACAACCGTGCCGTGCCCGCCGACCAGCGGCCGTCGATGTCGATGAGGCCCTTCTCGCGCAGTGCGGCGACGAGTTCGTCGAGATAGCCATGCACGTCGCCGACGACGTACAGCGGGCCCGGCCCGGCGGTGGACTCCGGGACGGTCGCGGCTTCGGGGCTGACCGGCACCTGAAGGGTGTCCCCGCGGTTGATGACGGGCAGATCGCGCTGCGTCGGCGTGTAGCCCTCGACGTCCTCGACCGGTCTGGTGCCCTCACCGGGAGGCATCTGCTGTGCATGAGGCGCCTGTTGCAGATGAGTTCCGGGCTGGGCGTACGGGCCGGGCTGCGCATACGGATCGGCTTCGTGGACGTACGCGGGCACGCGGAAGTCGCGCACCGTCGGCGTCCGCACCTCGGGTCCCTGACCGGCCCCCTGAGTCATCGACCCCTCCACCACCATCGCGCCGCATCTGCACCGCACTGGACTGCCTGGTCGCAGCGGCCCGCGGTGTCGTGCGCCCATCATAGGAATGCGGATCGCGCCATGTGATGACCCAGGGGTGGTGAATCGGGGCAGGACCCCAGTTCATCGTGGTTTTCTCCCGAATTGGGAGGGGCTTTCTCACCGGATGCCACCGCCTGACGTCACCTCTCCTCCGGTGATCGTGGCGGGCTGACGGTCGTACGGGGCGGCCGTCGGTCGGAGGAGGTCCGCACGATCAACTCCGTGGGGATCACCTGCTCGACCGGTTGGTCCGATTCGACCCCCTCGATGGCGTCGATGAGGAGCTGGACCACGGCCGTGCCGATGTGGCGCGGCTTGAGTGAAAGCGTGGTGAGGGGTGGCTCGGTGTTGGCGTACACCGCGGACTCGCTGCAGCACACGAGCAGCAGATCCTCCGGTACGCGCAGACCGTAGCGGCGGGCAGCCGCGAGGAGGTCGGTGCCGTTCGGGTCGAACAGTCCGTACACGGCGTCAGGCCGGTCGGGCCGGGCGAGCAGGCGGTCGGCGGCGGCGGATCCCGCGCGGGGATCGTGCGCGGGGTAGGCCTCGTACACCGGTTCCTGGCCGACGCGCTCGCACCAGTGCAGGTACGCGGTCGTCGACAGATGCGTGTACGTGTCGGTCGAGGTCCCGGTGAGCAGGCCGATCCGGCGAGCGCCCGCGTCGGCCAGGTGGTCGAGGATGCCCAGGACCGCGGCCTCGTGGTCGTTGTCCACCCAGGCGGTCACCGGCAGCGAGCCGGCCGGGCGGCCGTCGGAGACCACCGGTAAACCCTGGCGGACCAGTTCGCTGACGACGGGGTCCTGGTCGGAGGGGTCGATGACCACGGTTCCGTCCAGGGCCACGTTCGACCACACGTCGTGGCGCGAGGTGGCGGGGAGGATGACCAGGGCGTAGCCACGGGCGAGCGCGGCCGAGGTGGCGGCTCTGGCCATCTCCGCGAAGTACGCGAACTCCGTGAAGGTGAAAGGTTCATCCCCGTAGGTCGTCACGGTCAGGCCGATGAGGCCCGACTTTCCGGTACGGAGCGTGCGGGCCGCGGCGGAGGGGCGATAGCCCAGCCGGTCGGCGACCTCGCGGACATGGCGTCGGGTGGCGTCCGGGAGCCGGCCCTTGCCGTTGAGTGCGTCGGACACGGTCGTGATGGAGACTCCGGCGGCGGCGGCCACGTCTCTGATGCCCGCCCGGCCCGGCCGACTGCCTCGACGGGAGGTCTCCGCCCGGCTCACCTGGTGCTTCCCTGCTGCTGTCATGGCGAGCCGATAGTAGGGCTCATGCGGTGGGGTAGTGCGGACGCATATTCACTCGTTGACAGGCACGTTTCTGCATGATCGAGAGTGATCAATTGCCTTGGAAGAGAAGGTAGTTGAGCGATTCAATGACAGTACGTCACTTCTCGAGGCGCGCGAGCCTGCCGAAGGGGTCATGTTTCGAAGAGGTCTCAACTCACCTGCATGGGGGATGCGCGCCACGGCGTGAGCCACCGGCGCTTGAACGGGACGGCGGCGCGCCCCCCACTTCGTACGCCTCCGTGGGCCCGATGCCAGGGACCGCCTACGCGGTCGGTCCCGAGCCATACGCAGCGGCGCCGAATCCTCATAAGGTGAGGAGTATTGGAAGCCGATGGTGGTCATGAGGAGGACTGCGGTGAGCGAGACGAGCCCCAAGCTGCGTGCCGAGCTGGAGGGTATCCCCACGTACAAGCCGGGGAAGCCCGCCGCGGCCGGCGGTCGGGTGGCGTACAAGCTGTCCTCCAACGAGAACCCGTATCCGCCGCTGCCCGGGGTGATGGAAACCGTGGCCGCCGCGGCGGGGTCCTTCAACCGTTACCCGGACATGGCGTGCACGGCGCTGATGAGTGAGCTGGCGGACCGGTTCGCGGTGCCGCTCACGCATCTGTCCACCGGCACGGGCTCGGTCGGCGTCGCCCAGCAGCTGTTGCAGGCCACGAGTGGTCCAGGTGACGAGGTCATATACGCCTGGCGGTCCTTCGAGGCGTACCCGATCATCACGCAGATCAGCGGGGCGACGTCGGTGCGGGTGCCGCTCACGTCGGGGGACGTGCACGATCTCGACGCGATGGCGGACGCGGTCACCGAGCGGACGCGGCTGATCTTCGTCTGCAACCCCAACAACCCCACCGGCACCGTGGTGCGCCGGGCCGAGCTGGAACGGTTCCTGGACCGGGTGCCGAACGATGTCCTGGTGGTCCTCGACGAGGCGTACCGGGAGTTCATCCGCGACCCCCAGGTGCCGGACGGCGTCGAGATCTACCGCGAGCGGCCGAATGTCTGCGTACTGCGTACGTTCTCCAAGGCATACGGACTTGCCGGACTGCGGGTCGGTTTCGCGATCGCCCATGAACCGGTGGCGGCTGCGCTGCGCAAGACCGCCGTGCCCTTCGGTGTGAGCCAGCTCGCTCAGGACGCGGCGGTCGCCTCGCTGCGCGCCGAGGACGAGCTCCTCGGCCGGGTGGGCTCGCTGGTGTGTGAGCGCATCCGCGTCGTCGAGGCGCTGCGTGGGCAGGGCTGGACGGTGCCGGAGACCCAGGCGAACTTCGTCTGGCTGCGGCTCGGCGAGCGTACGGTCGACTTCGCGGCGGCCTGTGAGCAGGCCGGGGTCGTCGTGCGGCCGTTCCCGGGGGAGGGCGTGCGCGTGACGATCGGCGAGACCGAGGCGAACGACATCTTCCTCAAGACGACGGAGGGGTTCCGCAAGGAGCTCTAGCCTCCCGCGACCGGCAGAGTTCCGTCGGGTACGGAGCTCTGCCGACGGGTCTCCTGGCCCCCTCTTGCGTCACAACGCTCTGACCTGTTCTTTTACGCCAGAGGCCGGATCCTCCAACCTTAGGGACCCCCCACCTCTCACGCCTCGAACGGTCATGCGTCATAATTGCTTGTGAATGTGAACGCGTTCACAAGCTTGCCTGGTTGGTCCCGTGATGTCTGCGACAAGCGGGTCAAACTGCCGCTGTGACCACGGCGACGTAAGGAGACTGACGACGTGGACCTGGCTCTGGCGCCGGAGACCCTGGCGCGATGGCAGTTCGGCATCACCACCGTCTACCACTTCCTCTTCGTCCCCCTGACCATCTCCCTCGCCGCGCTCACGGCCGGCCTGGAGACCGCCTGGGTGCGTACGGGGAACGAGAAGTACCTCAGGGCGACGAAGTTCTGGGGGAAGCTCTTTCTGATCAACATCGCGATGGGTGTCGTGACAGGCATCGTGCAGGAGTTCCAGTTCGGCATGAACTGGTCCGACTACTCGCGCTTCGTCGGTGACGTCTTCGGTGCCCCGCTCGCCTTCGAGGCGCTGATCGCGTTCTTCTTTGAGTCCACGTTCATCGGCCTGTGGATCTTCGGCTGGGACAAGCTGCCGAAGAAGATTCACCTCGCCTGCATGTGGATGGTCTCGATCGGCACGATCCTGTCGGCGTACTTCATCCTCGCTGCCAACTCCTGGATGCAGCACCCGGTCGGCTACCGGATCAACGAGCAGCGGGGCCGTGCCGAGCTCACCGACTTCTGGCTGGTCCTGACCCAGAACACCGCGCTCGCCCAGGCCTTCCACACCCTCTCTGCGGCCTTCCTCACCGGCGGTGCCTTCATGGTCGGCATCGCAGCCTTCCACCTGGCCCGCAAGAAGCACGTCCCCGTGATGAAGACCTCGCTGCGGCTCGGCCTGGTCACCGTGGTCATCGGCGGCATGTTCACCGCGATCAGCGGCGATGTCCTCGGCAAGATCATGTACGAGCAGCAGCCGATGAAGATGGCGGCGGCCGAGGCGCTGTGGGACGGCGAGGCGCCCGCGCCCTTCTCGGTCTTCGCCTACGGGGACGTCGACAAGGGCCACAACAAGGTGGCCATCGAGATTCCGGGACTGCTGTCCTTCCTCGCCAAGGACGACTTCAGCTCTTACGTCCCCGGCATCAACGACGTCAACAAGGCCGAGCAGGAGAAGTACGGGCCGGGTGACTACCGGCCCAACATCCCGGTGGCGTACTGGGGCTTCCGCTGGATGATCGGCTTCGGCATGACGTCCCTCACCATCGGGCTGGTCGGGCTCTGGCTGACGCGGAAGAAGTTCTTGCTGCCGCAGCACCTGCGCGTGGGTGACGACGAGGTGCCGCATCTGGTGCTGCTGCCCAAGAAGGCACTCGGCCCGACGCTCACCAAGTGGTACTGGCGCATCGCGATCCTGACCCTGGGCTTCCCGCTGATCGCCAACTCCTGGGGCTGGATCTTCACCGAGATGGGCCGCCAGCCGTGGGTCGTGTACGGCGTACTGCAGACCCGCGACGCGGTCTCCCCCGGCGTCTCGCAGGGTGAGGTCCTCACCTCGATGATCGTCTTCACGACTCTCTACGCGATCCTCGCCGTCATCGAGGTGAAGCTGCTCGCGAAGTACATCAAGGCCGGGCCGCCCGAACTCACCGAGGCCGACCTCAATCCGCCCACCAAGATCGGCGGCGACTCCCATGACGCCGACAAGCCGATGGCCTTCTCCTACTAGGCCCAGGGAGCTGCAGAGTCATGGAACTTCACGACGTCTGGTTCGTCCTCATCGCCGTCCTGTGGATCGGCTATTTCTTCCTGGAGGGCTTCGACTTCGGGATCGGTGTCCTCACCCGGCTGCTCGCCCGTGACCGGGCCGAGAAGCGGGTGCTGATCAACACCATCGGGCCGGTCTGGGACGGCAACGAGGTCTGGCTGCTCTCCGCGGGCGGTGCGACTTTCGCCGCCTTCCCCGAGTGGTACGCCACGCTCTTCTCCGGCTTCTATCTGCCGCTGCTCCTCATCCTGGTCTGCCTGATCGTCCGCGGAGTCGCTTTCGAGTACCGGGCGAAGCGGCCCGAGGAGAGCTGGCAGCGCAACTGGGAGAGCGCGATCTTCTGGAGCTCGCTCATCCCCGCGTTCCTGTGGGGTGTGGCCTTCGGCAACATCGTGCGGGGCGTGAAGATCGACCGAGACATGGAGTACGTCGGCAACCTGTGGGATCTGCTCAACCCGTACGCGATCCTGGGCGGCCTGGTCACGCTGACGCTGTTCACCTTCCATGGGGCGGTGTTCGCCGCGCTCAAGACGCTGGGCGACATCCGTGAGCGGGCGCGGAAACTGGCGCTGCAGCTCGGCGTGGTGACGGCTGCGCTCGCGCTGGTTTTCCTGGGCTGGACCCAGGCCGACAAGGGCGACAGCACGAGCCTGGTCGCGCTGATCGTGGCGGTGATCGCGCTGGTCGCGGCGATCGGGGCCAACCAGGCCGGGCGTGAGGGCTGGGCGTTCGCCCTGTCCGGCATCACCATCGTGGCCGCCGTGGCGATGCTCTTCCTGACGCTCTTTCCGAACGTCATGCCGTCCTCGCTCAATGGCGACTGGAGCCTGACGGTCAGCAATGCCTCATCGAGTCCGTACACGCTGAAGATCATGACCTGGTGCGCGGTGATTGCGACACCGGTCGTGGTGGTCTACCAGGCGTGGACGTACTGGGTGTTCCGGAAGCGGATCGGTACGCAGCACATCGCTGAGGCTGTGCACTGAGTTCGATCGCCGCTGAATCCAGGGGCATGTTTCACGTGAAACGTGCCTGTTGAGGAGAAGGTGTGTTTCACGTGAAACACACCTGCTTGACCCGAGGGTGTGTTTCACGTGAAACCGATCGACCCGCGACTGCTCCGGTACGCCCGCGCTACCCGCCTCTTCCTGGTGGCGATCGTGGTGCTGGGCGCTGCCGGGGCGGCGTTGGTCATCGCCCAGGCGATGCTCATCGCCGAGATAGTGGTCGGTGCTTTCCAGCACGGGCTGGAGGCCGCCGAACTCCGCGCCCCTCTCCTGCTGTTGGTGGCGGTCGCGGGTGGTCGGGCGCTCGTCTCCTGGCTCACGGAACTCGCCGCGCACCGGGCCGGGGCAGCGGTCAAGTCGGAGCTGCGGGGGCGGCTGCTGGAACGCGCGGGTGCGCTGGGCCCGGGGTGGCTGAGCGGGCAGCGGACGGGGTCGCTGGTCGCACTCGCCACGCGCGGAGTCGATGCGCTTGACGACTACTTCTCGCGCTACCTCCCGCAGTTGGGGCTCGCAGTGGTCGTGCCAGTGGCGGTGTTGGCACGGATCGTCACGGAGGACTGGGTCTCGGCGGCGATCATCGTCGGCACGCTGCCCCTCATCCCGATATTCATGGTGCTCATCGGCTGGGTCACCCAGTCCCAGATGGACCGTCAGTGGAGGCTGTTGTCACGGCTCTCGGGGCATTTCCTGGACGTGGTCGCGGGGCTGCCCACGCTCAAGGTGTTCGGGCGGGCCAAGGCGCAGGCAGAGTCGATCCGGCGGATCACCGGTGAGTACCGGCGGGCGACCATGCGAACCCTGCGGATCGCCTTCATCTCGTCCTTCGCGCTGGAGCTGCTCGCCACGATCTCGGTCGCCCTGGTCGCGGTGACCATCGGGATGCGGCTCGTCCATGGCGAGATGGATCTGTACGTGGGGCTGGTCATCCTCGTTCTCGCGCCCGAGGCATATCTGCCACTGCGGCAGGTGGGGGCGCAGTACCACGCGGCAGCGGAGGGGCTCGCCGCCGCCGAGGAGATCTTCTCGGTGGTGGAGACGCCGGTGCCAGGCTCAGGGACCGCGATCGTGCCGTCCTCCGGCGGGATTCGCTTCGAGGGGGTGACGGTCCGGTACCCGGAGCGGTCGTCCGACGCCGTGTCGGACGTGTCCTTCGCGGTCGAAGCCGGCGAGACGGTGGCGCTCGTCGGGCCCAGCGGCGCGGGTAAGTCGACGCTGTTCAACGCGCTGCTGGGGTTCGTGAAGCCGACATCGGGCCGAGTGCGGATCGGGGGAGTCGACCTGGCCGATGCCGACTTGGCCAAGTGGCGTTCGCAGGTGGCCTGGGTGCCGCAGCGTCCCCATCTGTACGCGGGGTCCATCGCCGAGAACGTACGGCTGGCGCGGCCGGACGCGGATGACGCCGAGGTGGCCAGGGCGCTGGGTGACGCGGGCGCGCTCGAGTTCGTGGACGCGCTGCCCGAGGGGATGCGGACCGTACTGGGCGAGGACGGGGCCGGGCTGTCCGCGGGGCAGCGGCAGCGGCTGGCGCTGGCCCGGGCGTTCCTCGCGGACCGGCCCGTGCTGTTGCTCGACGAGCCGACGGCTTCGCTGGACGGGGAGACCGAAGCCGAGGTGGTGGAGGCCGTCCGGCGCCTGGCGGTGGGGCGGACGGTGCTGCTCGTGGTGCACCGGCCGGCGTTGCTGGGCGTGGCGGATCGGGTGGTACGGCTGGAGTCCGCAGTGCCCGTCGCGGGAGCCGGATCCGCGCACTCTCGTGGTACGGAGGCGCGCCGCACAGAAGCGGCAGTGTCCACCGCCGACCAGGACGAGCTGCCGCTCTCCACTGCGGAGCGAGGCAGCGTCCTCGCCCGCGTCCGCGCCATGGCCGGACCTCGCCGCGGTCGGCTCACGATCGCTCTCGTGCTGGGCAGTCTCGCGCTCGGCAGTGCCGTGGGGCTGATGGCCACCTCGGGGTGGCTGATCTCGCGGGCCTCGCAGCAGCCTCCCGTTCTCTACCTGATGGTCGCCGTCACGGCCACGCGGGCGTTCGGGATCGGGCGGGCTGTTTTCCGGTACGCCGAGCGGCTGGTGTCGCACGATGCCGTGCTGCGGATGCTGGCCGACACCCGAGTCGCCGTGTACCGGCGACTCGAGCGGCTCGCTCCCGCGGGGCTGCGGACCGCCCGGCGCGGTGACCTGCTCTCGCGGCTGGTCGCCGATGTCGACGCGCTGCAGGACTACTGGCTGCGCTGGCTGCTGCCCGCCTCGGCCGCGGTCGTCGTGTCCGCCGCATCCGTGGGATTCACGGCCTGGCTGCTGCCCGAGGCCGGGGCCGCCCTCGCCCTCGGGCTGCTCGCCGCCGGAGCCGGCGTCCCACTGGTGACCGGCGCCTTCGCGCACCGCGCGGAGCGCAAGCTGGCCCCCGCCCGCGGCGTCCTGGCGACCCGCGTGGCCGATCTCCTCACAGGGACGGCCGAGTTGACGGTCGCCGGTGCACTGCCCGCGCGCACCGCCGAAACCCGGCAGGCCGATGCCGCGCTGACTCGCATCGCGTCGCGCACCGCGACCGCCACCGCGCTCGGCGACGGGCTCATCGCGCTCGTCTCCGGGCTCACCGTTGCGGTCACCGCGCTCGTCGGCGCCCGGGCGGTCGCCGACGGCCGCCTCAGCGGTGTGCTGATGGCCGTCGTCGTCCTCACGCCGCTCGCCGCGTTCGAGGCCGTCCTGGGGCTTCCGCTCGCGGTCCAGTATCGGCAGCGCGTGCGCAAGAGCGCGGAGCGCGTGTACGAGGTCCTGGACGCCCCCGATCCCGTACGCGAACCGGAGAGGCCGCGAGAGGCACCGGCGTCGCCCTTCCCGCTCGTTCTCCAAGGGCTGTCCGCCCGCCACCAGGGGCAGGACCGGGACGCGCTGACCGGGATCGACCTGACGCTCGCACGCGGGCAGAGGATCGCCGTCGTGGGGCAGTCCGGCTCCGGCAAGACGACCCTTGCGCAGGTGCTTCTGCGGTTCCTGGACGCGGGGGCAGGGACGTACATGCTGGGCCGCTTGGACGCGTACGACCTGGACAGTGACGACGTACGACGCCTGGTCGGGCTGTGTGCGCAGGACGCGCATCTCTTCGACAGCTCGGTGCGCGAGAACCTGCTGCTCGCACGGAAGGACGCGACCGAGGACGAACTGCGTGACGCGCTCGGACGGGCCCGGCTGCTCGACTGGGCCGACGGTCTGCCCGAGGGGCTCGACACGCTGATCGGCGAGCACGGGGCGCGGCTGTCCGGTGGGCAGCGGCAGCGGCTGGCGCTGGCCCGTGCGCTGCTCGCCGACTTCCCGGTCCTCGTCCTCGACGAACCCGCGGAGCACCTCGACCTTCCGACGGCCGACGCGCTGACCGCCGATCTGCTCGCCGCGACCGAGGGCCGTACGACGCTGCTGATCACCCACCGGCTGGCGGGTGTAGAGGCCGTGGACGAGGTGATCGTGCTGGCGGACGGACGCGTGGTGCAGCGGGGCCCGTACGGCGAACTGGCTGCCGTGGATGGCCCACTGCGGGAGATGCGGGAGCGGGAGGAGGCGTCGGAGCTGCTGGCAGCGGTTCGCTGACTCGGCCGAACCGCCCTGCGGAGCCGCCCGCTGACGATCCAGTCAAGTGCTGTGGACCAGGCCGCTGTTCGGAGCAGCAGAATGGTCCGTCCGAGGCATTCGGTCCCCCAGGCGTACGACTTGAACAGGACCGCGGCCCAGGCGCGGGACACGATCCGTTGTATGCGCCCACTTCGACGCCATCCCCTGCTCGTACCGGCGCTGCTGTGCGCGCTGGCCCTTCTGGCGGCAGGTCCCACGGCGGCCAAGGGGGACGCGGGCGATCCCGGTGGCCTGAGCACCGAGGTGGTGCGGCTCTTCGAAGAAGCTTCCGCCGCGACGCAGCGATACGAGGAAGGGCGCGGGGAGGCAGAGGTGCAGCGGGCCCGGGCACAGCGGCTGGAGCGGCTTCTCACGCGGGAGCGGCGGAACATCGCCGCACTGCACGGCGACCTCGGCCGGATCGCGCGCGCCCAGTACCGCAGTGGTGGGGGGCTTCCGCACACCGCGCAGTTGCTGCTCGCGGACAGCCCCGACGAGTTGATGCGCGGTCAGCGTGCCGTGTGGCAGGCCGACCTGGCGGTCAACAACGCCGTCACCAAGAGCCGCCGCGCCGAGGCACGGCTCGCCGCCGACGAGGCGAAGGCCGCGAAGGCCTGGCAGGCGCTGGAACGGCGCAATGCCCGACTCGCCGAGATGAAGCAGGGGATCGAGCAGAGGCTCGAAGCGGCGCAGTCGACGCTTCAGGGGCAGGCGGACGCCTCGGTCGCGGCGGGTGCGTGCCGGGCAGCGGTCCGGCTCGACCAGCCGGAGCCAGGCTCCTCGGCGGCGTGGGTCGCGCCATTGGAGACGTACGAACTCTCCGCGGGCTTCGGGAGCGGTGGTGAGCGCTGGGCGAGCCGGCACACGGGGCAGGACTTCGCGGTGGACATCGGCACGCCGGTGCGCTCAGTGGGCGAGGGGCGCGTGGTCAAGGTGGCGTGCGGCGGTCCGTTCGGTATCGAGGTCGTTGTGCGGCACCTCGGGGGCTACTACACGCAGTACGCGCATCTCGCGACGGTCGCTGTCGATCAGGGGGAGCGGGTGGCGGCCGGGCAGTGGGTCGGCCAGTCGGGCACGAGCGGCAACTCGACTGGACCGCATCTGCACTTCGAGGTACGCCTGACGCCCTATCACGGCTCGGGCGTCGATCCGATGGGGTGGCTGGACGAGCGCGGGGTGCAGCTCTACTAGGAGAGAGCCAGCATCCGCTCGATCACGACCGCCACACCGTCCTCGTTGTTGGCGACCGTTCGTCCCGAGGCCGCGGCGATCACGTCGGGGTGCGCGTTGCCCATCGCGTACGACGTGCCTGCCCAGGTGAGCATTTCCACGTCGTTCGGCATGTCCCCGAAGGCGACGACCTCCTCGTGCGAGATGCCGCGCTCGGCGCAGCACAGCGCGAGGGTGCTGGCCTTGGAGACGCCGGGGCCGCTGATCTCCAGCAGTGCGCTGGGGCTGGAGCGGGTCACGCCCGCGCGGTCGCCGATGGCCAGGCGGGCGGTCATCAGGAAGTCGTCCGGGTCGATCTCGTGGTGGAACGCGAGAATCTTGAGCACCGGCTCGTCGGCACCGGGACCGTCCGGCGCCAGGAGTTTCTCGGCGGGCGCGAGGGTGTCCGGGATCTCCATGTGCATCTTCGGGTACGACGGCTCCTGGTAGAAGCCGTACGTCTGCTCAATGGCGAACACGGTCCCCGGCGCGGCCTCGCGGAGCAGCCGCACGGCATCGAGCGCGTTCTCCCGTGCCAACTCCCGGACCTTGACGAAACGGTGGTTGCCGGCGCCGCCATGCAGGTCGACCACGGCGGCGCCGTTCCCGCAGATGGCAAGGCCGTGGCCGTGGACATGATCGCTGACGACATCCATCCAGCGTGCCGGGCGGCCGGTCACGAAGAAGACCTCGATGCCGGCCTCCTCTGCGGCGGCCAGAGCGGTGACCGTGCGCTGCGAGACGGAATGGTCGTCGCGCAGCAGGGTGCCGTCCAGATCCGTTGCGATCAGCCGGGGCGGAACGGTGGAGGCCGGAGTCTGGGGCCGGCGGGTCGCTGAGGTCACGCCGCCATTGTCCCGCAGATGCCCGCACGACCTTGCGACGGCCCGCACATACGGGCCCACGCCGGCCCGGGGTCCGCCGAGGCGGCAGGTCAGTGCGGCTCGGGAACCCGCAGGTAGCGCGGGGGCACGGCGGTCGTGAGCCATACGCCGTTGGCGCTGACCCGGAATACGTGGCCGTCGCGGTGCATGGCGGCGGCGTCCACAGCGAGCACGACGGGACGGCCGCGGCGGGCACCGACGCGGGTCGCGGTCTCGCGGTCCGCTGAGAGGTGCACATCGTGGCGGTTCATGGGCCGGAGGCCCTCGGCGCGGATCGCGTCCAGGCTGCGGGCGACGGTCCCGTGGTAGAGGTACGCGGGCGGCGTCGCCGGGGCCAGACCGAGGTCCACCTCGACGGAATGGCCCTGGCTGGCGCGGATCCGGGTGCCCTCGATCGCAAAGCGCCGCTTGTCGTTGGTGGCCACCACCTGGTCGAGCTCGGCCCGCGTGAACCTGAAGCCGTGAGCTGCCGCCGCGGCCATCAGCGTCTCGATCTCGACCCAGCCGCCTTCATCGAGCGTCAGCCCGATCTGCTCGGGCTGATGCCGCAGATGTTTCGAGAGGTACTTCGACACCTTCACGGTGCGGCGTGCACCGATCTTGGAGTCGGTCGCGGAATGGGTCTCCTCATCGATCTCGGCATCGGTTTCGGATTCGTTCATGACGCCAGAGTGCCTGGCGAGACGCTGATCACGCATTTTATTTGTGTGTGGAGGTTTGATCCACAGACAAGTGCGTTATCCACAGGGCAAGTTGACGGTAGCTGTGGATAACGTTCCGCTACTTCCGGTGTTTTCCTCAGCCGCGTTCTCACAGCGGTGGCTCGACCCGTCCGATCGCGCGCAGCATCCTGGGTGTGAACCGGGCCATGAGGCGGGCCCCACGGGCCTCGGGGGTCACAGGCACCACGGGCTGGTTGCGGACCACCGCGCGCAGGACGGCGTCGGCGACCTTCTCGGGTGGGTAATTGCGCAGCCCGTACAGCCGCGCGGTCTTCTTCCGGAGCTGCTTTTCCTCCTCGGCGTCGACGCCCGCGAAGTGCGCGGTTGAGGTGATGTTGGTGTTGATGAAGCCGGGGCAGATCGCCGAGACGCCGATGCCCTGGCCCGCCAGCTCCGCGCGCAGGCATTCGCTGAGCATCAGCACCGCCGCCTTGGAGGTGCTGTAGGCGGGCAACGCCTTCGAGGGCAGATATGCCGCCGCAGACGCGGTGTTGACGATATGGCCCCCCTGTCCGCGCTCGACCATCTGCCTGCCGAAGAGCCGGCAGCCGTGGATCACACCCCACAGGTTGACATCGAGGACCTTCTTCCAGTCCTCCGTCGTGGTGTCGAAGAAGGAGCCGGAGAGTCCGATCCCGGCGTTGTTCACCAGTACGTCGACCACTCCGTACTCGGCGGCGACCTTGTCGGCGATCTTCTCCATGGCCTGTTCGTCACCGACGTCGATCGTCTCGGCCCATGCATCGGGCGCCCCGCTCTGACGGGACAGCTCCGCAGTGCGTGCCACGCTCTGTGCGTCCCGGTCGACGGCCACCACGCGTGCGCCGGCCTCGGCGAAGGCCAGGGCGGTGGCCCGCCCGATGCCGCTGCCCGCCCCGGTGACGAGCACGAGCTGCCCGCCGAAGCGGTCCGCGTACTTGCCGGTCGCCACCGGTGCGGGCCTTCCACTCTCGGTCGAGGTCACGAACTCGGTGATCCAGGCGGCCAGTTGATCCGGCCGGGTGCGCGGGATCCAGTGCTTGGCCGGGAGCGTGCGGCGGACCAGTCGCGGGGCCCATTGCTCCAGGTCGTCGTAGAGCCGCTCGGACAGGAAGGCATCGTCCAGGGGGGTGATGAGCTGCACGGGCGCGTGTGCGTACGCGTCCGGGCGCGGATTGCGCAGCCGCGGCCGGATGTTGTCCCGGTACAGCCATACGCCGTGTGCCGCGTCCGAGGGCAGCGAGGCGGTCGGGTACTCGTCCGTGGGGATCTTCTCGATCCGCCGAAGGATCTTCGGCCACTGCTTGCCGAGCGGGCCACGGCAGACGAGTTCGGGCAGGACGGGGATGTGCAGGGCGTAGATGTACCAGGACTTGGCTACCTGGCCGAGGAGTTGAGCGAGCCTGCGCGGGGTCGGGCGGATCCTGCGCTTCTTGATCCAGTGCCCGAAGTGGTCCACGGAAGGCCCGGACATCGACGTGAAGGAGGCGATCCTCCCTTCGGTGCGCCCCACCGTGACGAATTCCCAGCCCTGGCCCGAGCCCCAGTCATGCCCGACCAGATGCACCGGCCGGTCAGGGCTGACCGCGTCTGCGACCGCCAGGAAGTCATCCGTCAGCTTCTCCAGAGTGAACCCGCCGCGCAGCGGTTGCGGCGCGGTCGACCTGCCGTGGCCCCGTACGTCGTACAGCACCACGTGGAATCCGCGCTCGGCGAGGCGTGGAGCGACCTCGGACCACACCTCCTTCGTGTCCGGATAGCCGTGGACGAGCAGGACGGTCGGCTGCGAGGGGTCCCCCAGTTCGGCGACGCACAACTCGACCCCGCCCGTCCGTACCCAGCGCTCGCGCGCGCCCTTGAGCAGACCTTCGCCTGTCACGCGATCCCCTTTGCTCATACGGTCTCGCTTGCTCACGCGCCCCCGTTACGCATGCCGGCCAGGCCCGTCAACGATCGCGTGCCGGGCGCTGTCGAATGTTCCAATTGTTGGAAGCCGCGTCAACGGGCAGGTGCGGGGCCTGTGGACAACTCGCCCGATGTGGATAACCAGCCGGGTGTGGACAACTGCCGCCCGTTGTTCGACCTCAGGGGGACCCTTACGGGCCCGTAATACCGGAGAGTGACACCGATACAGCTCCCTGGGGTGACGTACTCCTGTGGCCTGCGCCACTACCTTCGAATCGTGACTGTGATCGCGACCGAAAGCCTGAGCAAGCGGTTCCCGAGGGTAACCGCGCTTGACCGGCTCTCCGTGGACGTCGGGCCCGGTGTGACGGGACTCGTCGGAGCCAACGGAGCCGGCAAGTCCACACTGATCAAGATCCTGCTGGGTCTGTCCCCCGCCACCGAGGGCCGCGCCGAAGTGCTCGGCCTCGATGTCGCCACCAAGGGCGGTGACATCCGCGAGCGGGTCGGGTACATGCCCGAGCACGACTGTTTGCCGCCCGATGTGTCCGCCACCGAGTTCGTCGTCCACATGGCGCGCATGTCCGGTCTGCCCCCGGCGGCGGCCCGCGAGCGCACCGCGGACACGCTGCGCCACGTCGGTCTCTACGAGGAGCGCTACCGCCCCATCGGCGGCTACTCGACCGGCATGAAGCAGCGCGTGAAGCTCGCGCAGGCCCTCGTCCACGACCCCCAGTTGGTCTTCCTCGACGAGCCGACCAACGGCCTCGACCCGGTCGGCCGCGACGAGATGCTGGGCCTGATCCGCCGTATCCACACCGACTTCGGCATCTCGGTCCTGGTCACCTCGCACCTGCTGGGCGAGCTGGAGCGCACCTGCGACCACGTCGTCGTCATCGACGGCGGCAAGCTCCTGCGGTCCAGCTCCACCACGGACTTCACCCAGACCACGACGACCCTCGCGATCGAGGTCACCGACACCGACGAACACCCGGACGGCACCCGCGCGGTGCGCGAGGTGCTGCACGCGCGCGGGATCGACACCCACGACGGCAGCGGACTGCCGGGCGCCGGTCACATCCTGCTCCTCACGGCGGACGGCGAAGAGACGTACGACCTCGTACGCGACATCGTCGCCGACCTCGGCCTCGGCCTGGTCCGTATGGAACAGCGCAGGCACCACATCTCGGAAGTCTTCAAGGACGCCGACGACGCGCGGGACGAAGAGCGGAAGGAGGCGGTCGGCCATGGCGGTTGAGCAGACCCCGGCCCGGGCCGGTGAGCAGACCCGGATCCACAACATCGGCTACCGCAACTACGACGGCCCACGCCTGGGCCGCGCCTACGCCCGCCGCTCGCTCTACTCGCAGTCCCTGCGCGGCTCGTACGGCCTCGGCCGCTCGGTGAAGTCCAAGGTGCTGCCGATGCTGCTCTTCGTGGTGATGTGCGTGCCCGCGGCCATCATGGTGGCCGTCGCGGTCGCCACCACGGCGAAGGACCTGCCGGTCGACTACACGCGTTACGCGATCTTCCTGCAGGCGGTCATCGGCCTGTACGTGGCCTCGCAGGCACCGCAGTCCGTCTCGCGCGACCTGCGCTTCAAGACCGTACCGCTGTACTTCTCGCGCCCCATCGAGACCGCCGACTACGTGCGCGCCAAGTACGCGGCGCTGGCCTCGGCGATGTTCATTCTCACCGCCGCACCCCTGGTCGTGCTCTATGCGGGCGCACTACTGGCCAAACTTGACTTCACCGACCAGACCAAGGGTTTCGCACAAGGGCTCGTCTCCGTGGCACTGCTTTCACTGCTCTTCGCCGGCATCGGCCTGGTCATCTCGGCGGTCACCCCGCGCCGCGGCTTCGGCATCGCGGCCGTCATCGCCACGCTGACCATCTCCTACGGGGCGGTGTCCACCGTCCAGGCCATCGCGTACGAACAGAACAGCACCGACGCGATCGCCTGGCTCGGTCTCTTCTCGCCCATCACGCTCATCGACGGAGTACAGACAGCCTTCCTCGGCGCCTCGTCCTCCTTCCCCGGAGAAGTGGGCCCGTCGAACGGTGAGGGTGTCGTCTACCTCCTTGTCGTCCTGGGCCTCATCGCGGGCTGCTACGGCCTCCTGATGCGCCGCTACCGAAAGGTCGGACTGTGACCACGCTCAACATCGACCACGTATCGCGCTGGTTCGGCAACGTGGTGGCCGTCAACGACATCACGATGACGGTCGGTCCGGGAGTCACCGGCCTGCTCGGCCCGAACGGCGCTGGAAAGTCCACCCTCATCAACATGATGGCCGGCTTCCTCGCCCCCTCCACGGGCTCCGTCACACTCGACGGCGAGCCGACCTGGCGCAACGAACAGATCTACAAGAAGATCGGCATCGTCCCGGAGCGCGAGGCGATGTACGACTTCCTCACCGGCCGTGAATTCGTCGTCGCGAACGCCGAGTTGCACGGCCTCGGTAAGAAGGCCGCGCAGAAGGCCCTCGCCACGGTCGAGATGGAGTACGCGCAGGACCGGAAGATCTCGACGTACTCCAAGGGCATGCGGCAGCGCGTGAAAATGGCCTCCGCGCTCGTCCACGGGCCGTCCCTGCTGCTGCTCGACGAGCCCTTCAACGGCATGGACCCACGGCAGCGCATGCAGCTGATGGATCTGCTCCGCCGCATGGGCGACGAGGGCCGTACGGTGCTGTTCTCGTCGCACATCCTCGAAGAGGTCGAGCAACTCGCCTCGCACATCGAGGTGATCGTCGCCGGACGGCACGCCGCGAGCGGCGACTTCCGGCGCATCCGGCGCCTGATGACCGACCGCCCGCACCGCTACCTCGTGCGCTCCAGCGACGACCGCGCGCTCGCGGCCGCGCTCATCGCCGACCCGTCGACCTCCGGCATCGAAGTGGACCTCCAGGAGGGCGCGTTGCGCATCCAGGCGGTCGACTTCGGGCGCTTCACGGCACTGCTGCCGCGGGTGGCCAGGGATCACGGCATCCGCCTGCTGGCGGTCTCGCCCTCGGACGAGTCCCTCGAGTCCGTCTTCTCGTATCTCGTCGCGGCGTAGGAGGCCAAGATGTACGACCCCACAGTCGCCCGGCTCACCTACCGGGCCCTGCTCGGCCGCCGCCGGGCCCTCATCCTGGGCGCGCTGCCCTTGCTGCTGATCGTGATCTCCGTGGCGGTCCGTGCCTTCACCGGCACCGACGACCAGGTGGCCGCCGACCTCCTGGGCGGGTTCGCGCTCGCCACGATGGTGCCCATCATCGGCGTCATCGCCGGTACGGGCGCGATCGGGCCGGAGATCGACGACGGCTCGGTGGTGTACCTGCTCGCCAAGCCGATCAAGCGGCCCACGATCATCTTCACCAAGCTGATCGTCGCGATCGCCGTGACCATGGCGTTCTCCGCGATCCCGACGTTCCTCGCCGGGATGATCCTGAACGGCAACGGTCAGCAGATCGCCGTCGCGTACACCGTGGCCGCACTGGTCGCCTCCATCGCGTACGCCGCGCTCTTCCTGCTGCTCGGCACGGTCACCCGGCACGCGGTGGTCTTCGGGCTCGTCTACGCACTCGTCTGGGAGGCACTCTTCGGGTCCCTGGTGTCCGGTGCGCGCACGCTCAGCGTTCAGCAGTGGTCGCTCGCCGTGGCCCACGAGGTCACAGGCGGGGACCTCGTCACCTCCGATGTGGGCATGGCGACGGGCACGGTGCTGCTGATCGTGGTGACCGTGGCCGCCACATGGTTCGCGGGGCAGAAGTTGCGGTCGCTGACGCTTGCCGGCGAGGAGTAGGCGCTCCGGGGAGTCGGGGCGGCCCCACGCGCGCGTGCTCGCTGTTGGGGGTGCACGCGCGTGGGGCCTCTTTTGATCTTGAGATCGGTTTTACGCGCGCAACGGCACACTTGTCCAAAGGGATGCACGGCAGGGAGGAACGGGGATGGCACGGCAGGCACCGCGAAGCGACGGTCAGGGGGAGTCCGAGGACACCTGGGACGACCTCGTCCTGGACGAGGAATTCATACAGTCCGCCGAGACGGCCGAGCCGTCGGCGCGCGCCCGTATGCTCGCGGCCCGCTGGCGCAATGGAGGCCCCGAACCGCAACCCTGGCGGTCCGACGAACCGCCCGCGGGCTGGTTCTTCAGCAAGGCGCGACGACGCAAGTGGCGCCGCAACCGGTAGCCGCTCCCGGGGCCTCCCCGCCCGGAGCCCACTTTATTCGGTGGCGTCCAACTCGGCATACGGGCAGAGTAGTTATGTCCAGGTCGCCGGGTTCCTCCGGCGCCGCAATCTGGGAGAGGAGCGCGACGATGCCCATCAGCAGCGGTCCGTCGAGCTCCCGACAGGGCAGCCTGCGGCGTACTCCGGAGTAGCTACCGCTCCGTCGAGTGCGCCCCGCACGGGGAGCTGCCCGGGGCGGCCGCTTCGAGCGCGCATCACGCGCGGGCCGCCCCTCCCGACATTGCCGGAACGCTGTCGCTGTGACATGCCCAACACCAGGTCACAGCGGCAGCGTTGCGCGCTCAACCCAGCAACCGCTCCAGCACCACCGCGATCCCGTCCTCCTCGTTGGACAGGGTCATCTCGTCGGCCACCGCCTTGAGCTCCTCATGGGCGTTGGCCATGGCCACGCCGTGGGCGGACCAGCCGAACATCGGGATGTCGTTGGGCATGTCGCCGAACGCGATCGTCTCGGCCGCTTTGACGCCCAGACGGCGAGCCGCGAGCGAGAGGCCCGTGGCCTTGGAAAGACCGAGGGGGAGGATCTCGACGATGCCCTCGCCCGCCATGGTGATGGACACCAGACCGCCCGCCGCCTGACGTGCCGCGTCCGCGAGTTCGTCGTCGGTCAGACGCGGGTGCTGGATGTACAGCTTCGTCAGCGGCTCTGCCCACAGTTCCGCGAGGTCGGTGAACGGGACGGCCTGCAGCAGTCCCTGGACCTGGTAGCCGGGGCCGATCAGGACGTCGCCGTCGAGGCCGTCACGGCTCGCGGCCAGGGCCAGTGCGCCTACCTCCGCCTCGATCTTGGCGAGCGCCAAGCCGGCCAGCTGCCGGTCGAGAGTCAGCGTGGTGAGCAGCCGGTGCGCCCCCGCGTCGTACACCTGCGCGCCCTGAGCGCACACCGCGATCCCGTCGTACCCGAGTTCGTCGAGGATGTGGCGGGTCCAGGGCACCGCCCGCCCGGTGACGATGATGTGCGCTGCGCCCGCCGCGGTGACCGCGGCGAGCGCCTCACGTGTGCGCTCCGAGACCGTGCCGTCGGAGCGCAGCAGCGTTCCGTCGAGATCGGTTGCGACGAGCTTGTACGGGAAGGCGGGAGCGGAGTCGCTCACTTGGCCGCCTTGGCGACCGGCTCCAGGATCTCCCGGCCGCCCAGGAACGGCCGCAGCACCTCGGGCACGCGTACGGAGCCGTCGGCCTGCTGATGGTTCTCCAGGATCGCCACGATCGTGCGCGGTACGGCACACAGCGTGCCGTTCAGCGTCGCGAGCGGCTTCACCGTCTTGCCGTCACGCATACGGATCGCCAAGCGCCGCGACTGGAACTCCGTACAGTCCGAGGTCGACGTCAGCTCGCGGTACTTGCCCTGGGTCGGGACCCACGCCTCGCAGTCGAACTTACGGGCCGCAGAGGACCCCAGGTCCGCCGAAGCCACGTCGATCACCCGGAACGGCAGCTCCAGCGAGGTCAGCCACTGCTTCTCCCAGTCCAGCAGGCGCTGGTGCTCGGCCTGCGAGTCCGTCGGGTCGACGTACGAGAACATCTCGACCTTGTCGAACTGGTGCACCCGGAAGATGCCGCGCGTGTCCTTGCCGTGCGAACCGGCCTCGCGGCGGAAGCAGGGCGAGAAGCCCGCGTAGCGCAGCGGGAGGCGGTCACCGTCGATGATCTCCTCCATGTGGTACGCGGCGAGCGCCACTTCGGAGGTGCCGACGAGGTACAGGTCGTCATTGTCGAGGTGGTACACGTCCTGCGCGGCCTGGCCGAGGAAGCCCGTGCCGGCCATGGCCTGCGGGCGGACCAGCGCAGGAGTCAGCATCGGCGTGAAGCCGGCGGCCGTGGCCTGCGCCATCGCCGCGTTGACCAGCGCGAGTTCCAGCAGGGCGCCTACGCCGGTGAGGAAGTAGAAGCGCGAGCCGGAGACCTTGGCGCCGCGCTCGACGTCGATCGCGCCGAGCGTCGTGCCGAGCTCCAGGTGGTCCTTCGGCTCGAATCCCTCGGCAGCGAAATCACGGATCGTGCCGTGCGTCTCCAGCGTGACGAAGTCCTCCTCGCCGCCGACCGGGACGTCGGGGTGCACGAGGTTGCTCAGCTGGAGCAGCAGCTCCTGGGCCTCGGCCGCGGCCTCGTCCTTCGAGGCATCGGCAGCCTTGACGTCGGCGGCGAGCTGGCCCGCCTTCTTCAGGAGCTCGGACTTCTCGTCGCCGGAAGCCTTGGGGATGAGCTTGCCGAGGGCCTTCTGCTCGGCGCGCAGCTCGTCGAAGCGGACGCCGGACGACCTGCGCCGCTCGTCGGCGGAGAGCAGGGCGTCGACGAGCGCGACGTCCTCTCCACGGGCGCGCTGCGACGCACGCACACGGTCGGGGTCCTCACGGAGCAGGCGAAGGTCAATCACCCCTCAAGGCTACCGGTGCGGTGTTAGGGCCCACGACCCGGTATTCCGATCTATCGCTGTTGCCCCTTACGCGGGAATTGATCAACTTTGTCAACAAAAGAGGCTCAACCCCCCGGAACAGGGCAGTCGGGATACCGCGAGTTGACACGATTCCCTTGCGGGAACAGAGGCTTGGAGAGTGAGTTGTCCACAGGGACTCACACCCTTCGAAGAGTTATCCACAGGCTGTGCGAAAGATCTGTGGACTTCAGAAGTGATCGTTCCGAACGCGGTACGCCGGGACGAAAAACCCCCGAACCTGACCCCCTCTCCGCCCACTTTCGGGTGGAAATAGTTCACTCCGAAGGGTGGGCTGAGGGAAACGGGTGGACGAAGCGCGACCTGCTGTGGCGTGGGCCCAGTTGGGGGTCGTAGGGCGATTTGTCGACTGCATCGGGCCCCGTTGTCGACTTGTCCCCAGGTCGAGAACGGGTCCTGTGGATAACTTCTGTGGATGAAGAAGAGCGGCTGGTAGGACCGGCTTGGACGGGCTAGAACCGGCCGTCCTGGCAGCGGGCCAGCCAGTCGGAGGCCGCCGCGAACTCGCCGTCGGAGGTACCTGCGCCTGGTGCTCGTACGTCCTGGGCGTCGACCTCGGCCCGCGGATAGGACCCGAGGAAACGCACCTGCGGACACCTCCGCTTGAGGCCCATCAGCGCCTCGCCCACCCGTCGGTCCGCGATATGACCCTCGGCGTCGATGGCGAAGCAGTAGTTGCCGATGCCCTCACCGGTCGGCCGGGACTGCAGCAGCATCAGGTTGACGCCGCGTACGGCGAACTCCTGGAGCAGTTCGAGCAGGGCGCCCGGGTGGTCGTCGCGCTGCCAGACGACCACGGACGTCTTGTCCGCGCCGGTTGGTGCCGCGGGCCGGGCGGGCTTGCCCACCAGCACGAACCGGGTCTGCGCGTTCTCCGCGTCGTGGATCCCGGTCTCCAGCGGTTCCAGGCCGTACTTCTGGGCCGCGAACTCGCCTGCGAAGGCCGCGTCGTAGCGTCCCTCCTGCACCAGGCGCGCGCCGTCCGCGTTCGAGGCCGCCGACTCCCAGATCACGTCCGGGAGGTTGTTCTTCATCCAGATGCGCACCTGCGGCTGGGCGGCCGGGTGGGCGGTCACCGTCTTGATCTCCGAGAGCTTCGTGCCCGGCCTGACCAGCAGTGCGAAGGTGATCGAGAGCAGCACTTCGCGGTAGATCATCAGCGGTTCGCCGGCGACGAGTTCGTCGAGAGTCGTGGTGATGCCGCCCTCGACGGAGTTCTCGATCGGTACGAAAGCCGCCTCGGCCTCGCCGCCTCGGACCGCGTCGAGCGCGGCGGGTACGGACACCATCGGGACGAGTTCCCGGGTGGCGGTCTCCGGGAGTGTGCGCAGGGCGACTTCGGTGAAGGTGCCCTCGGGGCCGAGATACGCGTAGCTGGCTGGCATGGCTTCACCCTAATGGGCCGTACGCAGCCAGGGCTCACGCTTCTTGCCCCGGCGGCCCCAGGTGGCTTTCTCACCCCTCCAGCAACCGTTGCCCCACGTACTCGCCCTTCGCCGCCCCGCCCGGCACCGCGAAAAGCCCGCTTGCCTCGTGCCGGATGAAGGCCGACAGGGCGTCCCCCCGGTCGAGCTTGCGCTGCACGGGTACGAAGCCGCGCAGGGGGTCGGCCTGCCAGCAGACGAAGAGCAGACCCGCGTCCGGTACGCCGTCCGCGTCGAAGCCGTCGTGGAAGGAGAACGGCCGACGCAGCATGGCGGCGCCGCCGTTCTGATCGGGCCGCGTGATGCGTGCGTGTGCGTTGATCGGGATGACGAGCTTGCCGGAGGCGTCTGTCTTCTCCAGCTTCGGCGCGGTGGTCTCGGTGCCGCCGGTCAGCGGTGCCCCGTCCGACTTGCGTCGCCCGATCACGTCCTCCTGGTCCTTGAGCGAGAGCTTCTCCCAGTCGTCGAGGAGCATGCGGATACGGCGTACGACGGCGTAGGAGCCCCCGGCCATCCACGAGGGCTCACCCGAGTCGGGTACGAAGATCCGTTGGTCGAAGTCTGCTTCGGAGGGCTTCGGATTGCGGGTGCCGTCGATCTGGCCCATCAGGTTGCGGGCCGTCATCGGCTGCGCGGTGGCGCCTGGCGAGCGGTTGAAGCCGTTCATCTGCCAGCGGACCCGGGCCGCCGAGCCGGCGTCCTTCTGGATCGCGCGCAGAGCGTGGAAGGCGACAAGGGCGTCGTTCGCGCCGATCTGCACCCACAGGTCGCCGTCGCTGCGCGCCTTGTCGAGGTGGTCCGAGGAGAAGTCGGGCAGCGGGTCGAGGGCGATGGGGCGCTGCTTCTCGAGTCCCGTACGGGCGAAGAAGCTGTGCCCGAAACCGAGGGTGACGGTCAGGGACGAGGGGCCCGCGTCGCGAGCGACATCCGTGTCCTTGCTGTCGGCTGCTTCGCCCGTCATCAGCCGCTGGGCCGTGGCGGACCAGCGGCGCAGCAGCGCGGCGGCCTCCTTGCGGCCCGCGCCCGCCGCCAGGTCGAAGGCGACGAGGTGGCCGCGTGCTTGGAGGGCGGTGGTGATGCCGGGCTGATGTTTCCCGTGAAACATCACCTCATCCGCGCCGAGCGAACTGAGGGGCATGGCCTGGTCGGCGGAGGGTGCCGCGGCGTAACCGGCGGCCCCGCCCGCCGCGCCGAGCGCGAGCCCGGTCGCACCGGCGGTACCGAGCAGCCGCCGTCGCGAAATGATCCCTTTGGGGGAGGTCTCCGGAGTGGACTGTTCAGCCATGGTGTCGTTCAGCCGATCTGCGCGTTCTTGTCGACGGTCACCTGGTCGATGTCGGAGGTCCGGACGGTGACCGCGATGTTCCAGTTGCCCGTCATGGGGATCTGCACCCCGGTCGCCGTCCAGTGTCCGGTGGCGATGCGGTCGGGGACCACGGGCAGGGGTCCGATGTCCTTCGCCTCGAGGGTGAGGGCGACCTTGACCTCGGGGATGTCGAAGGCCTTGCCGTTGGGCCGCTCTACGTAGACGTGCATGTCGTTGCCGCCGACGCGAGCCGGGTCGAGTTCGAGCCGTGCGACGCCCTTGCCGTCCTGGCCGCCCGTGTCGAACGGCATTTCCAGGGACAGCGCTGCGGACTCCGGCTGCGAGGCGGCGGTGGCGGCTTTGGCGTCCTCGACCGTGCGACCGGGTTCGGTGGACGTCAGCACGGTCGTCACGGCGAGCACGACCACGGCGACACCCGCCTCGGCGAGCACCGAGCGGCGCAGGCCCGAGCGACGTGGATCGGCGTCGCGGGCCCGCTTCTCACGCGTGGCGGCCACGGCGGCCCGCTGCCGGGCCAGTTGGGCCGCACGCTTGCTGTCACCGCCGCCCACGTGTACGACGGCCGGTTCCTTCTCGTCCCTACGCTCCTCGGCGTCTTGAGGTTCTGCGGGGTCTTCGGTTTCCATCTCGGCTTCAGGAGCCGAAATCAGCCGGGCGGTCCAGCGCCGGGAGATCCACGCGACGCCGACGAGCACGGCCACCAGCCCGATCTTGACGAGTAGCAGCTGCCCGTACGACGTTCCGGTGAGCGCCGACCAGGAACCGAGCTGCCGCCACGACTGGTAGATCCCGGTCGCGGCGAGGACTGCCACACTGCCGAACGCGACGCCGGAGAAGCGGCGTACGGCGGACGACTCGATCGACGGCGCGCGGTAGAGCGCCACCAGGAGCGCCGACAGACCGCCCAGCCAGGCGGCGGCGGCCAGCAGATGCAGGACGTCCACGGGCATCGCGATCCCGGTCTGGATGCCGGTCGAGGCATGCTCGGCAAGCGCCCACGTCCCGGCCAGGCCCGCCGCCACGACGGACCCGCCGATGGCCAGTCCGAAGGTGAGGTCCTGCTTCTCCTTCTCGTCCTCGCGCTTCTCGAAGGCCCCGAAGAGTACGGCGATGAACAGCGCGCCCGCGGCGAGCAGCAGCAGCCGCGAGACCAGCGCCGCGCCCGTCTTGGTCTGCAGCACCTGGCTGAGCAGACTCAGGTCGAAGATGTCCCCGACCTTCCCGGAGCCGATGTAGGAGCCGCGCAACAGCAACATGGCGAGCGTGGCCGCGGTGAGAGCGAGCCACCCGGAGACGACCAGGCGCTGCATAGGCCGCACCCCGGCACCGCGCTGCCAGCAGGCGAGCACGAAGGCCGCGCCGCCGACGAAGAGTACGAATCCCGCGTACGACATATAGCGTGCGAAACCGTAGAGCCCGCCCACGACTCCGCCGCCCGCCTCCTGGTCGGACAGCGAGACGGTGGTCTTGGAGGGCGCACCCACGGAGAAAGTGAAGGCCCCTGCGACGGGATGGCTGTCCGCCGACACCACCTGGTAGGTGACGGTGAACGTGCCGTCGGGCAGGCCCTCGTGCAGATTCACGGCGTACGTGTTGCTGCCCAGGTCGGTGGTCTTGCCCGTGTCGACCTGCTTGCCCTTCGGGTCGAGGACGCGCACCGAGCCGTCGGACATCGCGACCTTCTCGGAGAAGGTCAGCGACACCTGGGTGGGCGCCTCGTCGACCACCGCTCCCTGCTGCGGGTCGCTCCCGGTCAGCGCGGCGTGGGCCGAGACAGGGGCGGCCTGGGCGAACAGCGCGCCGGTGACGGCGAGGAACAGCAACAACAGGATCCGTACGCGGGGAGCGATGGCCTGCCTCACGGTGGGTCCCTCCCTCAGTGGTGCGACGTGGACGAGGACTGCGCGGACGTCGGCCGGTACGTGGCGGACTTCACCGGCATCTCGACCGTGATCGGGTCGGTCTTGGTGAAGCGCAGCTCCACGGACACCGTCTCGCCCTCCTTGGGCTTGTGCTTCAGCTTCTCGAACATCAGGTGGCTGCCACCGCTTTCGAGGACGAGCCGGCCGTCGGCGGGGATCTGCAGCGGGCCGGCCGCCTTCATCGTCTGACCGGACGTCTGGTGAACGCTGACGTCCTCGGCGATGTCGCTGGTGGCAGAGACGAGGTCGTCGGAGCTGTCACTGTTGTTGACGACGGTCAGGTAACCGGCCGCCAGGGAGTCCGTGACCGGCTGCGGCATGTAGGCGGACCGTACCGACAGGTCGGGGGCAGAGTCAGCGCCGCCGGCCGAACCGCCGCAGCCCGTAAGGGCCAGACAGCCCGCCATGACGACGGCCGGCGCGACGGAACGCCTCACGGTGTCTGCCCCTTGATCAGCTTGGGGAGGTCCTTGGTGTAGTCGTCGACGGTGGCGTCCTTCCCGTACAGCACATAGCCGGCGTCGGTCTTCGGCGAGAACACGACGACCTGGGTGCCGTGCATGGAGGTGACCTTGCCGTCCTTGTCCTTCGTCGGCGGCTCTATGGAGATGCCGAGCTGCCGGGCGCTCCCCTGGATCGTGGCGAAGGAGCCGGTCAGGCCGACGACGTCGGTGTCGATGCCCTTGAGCCACTTGCCGAGCTCGGAGGGTGTGTCCCGCTCCGGGTCGGTGGTGACGAACACGATGCGGAGCTTGTCCTGCTCGGCCTTGGGGAGCTGCTTCTTGGCGACGGCGATGTTGTTCATCGTCAGCGGGCAGATGTCGGGGCAGTTGGTGTAGCCGTAGTAGATCAGCGTCGGCTGCCCCTGGGTCTCCTTGCGGAGGTCGTACGGCTTGCCCTGGGTGTCGGTGAGGACGAGGTCCGGCTTCTCGAACGGCTTGTCGAGGACCGTCGCGGCCTTCTCCGAGCCGGTCTCGGCGGACACCTCGGCGACGGGCGAGCTGCTGCTGTTGTCGCTGCTGCCGCAGGCGGTCAGGGTCAGTGCGGCCGCGGCGACCAGGGCGGCGGCGAACGTCTTCTTGCGCATAGGAAAATGTCCCAGATGTGAGAGCTGCGGCCCACACCGGGGTCGTACGGCGATGTACGACCCCGAGGGCACGCACCGGAGGGCTGTTGGTCCTTAGGCGTCGGAACGCCGACGGCTGGCCAGGACGCCGTACGCGACGCCCCCCACACCGACGACGATGCCCACGATGCCCAGGACGCGGGCTGTGGTGTCGCTGGTGTCGGAGGAGGCGGCGGCCTGCCCGGTCGACTCGGCGGCGGCTTCGGCGTCATCGGCGTCATCGGAATCGGTGTCAGAGGCGGCCGAGCCGTGGTGGCCGTCCTCGGCGGCGGACAGCGCGAGCACCGGCGCCGGCGACTCGGGCTCCTCCTGACCCTCCTGCGGCACCTCGATCCAGCGCACGACCTCCTTGTTGGAGTACGTCTGAAGCGCCTTGAACACCAGCTCGTCGGTGTTCTCGGGCAGCGCACCGATGGACAGCGGGAACTTCTGGAAGTAGCCGGGCTCGATGCCCTTGCCGTCGGTGGTCCAGGTGACCTTGCTGACGGCCTCGTCGATCTTCTCGCCGTGCAGTTCGACGGGCTTGGCGAGCTTGGACTTGGTGACCTGGATCTTCCAGCCGTCGACGGGCGCCGGCATGACCGAGGCGAGCGGGTGCTCGGTCGGGAAGTTCACTTCGAGCTTGGTGGTCGAGGCGTTGTCGCGCTCGTTCGGCACCTTGAAGTTGACCGTCGCGTATCCGCCCTTGGCGGCGGTCCCCTCCGGCGTCACGCTGACGTGCGCAAAGGCAGGGGCAGACAGGACGAGGACGGCCGAGGCGGCGAGGACACCGGTGGCGGCGATTCGGGAAGCCTTCATGGGCGGGGAGTACTCCACTTTCAGTGCTGGTTCGGTGAAAGAACGGGGGTTGCGCGTGCGAAAAGGCGGGCACGCGCGCGTGCCGCATGACGGCACCCCTAGGAGTGGTGGTGCGTCGCGTCAGGCGGCGAGAAGGAAGTCCGCGTCCGACGGCGGCCCGCGTCTGATCACCGAGTGCTGAAGAACGGTCGTATGTGGGACCGGCGGCCCGAGCTGCGTGGCACGTGGTGCGCACGGCGCCGCCTCGGGCGTACCCGGAAGCCCCGCCAGCAGGACCCGTACGAGCGCGAGTGCCCGGCGTAGCGCGCGGACCGGCCCCTCGCCGTGCGCCGAAAGCCGCATCAGGCGCTGCAGCGCGAGGTCCCCGTTGCGCAGCAGCCACCCGGCGGAGACGCCCGCGAGAACGTGGCCGAGCAGCATGGGCAGGGAGGGCAGCACCGACATCGAGGGGTCCCCGGCGGCCGTGACGGCCTCCGCGGAGTGGTGGTGCGTCAGGTGCCCCGCGCCGGTACTCGCACCCGCGCCTGTACCTGTCCCCGGGTCGATTCCCGCGTTGGTGAGGATCCGCTCGGCCTGCGCCGGGCTGATCGCCGCGACGAACGTGCCGCACACGAGTCGCGCGGCCCGCGCCACGAGCGAGGCGTCCATGTTCCCGGACTCCACAGCCGTGCTGTGTTGCCCGAGCCCGAAGAGGATGTGCAGCACGGTCTGGGTGACCGCCAGCAGCGCGGCGATGCTCGGCAGCGAGCGCTCGCGCCCGGCGAGCGGCGCCGCGACGGCGAAGACGGCGAGAAATCCGGCCCCCAGCGACCACAGCGGAACGCCCTCGCAGGAGGCGACCGCGTGCCCGGCCCCGGCCAGCACGACGCAGACCGCGGCGAACATCGCGGCCCTCGGAACCCGGAGATCACCTCCGGTGCGTGCACGTAGTCGGGGGGCACTCATTGCGGGCTCATCATTGCACTGGGCCCACCCGCTCCATACGGCAGGTCCGCAAGGTTCTGTACGGCCCGGAAGATCACGTTCTGGCGGGAGGTGCCCTCATCTACACCGATCGCAGTCGGCGGAACATCCGCCGTATGGGCGGCATCACGTCAACATCGCGCTTACAGTCCGCCCCTTGGGGCAATACGTAACGGTATGTCGAGCCGCGGCCAGGAGGCTGGAGCATGAGCATCTGGTGGTCCCTCCATCTCCGGCGCGAAGCCGCGAGCGTCCCGCTCGCCCGACGTCTCCTGATGGGCACGATGGAGACAGCAGGGGTGGATCCGGATATCTCGTACGACCTGTCCGTCGCCCTGAGCGAGGCCTGCGCCAATGCCGTCGAGCATGGAGGCGAATCCCCCGAAGGGCGGTCGGCCGAGGCCTTCCGGGTCACCGCCTATCTCGATGGCGAGAAGTGCCGCATCGAAGTGGCCGATTCCGGCCCAGGCTTTCCCTCCGGACGGAGGCGCGCATCCCTCCGTCCCGCGCCCAGTGAAGCCGAGCACGGCCGGGGTCTGTGCCTCATCGAGGAGCTCGCCGACCACGTCCAGATCGGCAACAAGTCGGGGCGAGGCGGCGCGGTGGTCAGCTTCGACAAGATCCTCAAGTGGAGGAAGGACGCGCCGCTGGTGGCGGTGTAGCGCTGCTGAAGGTGAGCCGGGGCGCTGTTTCACGTGAAACAGCGCCCCGGCTCACCTATGCGGAAGGCCACTCGGTGGCTCAGAGGGTGGCGCGCAGATGGCTGACGGTGACGAGGTGGTAGCCCTGGGCGGTCAGTGTGCGCAGGATCTGCGGGACCGCTGCGACCGAGGTGGGGTGGATGTCGTGCATCAGGACGACATCGTTGCGCTGCGTCTGGTCGATGACGGTCTGGGCGACCTTGGCCGCGTCGCGGTACTTCCAGTCCTCGGTGTCCACGTCCCACATCACCGGCGAGAGTGTGGCCGCGGCCTTGACCTTGGCGTCCATCGCGCCGTAGGGCGGGCGGAAGGCAGAGGGAGCCTTGCCGGTGGCGGTCTTGATGGCGTTGCTGGTGCGGTTGAGCTGGGAAGCGATCTGCTCGGGGGTGAGGTTGGTGAGATCGGGGTGGTTCCAGGAGTGGTTGCCGACCTCGTGTCCGGCTTTCGCTTCGGCACGCACGAGTTCGGGGTGGGCGGCGACGTTCTGGCCGGTGGTGAAGAAGGTGGCACGAGCCTTGTACTCCGCGAGGTAGGTCAGCAGGGTCCCGGTCTCCGGCGCCGCCGGTCCGTCGTCGAAGGTCAGCGCAATGCACTTGACCTTCTTGCAGTCGGTGTCGTCGTCACCGGTGGCGGTGTGGGTCGGGACGGCCGGCTCGGGGACGTGTGTCGCACCCAGGTCGAGCGAACGGCTGGGCTTCATGGTCTGCCGCTGGACACGCTTTCCGAACCCTGACAGCCAGGGGGTGATCGTCTCCTTGGACAGGGCCACGATGTAGGTCCCGGCGGGCGGGACGCCCACTTCGCCGCGATCGAAGGTCACCCGCAGTCCGCCGTCGGCGGTGAAGGTCATGTCGTCCAGGGCGGCGGTGATGGAGTCCTCGGAGAGCGTGGCGTCGAAGAGATCGGGGTCGAAGCCTTCGCGGTCCTTGAGCTGATCTTTCAAGGCGGCGATGAAGGCGCCCTGGGAGCCTTCGGTGACGAGTCCGAGGGCCGTTTGGTACTCGCCTGCCTTGCCGTCGTACCAGTACGTCCTGGTCGACAGCCCGGGCCCCGCGCCACTTCCGTCCTGTGTGCTGAGCCGGACGCCGAGGACGTCGCCGGAGGCGACCAGGAACTGGTGACTGATGTTGAGTTCCGGGCCCTCCGCGCTCTCGCAGGGTCCCGAGCGGAATCCCGCCAGTCGTTCCTCCACCTCCTTCTCCATCGCGGCCGTCATCGACTCCGCGCCGGGCACGTCCGGATAGCTCGTCGCGAAGGCGCAGGAACTCTGCTCGCTGCTGTCGCTGACGATCTCCAGACCCTTGATCTTCGACGGGTCGACGTCGCGGACCGGCGAGGGCCCGGGGGCGGAACCGGGCCGCCCGTCGGCCGCCCCCGTACCCGAGGAGCCGTCCGGGCCGGACGAGCAGGCCGCTGTGAAGGAGAGGGCGCCGAGCAGGAGAAGCGAGGGGACCAGAGTGCGAGTGCGCATGAGACCAGAACCTGACTGAGGAGACGGGCGGACGCCGCCGACGGGACGCCGCGGTCGTTCTGGTCACTGATCGTTCAGGTCAGAGGCATTTTTCAGCGACGCACAGAGCCACCCTGAACAATCGGTCCCGGGTCGATTCCTGCTGGTTTCAGACGCTTCAGTCGCGTTTGACGCACACCTGCTGGTACGGCGCGTCAGGGACGTAGGTCCGCCACTGTGCCTCTGTCAATCCGTCGCCGGTGCGCGCACAGACGGTGCGGACCGCCCGGTCCGGGGCGACGGGGAGACGCTGAAGCGGTACATGGAGGCCGCCGGCGAAGACCGTGCCGCCGTCCTCGGCGAAGGCGAGGGAGCGGATCTCGTCGCCGGATGTGGGCAGGTCCGTCCCGAGGAGTTGCTGTCCCTCGGTGTCCCACAGCCGCAGGGTCCCGCCCGCGCCGCCCACGGCCAGCGTGCCGCCGTCGGCGGAGAAGGCGAGCGCGCCGACCGCCTCCGGCTCGCCCTGGGAGGTCGTGTCGGAGGTACCGGCCAGCGCACCCGTACGCTGGCGGACGTCGCCGTCCCACAGGGTGACGTGCCCGGTTGAGTCGCCGACGGCGAGCCGGGTGCCGTCGGGGCTGAACGCCAGCACGGTGACTTGGCGGCCGTCGGCGAGCGCGCGCCCGGTGACGTCTCCGGTCTCTGGATCGGCGTACTGATCGTCGGAGCCCACGAGCAGATCTCCGTCCGACCGCGCGGCCAGTACCTCCCCGGAAAAGCCCTGCACGGTCCCCGACCGCCGGTGGTTCTCGGTGTCCCAGATCTCCGTCCCGTAGCTGTCGCTTTGGGCGTCGGAGCGGGCAGCCAGCAACGTACGGCCGCCGGGCCCCACGGCGAGGGTGGTGGCCGGACGGTCGGCCGCGCCGGAGGTGTCGATGACCGTACGAACCTTATGTTCCTGTACATCCCACACGGTGAAGCGCAGCCGCAGTGAGGCACCGGAGGACTTGGTGTCGGCGACGGCCAGCGCGCTCCCGTCCGGGCTGAATGCAAGCAGGGGGGTTTCCTCCTCGGACACGCTCGGCAGCGGGCCGAGCCTCGCGTCGGCGAGGACCGTGCCCATGGGGGTCCCCCCGCTCGAGCGAAGTCGAGAGTGGGGGAGTGTGGAACGCAGTTCGAAGCGGTAGCCGCTGCCGGACCTGGTGACAGTGGCCAGGGCGGCGCCGTCTGGGCTGAGCACGCTCGCCTCGGCCGGAGTGTTCTGCCACTGCGGGGTGAGACGGTCGGTCAGGTCAAAGGTGTGGACCGTGGCACTGTCGAGGTAGCGCAGGAGGCGAGGCTTGCCCGGTTCCCAGGTCAGCCCGATGGCCTCATCCTTGGAAAGCTGCCGGTGGAAGACCTGCGTACCGCCGTTGGACAGTCGCCATACGGCGAGTTCGTGGTCGTCCGCGGTGGCCAGGAACTCGCCGTCGGGGGAGAGCGCGGCCTGGGTGAAGCCGGTGATCCCGCCACTGGTGAAGTCGGCAAGCGTTCGTCCGCTGCGGACGTCCCAGATCAGGGCGTCGGTGCCGTAGGCGGCCGCCAGCCGCCGGCCGTCCGCGCTGAACTGCAGCAGGCGCGGGCCGTTGTCCGCGCCGGAGCCGGTGCCGCAAAGGATCTTGTCCGCTTTCTCCCAGTCTCCGGGCAGGCGCGTGCCGTCCGCGGTGTCCCAGAGTTGGAGCGGCCCTTCGGCGGGGCAGAGCGCGAGCAGACGTCCACCGGGGCCGACGGCCGCCGTGGAGAGCGTGCGCGTGAGGGCGGTGCTGAAGAGGACCTTGCCGTCGTCCGTGCGGTGCAGCCGAACTGTGCCCGGGCCGCCCGTCGGCCCGGTCAGGTACGCGCTCCCGTCGGACGCGCTGCCCTTCAGCGCGGCGTCGCCCAGCTCGGCGGCGGATCTCTCCAGCGGAAGGTTCCACAGCATTTCGCCTCCGTCCGGCCCGATGAGGTAGAGGAACCGGGAGTCGGGCCCGACATCGCCCACCTCCGTACCGCTCGGCAGGCGGTAGGTGGCGGTGACCTTGTGGTCGGCCACGTTCCGGGCGGTCACCGCGGTGCCGTCGACGCTGAGCAGGGTCCGGCCGCCGTCGGCGAGGAAACGCCGGACGCCCTTCCCTGCCAGGGGGTCGGTGAAGGCATCGCGTTCCGGCTGGGCCAGAGCGCCCAGCAGCGCCGAGCGGGACTCGGTGAGCGGGGCGATCTTCCACGCCGCGACCCCGAGCAGGGAGGCGGTGCGGGGGTCGGTGGAGCGCAGGCTGGCGGCCACGGTGGCCAGGCGGCGGGCCGCGGCTTTGGCGGCTTCCTCCTGACTCACCCGGTCGCGCTGCCAGGCAACCAGACCGGCGGCCAGCGCAAGGACGAGGAGCACGGACAGACCGACGGTCAGGGAACGCGTCCGTCGTGCGGTGCGGGTCTCGGCCTCCCGCTCGGCGTCCCGGGCCGCGAGGGAAGCGGAGAGGAAAGCCCGCTCCAGCGGGGTGAGGTCGTCGTCCGGCTGCCGGGAGAACAACTCCTCGGCCCGGGTCAGCCGCGTACCTCGGTAGAGCGCGCCGCCGTCGCGCTCCAGCTCCTTCCAGGCACGGGCGGCCTCGCCGAGCCGGCGCTGTGCGCGCAGCCGGTCCCGGCCCTCCTCGACCCAGCCGGCCAGGCGCGGCCAGCCAGTGATCAGCGCCTCGTGCGCAAGCTCCACCGTGTCGCCGTCCAGGGTGACCAGACGGGCGACGACGAGACGTTCCAGCACTTCCTGCGCACCGCTGCCGAGTTCGGTCTGAGAGGCGGGACGACGGGTGTCGACCGCCGCCCCGCCACTCTCGACTTCGCTCGAGCGGGGGTGCCCCCATCCTGGCGCGATCAACCGCAGCAGAATGCGCCGAGCGATACGCCCCTGCGCCACCGACAACCTGCCGTACACCTGCTCAGCAGTGGCGGCGATCGCGCCACGTACACCGCCTGTCTCCTCGTACGCCGCCAGAGTCAGCAACCGGCCGCGGCGACGTCGCCAGGTCTCCAGCAACGCGTGGGAGAGCATGGGCAGTGCGCCCGGCTGGTCGACGACCTCGTCGATGATCTTGGCGGTCAGAGCACGTTCCACGTTCAGACCGGCGGAGGTGGCCGGGCCGGTGATCACCTCACGCAGTTCGTCCGGGCTCATAGGACCGACCAGCAGACTGGCTCGGGAGACGGCCTCGGCCAGCTCACGGCGGTCGGCGCAGTGTCCGTAGAAGTCACCTCGGACCGCGATCACCACGCGCAGCCGGCTCTCCGGCCGTCGCGCGGCGAGCAGCAGATCCAGGAACCGGTCCCGTTCCTCGCGGTCGTGACACAGGGTGAACAGTTCCTCGAACTGATCGACGATCACCCAGGTTTCCCCGTCGCCATCCAGCGGGACGAGCGCCTTCTCGTGCGTACGCGCGGGCCGCTCGCCCGGGGTGAGCACGCGGATCACCGCCGGCCGCTCCGCCCCCGCCGTCTGCCGCAGCCTCGGAATCAGTCCCGCCCGCAGCAGCGACGACTTGCCGCTGCCGGACGGCCCGAACACCGCCGCGAACCGGTGCTCCTGCACCAGCTCCACCAATCCGGCGACAAGTGCATCCCGGCCGTAGAAAAGATCACTGTCGCCCGGTTCGAAGCGGGCAAGCCCCCGGTACGGCGGCCTCTCGTCCGGCGCGGGCGCCCGGACCTCGGCGTCCGCTTCCCGCCAGCGCCGCTCCCATTCATCCGGGTCGGCATCCAGCGTCTCGGCGTACGCTCGCACAACCGCCAGCGACGGCAGCTGCTCACCGGCCGCCGCCTGGGACAGTGCGGTCGTGGAGTAGCCCGCGCGCTTGGCCATCTCCCGGTACGGCGGCTTTCCGCCCTTCTCCCTGAGGACACGCAGTTCGTGGGCGAGCCGCTGTATGGGACCGGCATCGGGGTCGACCGGCTTCTCGCGTCGTCCCACCGGGAGCACCTTTCACGCGTTTGACTCGAACAGCAGGCGTACAAGCTACGTCATCGACAGTGATGCTTCGGCCGTGCCGCAAGCGGAACGGAGTGCTCGCAGGCTTTGCAACTGACCTGCTGGCTTGGTCGC
This sequence comes from Streptomyces vastus, assembly GCF_039532825.1. NCBI lineage: Bacteria > Bacillati > Actinomycetota > Actinomycetes > Kitasatosporales > Streptomycetaceae > Streptomyces > Streptomyces vastus. Next base: position 221,951 of record NZ_BAAASJ010000099.1, read on the forward strand.
CGTTTCACGTGAAACAGAGGGTTCGAGATTCGTACGGAAACGTGCGGCTCTCAGGGTCCTCACAGCCGCCCATCAGCTCTCTGACGGCTGCCCTCCCTAGGTTCCCCCGCATGACGGGAAACCACGGGTGCTCCAAGGGGTACATCACGCTGGGCATCGCCCCGGACGCCGCGAACACCGGCGCAGGCGGTGGCGAGGGTGGCGGTGGTACGCCTCCGGGTGACGCACCCAGCGACGCCCCGAGCGCTTCGGCGTCCTCCGCCCCCTCCTCGTAAACGCTTACGCAAAGGCTTACGTCGATGAGCAACTCTCCGGACGAGACGCTGGCGCAGGCCGCCGTGATCGCCCTGATCGGGCAACTCGCGCTGGCCCCCAAGCCCGGACTGCCCGACCCGCGCGATCTCGGCGCCCGCGCAACCGGACAGGACCACAGCTCCCTTCGCTGGTCGGCCAAGGCGCTGAAGCCCGGTCTGGTGGCGATGGCGGCCGCCGCCCGCCGCACCGGCTCGGCGACGCCCGGACTCCGCGCCGAACTGGGCGCGATCGGGCGGTCCACCGAGCACTCGGTGGGGCTCGCGGGCGGCGGCCACCAAGGGGCGCTGTGGGTGCTCGGCCTGCTGGTCGCCGCGGCCGCCCTGGAACCCCGGGCGACTGGCCGGGACGTCGCCGCGACCGCCAGGCGGCTCGCGGCGCACCCCGACCGGAAGGCGCCGCGACGCCCCTCCCGCGGCTCCTCGGTCTCGGCGAAGTACGGGGCTCCTGGGGCGCGAGGCGAGGCCCGGGCCGGATTCCCGCACGTGCGGCGGGCATTGGACGCGCTGGCCACGGCCCGCTCGGCGGGCGCCCCCGAGCCGCACGCGCGCCTCGACGCCCTGCTCACCGTCATGTCCACCCTTCAGGACACGGAGTTGCTGTACACGGCGGGCCCGCACGGCCTGCGGCACGTCCAGGCGGGCGCTCGGGGCGTCCTGGAAGCGGGCGGTACGTCCACGGAGGCCGGCCGCGCGGCCCTCGCCGCCTTCGACGACGACCTCCACGCGCGCGCGTGGAGCCCCCGCGGAAGCAGCGGGCTGCTCGCGGGGGCCCTGTTCCTGGACTCTCCCCCAGGCTCTCCGGTGGGGGTCAGCTCACCGGCACGGATTGCCTGACCTGCGGTGCGGTGGCCCGCCTTCCGGCCGCCCACCGCGCCGCGGGCCCCATCCCGTACGAAGCCGCCAGCATGAGTCCGCCGAGGACCAGCCAGCCCGGCCTCCCCCACCCCACGAGCAGCGCCGTCAGCACCAGCGGGCCCGCCGTGCGCGCCACGGTTACGCCCGTACCGAAGAAGCCCTGGTACTCGCCGATCCGGTCGGCCGGGGCGAGATCGAAGGAGAGCTGCCAGGAACCCGCCGACTGCTGCATCTCGGCGACGACTTGAAGCACCGCGCCCACGACCAGCACGCCCACCGTCACCCAGGTCGAGACGTCGGCCGACAGCGCGAACACCGCACACGATCCCAGCATCACCAGCCCCGAACGCCGCACCGCGCGCGTGGCCGACGCGAGGCCCGTCACCCCGCGTGCCATCCGTACCTGGAAGAGCATCACGGCACCGGTGTTGAGCATGAACAGTGCGGAGACCAGCAAGGCCGGGGCGTCGGTCCGCTCGGCGATCCACAGTGGGATGCCGAGGCTGAGCAGCGGCATCCGCAGCAGCAGCACGGTGTTGAGCAGCGTGACGAGCGCGTACGGGCGGTCGCGCAGCACTCCGACCTCGTCGCCCCGGGCACCCTGTCCGCGGCTCTGATCGGCACCCACGCGCGCGTGCACGGGCTTCACGAGCGGAAGCCGGAGCAGCACCCCCGCACACAGCAGGAAGGTCACCGCGTCCAGCGCGAACACCCCGAGGTAGGCCTCCCTGGTCCCCACATGCAGCGCGAGCCCGCCCAGCCCCGCCCCCACTGCCAGGCCTGCGTTGAGCGTCGACTGGAGATGCGCAAGCAGCCCTGTCCGCTCCTCCCGGGACACCACCCCGGCCACCAGCGCCTGCCGGGCCGCCGCGAGCCCCGACTGCGCCGCCGCGTAGCCGCACGCCGCTAGCACGAACGGCACAAAGCCGCGTACGACGAGGAAGGAAGCCACCGCGAGGCCGGTCGCCAGCGCCAGCAGCACCGTCGCGCCACGCGGCCCGCGCCGGTCGGCGAGCCGCCCCAGGGGCACGCCCGCCAGTGACCCGATCGCCCACGCGAGGGTGAGCCCGAGGCCCACGCGCGCGGGGGCGAGTCCGACGACGCGGGTGAAGTACAAGGCGGAGGTGACGTAGAAGGCGCCGTCTCCTACGGAGTTGCTCAACTGGGCCAGGGCCAGGACGCGCTGCGGGCCCGCGGGCGGGAGAAGCGAGTTCGTCATGGGGACGACGCTATGAAGGTGGTGGACCCCTCAACAGAACCAATCAGCACGCTATTTAGTGCCCCAATTCCCTGACCGCGTGCGCCCTGCTCAGCCCGCCAGATCTGCGTGCCCCGATCAGCCTCCAGCGCCCGCATGCCCGCCGCCTCAGCCTCCAGCACGTGCGTGCCCCGCCTCAGCTCCCGAGGACACGCCCCAACACCTCCAACGCCTCCGGATAGACCCGCTCCCGAGGCGTCCCGTACCCGACCACCAACCCTTGTGGCCGCCCCTCACGCGCCCTGGGCCAGTGCTCCCCGAGGCACCCCACCGCGAGCCCTTCCTCGGCGGCCCGTGCAAGCACCGCGCCCTCGTCCGCAACGTCCACCAGCGCGTGCAGCCCGGCCGCGATCCCGCGCACATTCCGACGCACCCCCAGCCGGTCCAGCAGCTGATCCCTCCGCCGCCGGTACCGCAGTCGGCAGGCGCGTATGTGCCGGTCGTAGGCGTGGCTGGTGATCAGCTCGGCGAGGGCCAACTGGCCGATGGACTCGGTGTGATGATCGCTGTGCAGCTTGGCGTCGGCGACGGCGTCGACCAGGTGCGGCGGCAGCACCATCCAGCCGAGGCGCAGCGCGGGCCCGAGCGTCTTGGAGGCCGTTCCCAGATAGACGACCTGTCCCGGTGCCATCCCCTGGAGTGCACCCACGGGCTGTCTGTCGTAGCGGAACTCCCCGTCGTAGTCGTCCTCGACGATCAGCCCTCCACGCGCGCGTGCCCAGTCCGTGAGCGCCCGCCGCCGCTCCGGCTGAAGGGTCACTCCGGTCGGGTACTGGTGCGCGGGCGTGACGACGACGGCTGCCGTGTCGCCCAACTCCTCGGCGCGGGCGCCCCGTTCGTCGACGCTCACAGGGGACACGGATCCGCCGTTGTGCCGCACCACGTCCCGGTGAAAGGGCAGCCCGGGGTCCTCCATGGCGATCACCCCGGACCCCAGCACGCGCGTGAGGAGCGCGAGCCCCTGAACGTAGCCGGACGTGATCACGATCCGCTCGGGCGGCGCGATCACCCCGCGCGCCCGCCCCAGATACCCCGACAAGGCGGTCCGCAGCTCGATGCGGCCGCGCGGATCGCCGTATTCGTACGCCATGGAGGGCGCCGCCGCGATGGCCCGCCGCAACGCCCGCAGCCAGGCAGCCGCCGGGAACGTACCGACGTCCGGACTGCCCGGCCGCAGATCAAAACGGGGCGCACGCGCGCGTGCACCGTTCCCGGACGTGTCCAGGGACGTCGTGGGCAGCGCCGCCACCTCGGTCCCCGATCCCTGCCGAGCCGTCAGATAGCCCTCGGCGACCAACTGGTCGTACGCCGCCTTCGCGGTCCCCCGCGAGACGCCCAGTTCGGCCGCCAGCCGCCGGGTCGCGGGCAGCCGCGTCCCCGGAGCAAGCCGTCCGTCTCGTACGGCATCCCGCAGAGCCCGCTCGAGACCCGCCCGGCGCCCTGCCCGAGCGTCCGGCTCCAGATGCAGATCAACACCGACGCCCGACCAGAAGTCGTTCACGAAAGCCGCCCCCCTAGGCACACCAAAAGGCCGGGTACCCAGAAGGGCACCCGGCCATCACTCTCGTATCAGCCCTTATAGGCAGGCCATTTCGGCCCCGCCTGACGTACTCGTGCGGTACTCGGGGAAAGTCAGTCCTTCAGGGACGCCATCCACGCCTCGACCTCGTCGGAGCGGCGCGGCAGCCCCGCCGAGAGGTTCTTGTGGCCGTCCTCGGTGACCAGGATGTCGTCCTCGATGCGGACACCGATGCCGCGGTACTCCTCGGGCACGGTCAGATCGTCCGCCTGGAAGTACAGGCCCGGCTCGACCGTCAGGCACATGCCCGGCTCCAGCGTGCCGTCCACGTACGTCTCCGTCCGCGCCGCCGCGCAGTCGTGGACGTCCAAGCCGAGCATGTGACCGGTGCCGTGCAGCGTCCAGCGGCGCTGCAGGCCAAGCTCCAGCACGCGCTCCACGGGCCCCTCGACCAGGCCCCACTCGACGAGCTTCCCGGTCAGCACGCGCTGCGCGGCGTCGTGGAAGTCGCGGTACTTGGCGCCCGGCTTCACGGCCGCGATACCGGCCTCCTGAGCTTCGTACACGGCGTCGTAGATCTTCCTCTGGATCTCGCTGTACGTCCCGTTGACCGGCAATGTGCGCGTCACGTCGGCCGTGTAGAGCGTGTGGGTCTCCACGCCCGCGTCCAGCAGCAGCAGGTCCCCGGAGCGAACGGGACCGTCGTTGCGCACCCAGTGCAGCGTGCAGGCGTGCGCGCCGGCCGCGCAGATGGATCCGTAACCGATGTCGTTGCCCTCGACCCGCGCGCGCAGGAAGAAGGTGCCCTCGATGTAGCGCTCGCTGGTCGCCTCGGCCTTGTCGAGGACCCGTACGACGTCCTCGAAGCCGCGCACGGTCGAGTCGACGGCCTTCTGCAGCTCGCCGGCCTCGAACGCGTCCTTGACCAGCCGGGCTTCGGAGAGGAAGACCCGCAGCTCCTCGTCGCGCTCGGCGGTCACCTTGTCGGTGAGCGCCGCCTCGATCCCGGCGTCGTAGCCGCGCACGACACGGACCGGTCCGGCCGCCTCGCGCAGCTTGTCGGGCAACTCGCGGACGTCGGCGGCGGGGATGCCGTACAGCTGCCCGGCCTCGGCCAGGGAGTGGCGGCGGCCGACCCAGAGCTCGCCGTGCCCGGAGAGCCAGAACTCGCCGTTCTCCCGGTCCGAGCGCGGCAGCAGGTAGATCGTCGCCCGGTGGCCGTCACCCTTGGGCTCCAGGACAAGGACACCGTCCTCGGTGAGGTTGCCGGTGAGGTACGCGTACTCGACGGAGGCGCGGAAGGGGTACTCCGTGTCGTTCGAGCGCGTCTTCAGGTTGCCCGCGGGAATGACCAGCCGCTCGCCCGGGAAACGCGCGGAGAGCGCGGCGCGGCGGGCGGCGGTGTACTCGGCCTGGGGGATGCGCTCCAGGCCGTGCAGCTCGGTGTCGGCCCAGCCGGACTTCATGTTCTCGGCGAGTTCGTCGGACACGCCGGGGTACAGACCGTTCTTGCGCTGCTTGATCGGCTCTTCGGACTCGTCCCCAGTCTCCGGAGTGAGCTCTTCGGCCACGATCATCCTCCTAGATACGGCACTGGACCCCCTCCATCGTACGGTCGTACGGGAGAGGGCCCAGGGTGCGGAAGTCCTTTTGCGCGGCCTACGGGCACTCACTCGAAGCGCGCCGCCAGCAGCACGACGTCCTCCCGTCCGTCGGCCGCGTCGAGCTCCTGCGGCAGCACCGTCCGCAGCACATGGTCGGCGAGCGCCCCCGGGTCCGCACGCAGCGCCCTGGGCACGCTTGCCGCCGCCGCGTGCAGTCGCGCGAAGGCCCGGTCCGTGGGGTCGCCGGTGCGCTGCAGCAGACCGTCCGTGTACAGCAGAACCGTCTCTCCTGGCGCTGCCCGGAACTCCACGCTCGGCGCCTCCCAGCAGGCGAGCATGCCCAGAGGCGCCGACAGCGACGTCTCCACGAACTCCGTGCGACGCTCACCGATCAGCAGCGGCGGGCAGTGCCCGGCACCGGCCATCGTGATCTTGCGCGAGGTGGGCTCGCAGTACGCGAACAGGCCGGTGGCGCTGCGGGCGGGCTCAGTCAGCCTGAGCAGCAGTTCCAGATCGGACAGGACGGCGACGGGGTCCTCGCCCTCCATCACGGCGTACGCCCGCAGGGATGCCCTCAGCCGTCCCATGGCGGCCACCGCGCTGGGCCCCGACCCTGTGACGGACCCGACCGCGAGACCGAGCGCGGCGTCCGGCAGGGGCAGCGCGTCGAACCAGTCGCCGCCGCCGCGCGGGCCGGTGCGATGCCGAGCGGCGAGCTGGACGCCGAAGACCCGGGGCAGCCGCGAGGGCAGCAACTCCTCGGTGATCGTCGTCATGCACGCGCGCGTGCGTTCCAGTTCGACCAGCCGGGCCAGGTGCTCGGCCGCGTACCTGGCGTACAGACCCACGAGATGCCGCTGCCGCTCGACCGGCTCGGCAGGCTCGTCGTACAGCCAGACGGCGGCGCCAAGGCGGCCCGCCGTCTCGGTGGACAGCGGGAGCGCGTAGCTCGCGGCATAGCCGAGCCGGGCGGCCACCTCGCGGTGACGAGGGTCGAGCCCGTCCTCGGAATGCAGATCGGGCTGTGCGATCTCGCCCTCGCCACCGGGTAGTCCGTCCAGGATCTTCCCGTACGACATACAGCTGCGCGGAACCGTCTCGATGTGACCGAGATCGGCGCGGGCGAGGCCCAGGCCGATGGTCGTGTCCGGGCCGTGGCCGTCACCCGGTTCCATGACGACGAGTCCTCGCCGGGCACCCACGAGGGCGGCGCCCGCACGCAGAAGCTCATGAAGTGCGTCACTCAGGCACGCTGTGCGAACCATCCTCTCGGTCAGCTCGTGCAGCGTAGTGAGATCGGACACCCAGCCGGCGAGACGGTCCTGGAGAACGGCTCCTGGGGGGTTTGGAGAAGGGGCCGCAGAGGCACCCGGAGCGGCAGGCGCGGGCGCGACAGTGTGTGTGGGTGCCGGAACAGTTGAATCGATTCCGGCCACTTTCGGAAGGTGAGGGGCGTTCATGGCGTCCGGCTTTCCGACCGGTGCGTATTGCTCAAAAGCATCGCAAACCCCCATGTCATTCTGCGCCGCTAGCAGTGTCTCCACATGTACACGTACTCGTGAGGGGATGTCCAGCATTGTCCTGCTGGGATTCGTGGTGTCCGATGGGAAGCTTGAGAAAAGCAAAGTTGGCTTAAAACTGCCTCGGGTTACGGTGTATTGCGGTCGACTGGCCTTGTTCGACGGAGCGTCACAGCGGTCGTGATGGGTACGTACTCGGTGAAGGCCAGGGGTGGTTGGGATCGTCCCGGAACCTGGCGACGGACCCGGGCGTCTTAACCACCGACGACCGTGCCCCATCCTCCCGTGGCGGAGGCGGCAAGCAATACGCGGGACAGCAATCGCCAGGCGCCGCCACCCCCACGCCATGCCCATGCTGTTGATAGGCGCAGTATGGACGCGGACGCACTCAAAGCTCGGCCCATAGGGGTTCCCCTTGTCCTGGACAGGGGTGTGATGCGCCAGTAGGTACGCACAGTGAAGTGATCGACACATGGTGTGATGTGGTCCTCGGTGTTGCCAGGCGTGCAACGGAAAGGAACGAGCGCTCATGCGCGAGATCCTCGGAAGGCGACGCAGGCTCCTTTCCAGGCGAAACAATGGAAGGCCTGAGATGCTCGGCGCGGCCCTGACATTCGCGACCGCATGGCAGTGGCCCGTGCTCCCCGGCGTCGCGCCGGACCCGCAGGGGCGGGCCCGCTGCGGGTGCCCCGACCCGGAGTGCACGGTTCCAGGTGCTCACCCCTTCGACCCCGGTCTCCTCGCGGCGACCACCGACGAGCGCATGGTGCGCTGGTGGTGGACGAACCGCCCCGCGGCGCCGATCGTCCTCGCCACCGGCGGCCAGGCGCCCTGCGCGGTGAGCCTGCCGGCGCTCGCCGCCTCCCGCGCGCTCGGGGCGCTCGATCACATGGGCATGCGCCTCGGCCCGGTGATCGCTTCCCCCACGCGCTGGGCGCTGCTCGTGAAGCCGTACTCATTCGAGCAGCTGGGTGAGCTGCTGTACGCCAAGGACTTCGTGCCCGGCTCACTGCGCTTCCACGGAGAGGGCGGCTATCTCGCGCTGCCCCCGTCCGAGACCGGACAGGGCCAGATCTGCTGGGAGCGGGCGCCGCTGCCCGGCTCGGCGGCGCCGTGGGTGCCCGATGTGGAGGCCGTCGTGGACGCCGTGGTGGAGGCCCTCACTCGTCCGGGTGTGAGCGCACCCGAGTTGTAGGGGAATCGGGCGCGCGGCGAACCGAGCGGCCCCTCTTGGTCGTTATCGTCCCTTTCATGCTGCGTTTCTCCGGAGGGCGACCCCCGGGCTCCCGAAGAGTTCGTCTGCCGGCGCTGACGGGCGTCGTCGCGCTCGCGGCCACGCTGCCGCTGGCCGTGGCTTCCGCTGGGCCCTCGGGCAAGGAGAGTCCCGCGGTAGTACGTGCATCCGAACACGTCGACGACATGGTGGCCGCTTCGCGGGCCGGCCTCGCCGAGAGTCCGCAATGGCTCGGCCTGGATCCCGCCGGAACCTCCCGCTGCGGACCCGAACTCGCTTCCCCTGACGGCATCGAGGCGCAGACCTGCGTGCTGACCCGGGGGCGGGACACCTGGGCCCGTACGTACTACCGCAACGCGACCGGCGACGACCTCGCCGCCGTACTGACCCTCATGGCGCCCGGCAGCCGTACCGTCCGGATGCACTGCACGGTGGGCGCGGACGACGAGCCGGGGGCGTGCGAGACGCCTCGGGAGCGCACGGCGGGGGACGCGCGGGCGTACGCGGCGGTCGTGGAATTCGCGGCGGGCACCGAGGGGCCTCTGTTGCTGCGCTCGGGGAGCGACTCGGCTGCGTAGGGGGTCAACTCGCCTGTGGAAAGGGCGGGTTGGGGCGCTCGCAGAGGGCGGGCCGGGATCCGGAAACAGAAAGACCCGGTTGCTGGCGACGGGGGATGCACCAGCAACCGGGCTATTGAACGGTAACAAGAGATCGGCGGTTCGCAAATTCGATCTCGGCTATTCGGACACCGAATTTCCTGCCGTGACAGGGGGTTGTGACAGGAGTCACCGGTTCCGCGAGATCCCTGGCGGCTGACCGGTCGGTCAGCCGCCGACGGGGTGTCGAACGGGCGTCAACTCAGCGTGAGCTGGCGGTTGGTGAGGCCGCCACGCGCCCGGCGCTCGTCCGCGGTGAGCGGTGCTTCGGTGGCCAGTGCGGCGGCGAGCCGCTCGGCGAATTCGGCAGCCGGCTTCTCGATGTCCTCCGCGGTGACACCGGTCGGCAGATCCCAGACCGGCACCGTGAGGCCGTGCGCTCGGAAGGAACCCACGAGACGGGTGCCTTCTCCGAGGCTCGACCGGCCGGCCGCGTGCAACCGCGCGAGCGCGTCCAGAAGCTGCTCCTCGGCGTGCGGCATGACCCAACGCAGATGGTTCTTGTCCGGGGTCTCGCACCAGTACGCGGCGTCGACGCCCGACAGCTTCACGGTCGGGATGGCGGCGGCGTTGGCGCGCTCCAGGGACGCGGTCACGTCCGGAGTCGCGTTCTCCGAGTCCGGGACCCAGAACTCGAAGCCCGAGTGCACCACGGGCTCGAACGTGCCCTCGGGGTCGAGGAGATCCTGCAGCCGCGGCCCGTCCACCGGGGCACGCCGGCCCTGGATCGGAGTGCCGGGCTCGGCGGTCAGCGCTCGCTGAAGGGTGTCGGCGAGGTCGCGGCTGATGTCGCCGGAAGAGGTGTCGTTCTGGAGGCCGATCATCACGGAGCCGTCGTCGCGGCGCAGCGCGGGCCACGCCATCGGCAGGACGGTCGCGAGCGTGACGGAAGGAACACCCTCCGGCAGGGACTCCTTGAGCGTCAGCTCGACCGTGGCCGCGGGCACCAGCTCGCGCAACGCGACCCAGTCGCACTCGCCCGGCAGCCCCTCGAACGGGCGCTGCACCAGCTCGGTCACGGCATGCGACGCGCTCCGCCCGTGACACGCCTTGTAGCGGCGGCCACTGCCACACGGGCAGGGCTCACGGGCTCCCACAACCGGGATGTCGCCGTCCTGCTGCCGCGGCTGCCTGGCCTTCGTCTGGGATCGCTTCTTGGCCATCGTGGGTTTCTCCCGGTTACGGCTTGTCTCGTACGGGCGCGAGCCTAGCCGCTCGTACGAGGACCGACGGGAACCTGTGGACAACCTGCCACCCTGTCGAGTCGTCCCGTAACCGGTGTTTCAGTCCAACCGGAGCTTCGGCCAGACCAGCGCCTCAGTCCAAGTCGTCGAATGCGTCCCCGAAGTCCAGGTCGGGTATCGCGGACACCGCCGGAGCCGTGATGCGCGCCGCGAAGTCGTTGCGCCGGCGCTCCGTGTGTGCGTCATGTGCGTCCTTCTGGACGACCACCCACACCGTTACCTCGCCATGGACGTCGTCCCTGACGCCCCAGTCGTCGGCCAGCGCGGTGATGATGTTCAGCCCGCGGCCGCCGTGTGCGGTGACCGAGGGCGTGGCCGGAACCGGGCGGGTCGGACCACCGCCGTCCGTCACCTCGACGGTCAGCCGTCCGCCCGGGTCCACCCGCCATGCGGCCCGGACATCCCCGTCCCCCGCCAGCGCGTCGCCCAGCGGCCGGCCGTGCCGGCACGCGTTGCTCAACAGTTCGGAAAGGATCAGTACGGCATCGTCGATGACCGCTTCCGCCACGCCACCGGTGCGCAACTGATCGCGCATCCGCTGTCTTGCTTCCCCCACGCCCGCAGGGCCATGGGGTACGGCCATGCTCGACGACGTGGGCACCTCCTGTGCCACCACCAACGCCACCCCCGAGACCTCCTTCGCCCCACGCCACGGTGTGGATGCCCCCCTGGACTGGACCGGAAACCGGCCAATGCACATGCAGTGACGCACTCGTAACCCTCGAACACGGACCGAACGCGCCGGAGCACTCCCCGTAATGGCGTGGCCGGATTTCGACGGTCTGGCCGAGGCCCGAGGACCTCGCAGGTCAGCGGCCCAGCTGGCGCAGTACCGCGCGCGGGCGGTTGGTGATGATGGCGTCGACACCCAGTTCGACGCAGAGATCGACGTCTTCGGGTTCGTTCACGGTCCATACGTGAACTTGGTGCCCGGCCCGCTTCAGGCGCTCGATGTACGGCGGGTGGTTGCGCACGATCCGCATGGACGGGCCCGCGATCCGGACACCCACGGGCAGGCGTCCGTCGCGCAGCCGGGGCGAGAGGAACTGGAGCAGGTAGACCGTCGGCAGTGTCGGGGAGGCCGCCCGTACGCGGTGCAGCGAGCGCGCCGAGAAGCTCATGACGCGTACGGGCGATTCGGCGGCGGAGGCCGGGGCGTCCAGGCCGAAGCGCTTCAAGAGGTACAGCAGACGCTCCTCGACCTGGCCCGCCCAGCGCGTGGGGTGTTTCGTCTCGATGGCCAGTTCCACGGGGCGGTCGGCGTCGGCGACGAGCTCAAGGAGGCGCTCGAGCGTCAGGACGGACTGCTGCTCCCAGGACGGCGGCCGCTGCTGCTCCCAGTCGGGCGCCTCGTCCCGGTTCTTCCAGGAGCCGAAGTCCAGGGCGGCGAGGTCGGCGAGCTCAAGGGCGGAGACGGCGCCGCGGCCGTTGGAGGTGCGATTGACGCGGCGGTCGTGCACACAGACGAGATGGCCGTCCGCGGTCAGCCGTACATCGCACTCCAGGGCGTCGGCCCCGTCCTCGATCGCCTTCTCGTACGCGGCCAGGGTGTGCTCAGGGGCTTCTTCGGAGGCGCCGCGATGGGCGACCACCTGAATCAGGTGCTGTCGTGCGTGGGTCACCGCGTCATGGTGCCACCGCGCGCGCGTGGCTGCGTCATGCTGCCCACGCGCGTGGGTACGCACTAAGGGCGGCGGCCCAGGAGCTGCGGTGGTTATGTCGGACTGGTCCCATATAAGGGAAGGAAGTCCGGGCTCTCAGGTACAAAGGAAGGTCCCGGACCCACAGGCACCGCTTATGGCGCCCTGACGTCCTGTGGGAAAAGCTGACGGCATACAAGCAAGTACCTGCACAGCTGAATCGCGACGGATCACGTTCCCGTATGAGCACGTATGAGTGAGCGAGACCGAGCGCGACCGGAAAAAGCAGCAGTGGATCGAGAGGAAGAGCTGTGAGCACCGAGAACGAGGGCAACAACGAGGGCAACGCGGTACCCCCCGCCCCGTCTGCCCCTCCTGTGCCGGTGGACGCTCCCGCTGCTTCCACGCATCCGGAGCACGGAGTTCCGCCGCGACCCGGGTCCCATCCGGAATCTCAGGAGGGCGATCCGACGGCCGTGCTGCCGCCTGTGCCCTCCGGAGCGCCCGACGGCACGAGTGCCGCCCCAGGTGCGGAGCCGGGCGCCTGGCCCCCTCCGCCTCCGTCGGCCACGCCCGCGTATGCGAACGGCGGCTCGGGAGCCGGCTGGGGATCCACGTACCAGCAGCCCGCGCCCAAGTCCGGCGGCGGCCGTGGCGGCCTGATCGCCGCGGTCCTGGTGGCCGCGCTCGTCGCGGGCGGCGTGGGCGGCGGCATCGGCTATTGGGCGGCCGACAGCAACGACTCCTCCACGGGCTCGACCACGGTGTCCGCATCGCAGAGCGGCGGTGACTTCAAGCGCGACGCGGGCACGGTAGCGGCGATCGCCAACCAAGCGCTGCCCAGCACCGTCACCATCGAGTCGGAGAGCGGCAGCGGCGAGGGCGGCACGGGCACCGGCTTCGTCTTCGACAAGCAGGGCCACATCCTCACCAACAACCACGTGGTGGCGGAGGCGGTGGACGGCGGCAAGCTCTCCGCGACCTTCCCCAACGGCAAGAAGTACGACGCCGAGGTGGTCGGCAACGCACAGGGCTACGACGTAGCGGTCATCAAGCTCAACGACGCGCCCGCGGACCTGAAGCCGCTGCCGATCGGCAACTCCGAGAAGGTGGCCGTCGGCGACTCCACGATCGCGATCGGCGCGCCCTTCGGTCTGTCCAACACGGTGACCACGGGCATCATCAGCGCCAAGAACCGCCCGGTGGCCTCCAGTGACGGCAGCTCCAGCGGCAAGGCCTCGTACATGAGCGCCCTGCAGACCGACGCCTCGATCAACCCGGGCAACTCCGGCGGTCCCCTCCTGGACGCGAACGGCTCTGTGATCGGCATCAACTCGGCCATCCAGTCCGCGAGCAACGGCCTGGGCGGCACCGGTCAGTCCGGCTCCATCGGCCTGGGCTTCGCGATCCCGATCAACCAGGCGAGGAACGTCGCCCAGCAGCTGATCAGGACCGGCCAGCCGGTCTACCCGGTGATCGGCGCCTCGGTCTCCCTCGAGGAGGGCACCGGAGGCGCGAGGATCACCGAGGAGGGCGCCGGTGGGGCGGACGCGGTCGAGCAGGGCGGCCCCGCCGACAAGGCCGGTCTCCAGCCGGGCGACGTCATCACCAAGATCGACGACACGGCGATCGACAGCGGCCCCGCCCTGATCGGCGAGATCTGGACCCACCAGCCCGGCGACACCGTCACGCTCACGTACACCCGCGACGGCAAGACCAACACGACCGAGGTCACCCTCGGCGAACGGGAGGGCGACAGCTGACCCGCCACGCCGGCTGACCCGTTAGTCTTGATCCCGCGCCGATCTCTGGTCGGCGCGGGGTGGGTTGCCCGAGCGGCCTAAGGGAACGGTCTTGAAAACGTGTGACGTGAAAGCGTCACCATGAGTGCGGAACCCACCACCTCCGCAGGTTATAGACATTGGGCTGTCTCACCTTGATCCGGCCTTGTCGCGTCGTGGATCAGGGCGCGTGGACCAGACGTGGACCACAACTCGGAGAGAATTGGCAGGTCAGCTCCACGCTCAGCTCAGCGAGCTGCCCGCTGCCACTGGGTGAGCTTGTCGCGTCGGATCTGCGTGGAACGAAGATGCCCCCAAGGCCGGGTCTGGCCCTGGTGGGAAGACGGGGACAGCGCATGGCAGCGCGGCCGGCCAGGGGCTCAGCGCAGCGGAGCTGTTCAGAGTTTCTTTAACTGGATCAAGGCGGCCCGCCTACGGGCCGCGCGCGCTGGCGGCCCGTGGCCGCCGCCGCTCAGCGCGCAACACCGCCAAGGCGGACAGCTGATATGGAGGGCTTGGGTGTCAAGGGACGTGCGGTGTCCGGCTCGACACTCAGGTGCCGGGCCTGGTCTTCGTGCTGTTGGGCCGGTGGGAGAGGGCGTGTGGTGAGGCGTGTCGGCTCGACGCGCGGTCAGGCTGATATGCGCGGGTTGGGTACCGCATGACCGGTTGTGCGTCGGGAGTGTTCCGCGGGTCTAGGGTCGAGCGTGGCCGCGCGGTGTCCGGCGGGGCTGCTCATAGCTGTGCCGCGGGTCCTCCTCGCGCTCGCAATTGCGGCTCTACCGCCACTCAGAGTGGCGGCAACCCGCGCCAACTTGCGAGCGAGGCGCCGGTTCTCCATACGGTCTAGACCAGGAAGAAACCCGGCCGCTCCCAGCACCAGGACCAGGCCGACGCCCAGCAAGCGAGACCGCGCCACCCAACCGCCCACCGTTCAACGCCGCATGGCCCGTATAGCCGCAGCCCGAGCCCAGTTGGCATGCCACGTCGGCAACGCCCAGGCCGGATCGAGTTGCAGTCCGTGACGCATGGAAGAAACGTGGCTGAGGCCGGTACGGGGTTGCTGGAGACACACGTTACGGGTGCTCGTTCGGCGGTCCCGCCGTCGTGGCTGACTTTCGGTGGCTCAGGTCAGAACTGGGCTTCCGCTGGCCGAACCGCAACAGTGATCCTCTCTAACTCGACAACAGGAAGCCGTGGTTGCAGCCGCGCACCCGCATCCGAGCACGCCGACCGCCCCGGTACCATCGGCACCGGGGTCCTGATCAGGGCTTCCACGACCGGACCACCTTACGGCGGGAGGACCGCACCAACCAGCGCGGCCGTGCGTTTCACGCGTTCTGGCTCGCCCGTACGAGGCTTGACCAGGGCAAGCTTGACCAGGCGTGCCACACCGCCACACAAGCCCTGGAACCGCGTCGGCGGTGGCCTCCGAGCGAGTGTCAGGCCATCTCAGGGAGTTCTATGACCAGTTGGCCCCGCACAGACAAGAGCCCGTAGCCCTGGCTTTCGAGGCGAGGCTACGGGAACGTCTCCCACCGGTCAGCGGATCGCTTCATCCATGAGCAGGTACAGGAGACCGACGAGCGATCCACTGCTCACGATCTCGTGGCGGTCGATCATTCCCCGCACCTCCGCGAGGGGGATCCACTCGATGCGGTCGGACTCGTTCTTCTCCGTGGGCGGACCGGCGTAGGTCGCGCCATCCACGCGGAAGACGTGGTGCTGGGAGTCGGTGATGCCATTGGCCGGCTCGGCGTAGATGAGAGGCTTGATGGGGCCAGGGCGCCAGCCCGTCTCCTCCAGGACTTCGCGGGCCGCCGCCTCTTCCGGGGATTCACCCTCCTCGACCAGGCCCATGGGCAGCTCCCAGGCCCACGAGTCCGTAATGAAGCGGTGCCGCCACATCATCAGGACCTCTTGGCGGTCGTTGACCACGGCGGCCACGGCCAGGTGCCGGAGACGAACGACGTGGTACTCCCACCTGCGTCCGTCAGGCTGCTGGACGTCGACCAGACACAGATTCACCCACTTGTTGGTGTAGATCTGTCGCTCACCGTGGGTCTTCCACTCCATACCTGCGGACCCTCTCGATCGGACTCGAGGATCTCAGACAGGTTGAGGAGCGGACGCCGGTTCGGTCGATTTAACGTCAGGTCGACGAGATGGTGGCCAGTGGTCCACTCGGTCGGCTACGCCGTCCAGCTACTCGATGGGTGCTGACAAGCTGACCCAGTGCTGACGCGATGCGGACCCGGCAGCGACGCCCAGTGCAGCGAGGCGGGAGCGGCCTCAGTTCTGTGGCCGTAGGTGGTCGGGCCTGTCAGCGCAGGAGGGACTTGCCGATGATCTCTTTCATGATCTCCGTGGTGCCGGCGAACAGGGTGCTCGTGCGGGTGTCGACGAAGTCGAAGTCCTTGGCGATCTGGTATTCCGTCATGAAACCGTAGTCGCCGTGCAGTTGCAGGCAGCGAGAGACGAGACGCTGCTGGCGTTCGGTCACCCACCATTTGGCCATGGCCGCCTCGGTGTCCGTCAGCCGGCCAGCTGCCAGTTCGCCGACACAACGGTCGGTGAAGCTCTGGGCGATCTCGGTTTCGGTCGCGAGCTCGGCCAAGGCAAAGCGGGTGGCCTGGAGGGAGGACGGAGGCCGTCCGAAGACGAACCGGTCCCGGGTGTAGGCGATGGTCTCTCCTGGGGTCCGTCTTCAAACGGATCTTGCCCAGAGCAGGAATGACGCGAGTGTGACCGCCGCTTCGTAGGAGACAGCGGTCTTCTCGTATCTGGTGGCGATGCCTCGGAAGCTTTTTAGTCGGTTGAAGCAGCGCTCGACTATGTTGCGTTGCCGGTAGATGTCCCGGTCGAACGCCGGCGGCCGCCCGCCGCGGTGCCCCCAGTTGTGCCGGTGACGTCGCTGGTCGGTCTTCTCCGGGATGGTGTGCGCGATACCGCGTTTGCGTAGGTAGCTGCGGAAGCCTCGAGAGCTGTAGGCCTTGTCCGCGATGACCGATCGTCCTTGTGTGGCCGCTGTGGCCTTCGTCGCGGCGCGAGGGCCCTGGCGCATCATGCGGCGCCCCCTCCGCTGACGACTGCTGCGGAGCCGAGTTCTTCCGCATGCAGCCAGGAGTGGAAATAGGCCGTCCGGTCACAGGGGGCGGGTTCCTGCTCGGCCTACCTGCCTCCTGCGATCCCCAGGAGGCGGTCGGGTTGCCGCCAGCCCGGGAGTGGTCCGTCGAATCCCCGCCACCACACCGCCCCCGCCCAAAGCCGCTCGGGCCTGCGGGAAAGACTGCGCCCCGAGGGCCGTCGGCCTGCCATCGGGCCGTATTGATAACAGTACCATTCGGCCCATTAATCATTTGTACAGACCGTGTCCAGAGTTCTTCCATTTCAGTGAAACCGGCTCGCGGAAGCCGTAAATGGATTTCTTATCTGCGTAATATGTCAACCGCAGAATCTGGAGATTCCGCGCGGCCGAGAATCACCGAGATCATTTCCTCAAAGGAGTTGGCCCCTCGATGACGCTAAATATCCCTGACGCGCCTGTACGGCGCACAATTTCGGTGTGGATCGCGGCAGTGACGGCCGTGGTGGTCACCGCCGTCGTCCTCGCGCTGACGCAGACACGCGCGCACGCCGCTACACCGGTTGACCTCGGAGAGAACGCGGTGACCTACGGCGTGCTGGGAGGGCAGTCGGTCACCAACACCGGGCCGTCTGTAGTCTCCGGAAATCTGGGAGTCAGTCCCGGTTCGACTGTCATCGGGTTCCCTCCCGGTACGGTGCTGGGCACGATCCATCAGGGTGACGCCCACGCCGCCCAAGCTCAGGCCGATCTGACAGCTGCGTACAACGATGCTGCGGGCCAGGCCCCGAACGACAACCTCACCGGGCAGGACCTCGGTGGCCTCACGCTGACTCCCGGTGTCTACAAATTCGACAGCTCCGCCCAACTCACAGGCGACCTCACGCTGGACGCCGAGGGCGACCCCAATGCTGTGTGGGTGTTCCAGATCGGTTCGACGCTGACGACCGCGTCCGACAGCAACGTCAACCTCATCAACGGTGCTTCACCGTGCAACGTCTTTTGGCAGGTCGGAAGCTCCGCCACTCTTGGAACCGGCACTGACTTCGTCGGCACCATCATGGCCCTGACGTCGATCACGCTTAACACCGACGCGGACATCAATGGGCGGGCCCTGGCGCGGAACGCTTCCGTGACGATGGACACCAACGACATCGACCTGGGGTCGTGCGGAACCGCGACCACTGGTGGCACCACGGGAGCCACCACTGCCGGAACTGACGGCGGCACCACGGGCGCGACTGACGGCGGCATCACGGGCGCGACTGACGGTGGCATCACGGGCGCGACTGACGGTGGCATCACGGGCGCGACTGACGGTGGCATCACGGGCGCGACTGACGGTGGCATCACGGGCGCGACTGACGGCGGCCTCCTGGGCGGCCTCATCGGCGGCGTCGATGGCGGCGTCCCCGGTGACCACGACCACGGGAAGCCGGACGGCTACGACCACGGGAAGCCGTACGGCCACGACCACGACGGAAAGCCCGAAGAGCACGGCGATGACGGCGGGTACGACGACGAGCCCCGTAAAGACGACGGCTACGACAGCGCTCGTAGCTGAGTCCTGCGTGCGTCCCTGAGGGGACGGGCGGCGCGCGGCGGATCGGTGTCGATTCCGTCGCGCGCCGCCGACGACAGCTTCAGGAGAAGCAGTGAGAGAAGCCGGGATCGAAAGGCCGGGTGGGGCCGTGCTGGATGGCGTTGTGTCGACGGGTACGGACGAATCGACGAACGAATCTGCGGGCAGACCCGCGGACGAATTCAAGCAGGAATCCATGGAACAGTCCCCGGAACAATCGGAGCCTGTGCCGATCCTCCTGCAAGCGCTGACGAGTACTGCCGCGGCCCTCTGCCTGGCGACGGCCCTGGTCCATGTGCTCCTGGTGTTTCTGCACGTGACGCCCACGAACTCGCTCTCCCAGCAATACAGCCGGCAAGTCGATGCATGGGTCCACCCGCTGTTCGAGCAGAACTGGCGACTCTTCGCCCCGGATCCGGAGTCGGTCAACCGACAGATTTCGGTGAGGACCATGCACACTGCCCCGGACGGCGCCACGCGGGTGAGCGGCTGGTTCGATCTGACCGCCGTGGACAACTCCGCGGTGAAGCACAATCCCTTCCCGAGCCATACGGCACAGAACATGCTGCGACGGGCCTGGAGTTCCTACCTCGAAACCCACGGTGGTGACGACCAGCCGCGCTCGCAGCGGGCGCTGATGACGCAGCAATATCTGACCAACATCGCCTCGAAGCGCGTCGCCGCCCACCGTGGCGGGAACTTCGAGGCCATCCAGCTACGGGTGGTCACCCTGCCCATCGCCGCGCCCGCGCCGGCGGGCGGCCCGGCCCCGGCCGCAGCCGCGCCCAGACGTGCCGAAACGCGGTATCTGCCCTGGTGGAAGGTGAAGGTGGACTCCCATGGAAACTGAGCAGGTACCCGCACCGCACCCGCGTGCAGCCGAGAGGGCGGCGGCGGGCGCGCCGCACCGCGCACCCGACCGGAGGCATGCGGGCCTCGGTGTCCTGACCGAACGGCCTGTCTCCCTGTATGCCGCGGCGGTCCTGCGCATCGGATACGGGCTTGTCTACCTCGTCTTCCTGTTGCGCGAGTTTCCGCACCGCGACGAGATCTGGGGTCCGGGATCACCGTGGACGCCGGAGCTGGCGAGACAACTGTTCGACCAGACGGGATGGGTCAGCATCCTCACCCTGTCCGACGATCGAGCCTACTTCGAGGCCTGTTACGCACTGGCCGTCTGCGTATCGGCACTGTTCGCCCTCGGCTGGCGGACCAGAGCGGTGTCCGTGCTGTTCGCGGTCGTGGTCGTGTCGTTCCACGGCAGGGCGATCTTCATGACCGACGGAGGAGACAACCTCATCCTCCTCATGGCCGTCTATCTCGTCTTCACCGCGTGCGGCCGTCGCTGTTCCCTGGACGCGCGCAGAACCTGGCTTCGCGCATCCGCGGCTGCTACGGCGGCCAAGGCCAAGTCCCACCACCTGCCGGTGGGCGGGAAGGCGGGCGGGCTCCGGCATCACCTCCGCGCTTCCCGGCGGACGCTGACCGCCGTGCTGCACAACTGCGGGATGCTCGTCATTGCTGCCCAGGTCTGCTTCGTGTACGGGTCCGCGGGCCTGTACAAAGTGCAGGGCGGGTCCTGGGGCAACGGGACCGCTCTCCACTACGCCCTGAACCTCGACCTGTTCCGGCCCTGGCCCGGACTCTCCCTCATGGCGGACGAGCACGACCTACTGATCGCCATCGCCTGCTACCTGACGGTGCTGTTGCAGGTCGCCTTCCCGTTCGTCCTGTTCGGGCGGCTCAAGTACCCGGTCCTGATCATGCTGTTGGGCATGCACCTGGGTATCGCGGTACTCATGGGACTGCCCCTGTTCTCCGGTGCGATGATCATCGCGGACGCGGTTTTCCTTCCGGACCGCTTCTACCGGGCTCTGGGACGGCTGTGGCGGCGCACCGCTCGGGGGGTGGGTTCCGGAAAAACGGCGGATGTGCCCAGGCCACCCCGTGCACTGGTGCCTGCGCAGAGCGAACCGGCCGGCTGAGGCCGGGCCGTACCAGCGTGTCGGGGTCGTCGACGATCTCGCCCTCGCCGAGGTGGGCTCGCAGCAGCCGTTCGTGCATCTGGTCGCCCAGCCTGTGGGCGGCGGCCAGGTGGCTCAGTCTGTGTGGGCGTCGAGAGCAGGCCTTGGCGTATGAGGACGCCTGGAATTTGCGTACTACATCGAGACGGTCTGCGAACTGCAGGCCACCGACCCCGCGATCGCCGACGTGGTCGCCGACCGCTACCCGGACGCCTCACGCTTGATGCACGTCTGCGAACGCTCCCGCCGCCAAGGACACCGCCCCCGACGCCTGGCGCCGCGGCGTCGCCTGCACACTCGCTGGCCTGCGCACCGAAGCAGCCCACCCGCTCCCCACCAACCCGCTGACCTCGCAGCAGCTGTACGAGGTGATGGACCGCCTCAACGACACGGCGTAACGAGTCCGGCCGCGAGACGGGCGTGGTCGCCCAGGGACGGCTCATCCGTCCCGGGTGGCGTCCGGGTTGATGGCGTTGGCTTGAAAGGCAGGCACGATCAGCGGATCGCGGCATTCCACAACGGTGAGCCCTGCCGTGGATCGGCCGACGAAGCCGGAGGACCCGGCAGTCGGCGGGGCCTGCAGGATCGCCCGGCGGCACCACTCACCGCGAACCCCGCGACGGGGACGGGGACGGGGACGGGGACGGCCAATGATGTAGGGCTTCCTTCTCGCTGGAGACGGTGGAGTGTGGCGCGACGGACTTATGCCCCTCGTCACGTCGTTTTGAAGAACGAGGTCACCATGGAGCCACTGGAAGTCCCCTCTGCCGGGCACGCCGAAGTACGCATCGTGGCCGCGTCCCCCGAAGTCTCCCGTACGGTTGCGGAGGTTCTCCGTCGTTGCTTCGCCTCCGTCGAGCAGCGCAGCTGTCCGGAGGGCAGCGAGGGTGGGACCCGTCTCCACTTCACCGTGGACACCACCCGCCCGGCGGAGTCGGCCCGGTCCTGGTTGGTGACCAGTCAGTCCTCGGAGGATGACCGCGAGCAGACGGACGAGGTCTGAAGCGTTCTCGTCATAAAGGTCGGCATGGCCCCTCATCAGAGGTGTGCAGGGCAGTGTTCACAACCCGCGCCTCACCGGAGCCCGTTCGGCGTCCCAGCGGAGTAGCGTGGAGGCATCGAGAGTATTTCGCACACCGATCGCCATGTCGGTGTCGTTCTCGGCGAGTGACGACACCGGGCCGAGCCTGTGGCAGCGGTCTGGAGACGGGTTCGCGCGATGTCCGCGACCACCGACCTTGCCCCGCTGCGGATGGTGCCCTTCAGGGTTCCGAGCACCCGCCTCGCGCTGAAGCCCATGAGTACGTCCCGACGGGGTCTGGACGGCGCCTGGTGGCCCCGCTCCCGGGACCTGCCAGGCGAACTCTCAGCTCTGGCCGACGTGCTGGATCCTCTGTGGGGACGGATCACCCGGATCGCCGTCAACCCTCAGTACTGGCCGGTCATCCCGCGCAAGGTGCCCGTCAACGGTCATGTGGTGAAGGTCGGTTGGTTCGCGCGGGAGCTGGACCCGTACAAGATCATGCTGCTGTCCTACACCGCCGGCCGGTGGGACCTGCTGGTGATACCGCCGGAGGTCAGCCCCCGGCAGCCGCCCGGCTGATGGCCGCCGCGAGCGACGGCTCCGGCCCGCCGATGACCGCGAGCGAGCTCATGGCGGCGGAACAAGCCCTCCACGGCAGCCCGACGGATCATCGGGCACAGGTTCCTGAATACCGCGTGACGGTCACTCACAGGTGCCTAAAAAGTAGAGATTAAGCCTGGTAGTCAGTGTGGTGACCGTCGATACACCGATGGTTGGGGCCTTGCCCTGCTCGACTGCGCTCGTGCTGTACAGAGCCATGGGGTGGGTATGGACGCGGCACCAGTGGAAGCCCTTTTCCTGCTGGCACAGCCCTAGACTTCCACACGTCGGCGGGACGCCCTGGGCAGCGGAAACAGAGCCCGTGGACCCCGTGTGGACCACGGCCCCCGGCGAGACACCCGGGGCCGGTAGGCTGTACATGCTCCGCCCCAGGTGGGCGGGGCAGAGGTGGGTTGCCCGAGCGGCCTAAGGGAACGGTCTTGAAAACCGTCGTGGCAGCGATGTCACCGTGGGTTCAAATCCCACACCCACCGCCGCAGCTCAGCGTAGGTGCTGGCCAGAAGGGGTGTCTCTCACTCAGAGACACCCCTTCTGCGTGCACCCTCGGGAGCCCCCGCCCCTCCCTCACCCTTGTCGGCCACCCACCAGCCGCCGGGCCGACCCCACCGTCGACCTTGCCTCCCGCTCCGAAAGGCCCACCTGGAGCGCCGCGTCCACCAGCGGTTCGACGAGTTCGTCGCCGATACCGTTCTCGTATGCCCGGCAGGCCGCCCAGAAGAGGCGGGTGTTGCGTTGGCCCTCATGGGCGGCGGCGACGAACTGGACCAGGCCCTGGCCGTGCCCGCCTGCTGAGGAGGGTGTGGGGTGGTGGGTCCTGGGCGGGGGCGTGAGCAGGCGCAGGAGGGCGCGTGGGCAGGGTGCGGGCGCCAGGTGGGAGGTACCCGGAGCCGTGCTGTAGACGCCGTGCGCGGAGCGCGAGCCGGGGCCGACGAGGTAGCCGCCGGCGCCGCGGATGTCGATGCCGGGGGCGAGGCGGCCCGCCGAGTTGGGGACGACGACGTCGGGTGGGCCGGACAGCCACAGGTGGCGGCCGCCGCTGGGGGTCATGACGACGACCGTCTCCGGGATCGTGAACAGGTGGCGCAGGGCGAGTTCGCGCAGCGCCGCCGAGGAGTCGGTGCCCGATTTGGTGTCGAGGTCGATGCCGATGAGGTGGTGTGGCTCCAGACCGCAGGCGATGCCGTAGCCGGTGGCCCAGGGGGCGGCGGCGAAGAGCTCGCGAATGCGTTCCGGTTCGGTCGAGGCGTCGTACACACCGTGCCCGAAGTGACCGCACTCCCCGTGGCAGGGCGGCGCTGTCGGGTCGTCGCGGTGCGGGGAGCGCAGCGCCGGGAGCTTGGTTCGGGACAGCGGGATGACGGCCAGTCCGCGTTCGGCGGCTGACAGCGCGTGTGCAAGGGCCAGCGTCGTGGCCTGCCGGTCGATGGTGGCCATGACTCCATGTTCGTACGAGTGTTCGAAAAAAGGAAGAGGAGGGGGCGGCTTCGTGGAGGCGGTTGTGCCTCGGTTTCGAACGGGGTGTTTCCGGTGACCTTGACAGTCCCCAGAATCTGACGGACAGTCAGAAATCCTTGTTCGTACGAGGTCCGGGAGGGCCGTCGTCGTGCACCTCGCCCCCACCGAGCGCCAGCGACGGCTGCGCGCCGAACTCCGTACGTACTTCCGGGACCTGATGCCTGACGGGCCGCCGCGCGCCACCGATTCGGGTCGGCAGCGGGCGCTTCTGCGGCGCATCGGTATCGACGGCTGGCTGGGGCTGGGTTGGCCGGTGGCGTACGGAGGTCAGGGGCGCGGCGCCGATGAGCAGTTCGTGTTCTTCGACGAGGCCTACAGGGCGGGCGCACCCGTCTCCATGGTCACGCTGAACACGGTCGGACCGACGCTGATGAAGTACGGGACCGAGGAGCAGACGGACTTCTTCCTGCCCCGGATTCTGCGCGGGGACCTCGTGTTCGCGATCGGGTACTCGGAGCCGTCGGCCGGGACCGACCTCGCCTCGCTGCGGACGCGCGCCGTGCGCGACGGCGGGGACTGGATCGTCGACGGGCAGAAGATCTTCACCTCCAACGCGCAGAACGCCGACTGGATCTGGCTTGCCTGCCGCACAGACCCGGACGCGCCCAGGCATCAGGGCATCTCGATCCTGCTCGTGCCCACCGACGCCCCCGGTTTCTCATGGACGCCGATCGAGACGGTGGGCGGGCTGACCACGACGGCCACGTACTACGACGGGATCCGCGTTCCGGCGGGCAATCTCGTCGGCGAGGAGAACGGCGGCTGGGGTCTCATCACCAACCAGCTCAATCACGAGCGGGTCGCGCTCGCGGCGATCGGCATGCAGGCCGAGGACTTCTATGCCGCCGCGCTGACCGCTGCCCGTACGCCCGATCCGGTGACCGGGCGGCGCAGGGTTGACGAGCCGTGGGTGCGATCGAGACTGGCCGAGGCGCATGCCCGGCTGGCGGCATCGCGCCTGCTCAACTGGCGTTTGGTGGGGGACGTCGGGGCCGGTCGGCTGGCGCCCGGCGATGCGAGCGGCGTGAAATTCGCGGGAACCGAATCGACGGTCGCGGTGTATCGAATGTGTCAGGAAATTGTGGGAGCGGACGGGCTGATCCGCTCGGGTTCGCCGGGTGTGTTCGGGGACGGCGAGCTGGAGCGGATGAACAGAGCGGCGCAGATCAACACGTTCGGGGGCGGGGTGAGCGAGGTGCAGCGGGAGATCGTGGCGACGATGCGGCTCGGGATGACGAGGGGGCGGCGGTGAGCGAGGAGTCCGGCGGGGACCTCGACGCACGGCTGAAGGCGTACGAGGGACGGGCGGCAGCGGTAGCGGGCGTGGGCAAGGACCCGGTCAACGAGCCGATGATCCGGCACTGGTGCGAGGCGACGGGAGACAGAAATCCGGCGTATGCGGGGCCGAACGCCATAGCTCCGCCGACCATGCTCCAGGCGTGGACCATGGGGGGACTGTCCGGGCACAAGGGCCGGTCGAAGGCGTACGACGAACTGCTCGGGCTGCTCGACGGCGCCGGGTACACCTCCGTGGTCGCCACCGACTGCGAGCAGGAGTATCTGCGCCCGCTGCGGCCGGGAGACGAGATCACCTTCGACTCGGTGGTCGAATCGGTCTCCGCGCGGAAGACGACCAAGCTGGGCACGGGGTATTTCGTCACGACGCGGATGGATGTACGGGCAGGGAGTCAGCCGGCGGGGACACATCGCTTCCGGATCTTCAAGTACGCACCTGCGACCCGGAAAGCAAGGGCTGCGGAAGATGCGTCACCGGCAACCGAGGCGGCGGCTTCGGAGGCCTCGACGGCGTCACGGCCCCGGCGTCCCCGTCCTGTGGTCAACCGTGACAACGCCGGTTTCTGGGAGGGCGTGGCCCGGCACCGGCTGCTGATCCAGCGCTGCGACGCGTGCAAGACCCTGCGCTTTCCCTGGCTGCCGGGGTGCAACGCGTGCGGGTCACTGGAGTGGGACACGGTCGAGGCGAGCGGCGGGGGGATCGTGTACTCGTACGTCGTGATGCACCACCCGCCCTTCCCGGCCTTCGATCCTCCCCATGCGGTCGGGCTGATCGAACTCGCCGAGGGCGTGCGGATGATCAGCAACGTGGTGGGAGTGCCGCACGACGAGGTGCGGATCGGGATGCCGGTACGCCTCGAATACGAGCGGGTGGACGAGGAGTTGGAGCTGCCGGTCTTCCGTGCTGTCGGAGCCGTCGAGGGGAGTGGGGGCTGACATGGACTTCACACCCACACAGGAGCAGGCGGCGGCCCGTGAGCTGGCCGCGCGGATCTTCGGCGACCTGTCCACGCCCGAGCGGCTCGCCGCCGCCAGGACGGGCAGTGACGCCGAGCTGTGGAAGGCGCTGTGCGAGGCCGGGCTCGTGGCCGCCGTGGAGGAGACAGGGCTCCTCGGGCTGGTGCTCCTGTTGGAGGAACAGGGGCGGACGACGGCCCAGGTGCCGTTCGCGGCGAGCTGTGTGTACGGGCTGTTGGCGGTGTCGGCACATGGTTCGGCGGAGCAGCGGGAGCGGCTGCTGCCGGCCATCGGGGACGGGACAGCGGTGGTGAGCGGGGCGCTGCGCGCAGCGGCTGTACGGGAGGAAAGGCCCGGGGAGTTGAGCGGCACCGTCGCCGCAGTGCCGTGGCTCCGCGACGCCACCCACGTTCTGGTCGTGGACGACAAGCGCCGACTGTGGCTGGTGCGGAGCACAGACGCGGAGTGCACTCCCGTCGAGCTGACGGCGCCCTGGTCTGCGGGGCGGCTGACGCTGGACGGCACGCCGGCGGAGCGGCTCGGCGAGGGGGTGTACGAGAGCGGGGTGCGCCGGGACGGGGCGAACAAGGGCAGGCCGTACGACGACGTGCTCGCCACCGCGCGTACCGCCTTCGCGGGGCTGCAGGCCGGGGTGTGCGCGGGTTCGCTGACTCGGGCAGTGGAGTACACCAACACCCGCGAGCAGTTCGGGCGGCCGCTGGCGGCCAAGCAGGGGGTCCAACTCCGGGCAGCGGATGCGTACATGGACACGGAGGCGATACGGGTCACGGCGTACGAGGCGGCCTGGCGACGTGACGAGGGGCTGGAGTACGCCAGTCATGCGCTGACCGCCGCGTGGTGGGCCTCGGAGGCGGGGCAGCGCGTGGTGCACACGGGCCAGCATCTGCACGGCGGCATGGGGGCCGACCTCGACCATCCTGTGCACCGGCACTTTCTGTGGGGGCGGCAGCTGGACGCGTATCTGGGATGCGGGAGCGAACTGCTTCAGGAGCTGGGGGAGTTGATCGTGCACGGAGAGGGCGAGGGAGAGGGGAAGGGGGCGATGGAGGCATGAGCGCCGGTGACGGGCAGATGGTCTGTGTCGGCGATGAGCTGCCGCCCCTGGAGATCGAGATCACCCGCACACTCATCGTCGCCGGGGCCATCGCCTCGCGCGACTACCAGGACGTGCACCACGACGCGGAGCTCGCACGGCAGAAGGGCTCGCCGGACGTCTTCATGAACATCCTGACGACCAATGGTCTGGTCGGCCGCTACATCACGGACCACTTCGGTCCCACGGCCGTCCTCCGCAAAGTGGCGATCAGACTGGGGGCGCCCAACTACCCCGGAGACACGATGGTGTTGACCGGCACGGTCGCGGAGGTCGCGGAGGTCGAGGGCGATGCCGCTGCGAGCAAGACGGTCACGGTGAGGGTGGTCGGGGACAACGGCATCGGCAAACACGTCACAGGGACGGTGACCGTGACGGTCCCGGGCGGCACGGACGGAGTGGGCCGGTCATGAGCGTACGGACGAGGGACGCGCTCGGCGGACGGGCAGCGGTCGTGGGGATCGGGGCCACCGAGTTCTCCAAGGACTCGGGGCGCAGTGAGCTGCGGCTGGCGGTGGAGGCGGTGCGCGCCGCGCTCGACGACGCGGGGCTCACGGCGGCCGATGTGGACGGGATGGTGACGTTCACGATGGACACCAGCCCGGAGATCACGGTTGCCCAAGCCGCCGGTATGGGGGAGCTGTCCTTCTTCTCACGGATCCACTACGGCGGCGGGGCGGCCTGCGCGACCGTGCAGCAGGCCGCGCTCGCGGTGGCGACGGGGGTGGCCGAAGTCGTGGTCTGCTACCGGGCGTTCAATGAGCGGTCGGGGCGGAGATTCGGGTCCGGGGTGCAGCGGCGGGAGCCGTCGGCCGAGGGTGCGGCGCTCGGCTGGGGCCTGCCGTTCGGGCTGCTCACACCTGCCTCCTGGGTGGCGATGGCGGCGCAGCGCTATCTGTACACGTATGGGCTGACGTCAGAGGCGTTCGGGCAGGTCGCGGTCGTGGACAGGAAGTACGCAGCGACCAATCCGGCGGCGTACTTCCACGGCAGACCGATCACGCTCGCCGACCATGCCGCCTCGCGCTGGATCGTCGAGCCGCTGCGGTTGCTGGACTGCTGCCAGGAGACCGACGGCGGACAGGCCCTGGTCGTCACCTCCGTGGAGCGGGCGCGAGACCTGCCGCATCCGCCTGCGGTGATCACGGCGGCGGCCCAGGGCGCCGGCCGGAGACAGGAGCAGATGACCAGCTTCTACCGGGACGATCTGACGGGGCTGCCGGAGATGGGGGTGGTGGCGCGGCAGTTGTGGCGTACGTCCGGGCTGACGGCGGCCGAGATGGATGTAGGGATTCTGTACGACCACTTCACACCGTTCGTGCTGATGCAGCTGGAGGAGTTCGGGTTCTGCAAGCCGGGTGAGGCGGCGGACTTCGTCGCTGAGGAGCGACTGCCGCTGAACACACACGGGGGACAGCTCGGGGAGGCGTACCTGCACGGGATGAATGGCGTGGCGGAGGCCGTACGGCAGCTGCGTGGCACGTCCGTGAACCAGATATCCGAGGCCCGCCGGGTGCTGGTCACGGCGGGCACGGGGGTTCCTACGTCCGGGCTGATCCTGGGGGCGGATGACGGAGGTTGAAAGCGGGGCGATTCCCGCGGGGCTACTCCGCACTGCCGAGTCCCTGAGCCATTCGTACTCCTACGGAACCGCGCGGCGCCCCGTACTACTCCTGTGGGAGGGGTCTCTCAGGGGTGGACCCTCAGGGGTGTGGGCTGTCACGTCCACCTCCAGGAGGTGGAGGTAGCGCTACTCCTACAACCTGAGGCGGACAAGGCTTCAGGACCTCCGGCCGATCCGCTCGAGTAGGGGGCGATCCTAGCGTGGAGCCATGACCACACCCGTCTGCACCAGCGCTTCGAACGCCGCTACGCCAAGGGCGGGGACTCTCGCATACCCGTCGTTCGCGTCGTACGTGAAGGCCCGCCAGCCCGTGCTGCTGCGTACCGCGCGCTCGCTGACCGCGAACCCCAGCGACGCCGAGGATCTGTTGCAGACCGCGCTGACGAAGACATATGTCGCGTGGGAGCGGATCGAGGACCATCGGGCGCTCGATGGTTACGTCCGCCGGGCGCTGCTGAACACGCGGACGTCGCAGTGGCGGAAGCGGAAGGTCGACGAGTTCGCGTGCGAGGAGCTGCCGGAGCCGCAGGCTCCGCCGGCCGGGGATCCGGCGGAGCAGCAGGCGCTTCACGACGCGATGTGGCGCGCGATCATGAGGTTGCCGGCGCGGCAGCGGGCGATGGTCGTCCTGCGGTACTACGAGGACCTGAGCGAGGCCCAGACGGCTGAGGTGCTCGGCGTCTCGGTCGGCACGGTCAAGTCGGCTGTGTCGCGTGCGCTCGGCAAGTTGCGTGAGGACCCGGAGCTGGAACCTGTTCGCTGACGGGTGCGGCGTCGTTGCCGGGAGCTAGCTCGGCCCCTGGCCCCCCGTATTTGCCTGACGGCCTCGTCCTCGAACTCACCCTGCTCTCGGCTTCTCCGCCACGACGGGCTGAATGGCGCTCGGTCGGCCTCACAAAGCCCTGCCTGGCCAAGGAAGCCCTGCACACCCAGGTGATCGATCATCCCGTTACTAGTGACATACCGCGCGGTATGTGCGCACAATCAGCCCCAAACCTTTCACGCCACCGCGCAGGCAACGTCGCCCCGGGAGGACGCCGTGCAGAGCACGATGCAGGACGTACCGCTGCTGATCTCGAGGATCCTGACCCACGGGTCGACCATCCACGGTTCATCGCAGGTGATCACGTGGACCGGCGAGGGGGAACCGCACCGGCGTTCCTTCGCCGAGATCGGGGCGCGGGCCGCCAGGCTGGCGCACGCCCTGCGGGAGCTCGGAGTCGAAGAGGGACAGCCCACCGGCACCTTGATGTGGAACAACGCCGAGCACGTCGAGGCGTACTTCGCGATCCCCTCCATGGGTGCGGTGCTGCACACGCTCAATCTCCGTTTGCCCCCGGAGCAGCTGGCCTGGATCGTGAACCACGCCGCCGACCGCGTGGTGATCGCCAACGGTTCGCTGTTGCCGCTGCTCGCGCCGCTGCTGCCGCATCTGAAGTCGGTCGAGCATGTGATCGTCTCGGGTTCCGGAGACCGTTCGCTGCTGGACGGGGCGTCGGTCCAGGTGCACGAGTACGAGGAACTGATCGCCGACAAGCCGGAGACGTACGACTGGCCGGACCTGGACGAACGCCGGGGCGCGGCCATGTGCTACACCTCCGGGACGACGGGTGACCCCAAGGGGGTCGTCTTCTCCCACCGTTCCGTCTATCTGCATTCCATGCAGATCAACATGACGCAGTCCATGGGCCTCACCGACCAGGACACGTCCCTCGTCGTGGTCCCGCAGTTCCATGTGAACGCCTGGGGGGTGCCGCACGCGACGTTCATGACCGGTGTGAACATGCTGATGCCGGACCGTTTTCTCCAGCCGGGCCCGCTCGCCGAGATGATCGAGAGCGAGAAGCCGACGCACGCCGCCGCCGTCCCCACCATCTGGCAGGGGTTGCTCGGGGAGCTCAAGGCCAAGCCGCGGGACGTGAGTTCGCTGACGCAGGTCACCATCGGCGGCTCCGCCTGCCCGCCCTCGCTCATGAAGGCCTTCGACGAGCTGGGCATGCGGGTCTGCCACGCCTGGGGCATGACGGAGACCTCCCCGCTCGGCACGATCGCCCGGCCGCCGGCCCATGTGGTCGGTACGGACGAGGAGTTCAGGTACCGCCTCACGCAGGGCCGTTTCCCCGCGAGCGTCGAGGCCCGGCTGACCGGCCCCGGCGGCGAGCGGCTGCCCTGGGACGGCGAGTCCGCTGGCGAGCTGGAGGTACGCGGTCCATGGATCGCGGGCGCGTACTACGGCGGCCATGGCGCCACGGAACCCCTGCGCCCTGCCGACAAGTTCAGTGAGGACGGCTGGCTCAAGACCGGTGACGTCGGCACCATCAGCCCCGACGGCTTCCTGACCCTCACCGATCGCGCCAAGGACGTCATCAAGTCGGGAGGGGAGTGGATCTCGTCGGTGGAGCTGGAGAACGCGCTCATGTCCCACCCCGACGTCGCCGAGGCCGCCGTAGTTGCTGTCCCCGACGAGAAGTGGGGCGAACGCCCGCTGGCCACCGTCGTCCTCAAGGAGGGCGCCACCGCCGACTTCAACACCTTGCGCGCCTTCCTCGCCGACGAGGGCAGAATCGCCAAGTGGCAGCTCCCCGAACGCTGGACGGTCATCGAGGCGGTGCCGAAGACCAGCGTTGGCAAGTTCGACAAGAAGGTGCTGCGCAGGCAGTACGCCGCGGGCGATCTGGACATCACGCAGATCTGACGGATCTGAGAGATCTGACGCTTTGGGCGCCGGTATGTGAGTTGGTCGGTATGTGAGTCGGGGCGCTGTTTCACGTGAAACAGCGCCCCGACTCACATATGCGAAACCGATCAGTTCGTGCCGATCCGCGCCAGCAGTTCCACGATCCTGCTCTGCACCTCGGCGCTCGTCGAGCGTTCGGCGAGGAACAGGACCGTCTCCCCCGCGGCCAGGCGCGGGAGTTCGGACTGGTCGACGGCGGCGGTGTAGACGACGAGCGGGGTGCGGTTCAACTGGCCGTTCGCGCGCAGCCAGTCGACGATTCCGGCACGACGGCGGCGTACCTGCATCAGGTCCATCACCACGAGGTTCGGCCGCATCTGCGCGGCCAGGGTGACAGCGTCCGAGTCGGACGAGGCCCTGGCGACCTGCATCCCGCGCCGCTCCAGCGCCGAGGTCAGCGCCAGCGCGATCTCCGCATGCTCCTCGATGAGCAGCACACGCGGTGGGTGCTGCTCGCTGTCACGGGGCGCCAGCGCCTTCAGGAGTACGGCAGGATCGGCGCCGTAGGCCGCCTCGCGCGTCGCCTGCCCGAGTCCCGCCGTTACGAGCACCGGAACCTCGGCGGCGACGGCGGCCGTACGCAGCGACTGGAGCGCCGTACGCGTGATGGGCCCGGTCAGCGGGTCGACGAACAGCGCGGCCGGGAACGCGGCGATCTGCGCGTCCACCTCCTCGCGCGAGTGCACGATCACCGGCCGGTAACCGCGGTCGCTCAGCGCCTGCTGCGTACCGACGTCCGGCGCGGGCCAGACCAGCAGCCGGCGCGGGTTGTCCAGGGGCTCCGGGGGCAGCTCGTCGTCCATCGGCTGCAGCAGGGGCTGGTTCGCGACCTCGACCGCGCCGCCGGGGCCGTCGAGCGGCTCGGGACCTTCGTCGGCGTTCTCGTCCGGGGCTCCTATGGCGTACGAGCGGCCGGGGCCCTCGGTGGCGTCGGCCGGCCGGGGCTCGGGTGCGGGCGCGTTCGGTTGGGGCTGGGGCGCCGCAGTCGGCTGCGGGTGCGGGCGAGCCGCCGTCTCGGGGTGCTCGCCGACGGATTCGGGCACGGGGGCGGGCTCGGGGAGGGCTTCGTTACGGGTGCCGAGCTTGCGGCGGCGGCCGGAGCCGTTGGTCGCGTGAGGGGGCGGCGTCGGGACTTGAGGCTGGGACTGCGCCTGGGGTTGCCGCTGAGGCTGAGCCTGCGGCTGGGGAGCCACCAAGGGCGTGGGCTGGTTCGGCTGGGGCTGCTGGGCGTCGCTCATACGGCGACCGAACGGGACGCCCTGCCCGAGGGTACGGACGCTGAAGGCGCGGCCCTGGGTGGAGTTGGGGTCCACGGGGGGCGCGGCGGCAGCGGGCGCTGCGGGGGGTGGGGCTTCGGCGGGGAGCGGCTGGGCCGTGCGAGGTGCGTCCGCTTCGGCCGGGGCCGGGGCCGGGGCCTGGGCGGCGGGGGCTGCGGCCTGGGGCGCCGGGGCTTCGCCCGAGCCCGGCCAGGGCTGTGACTGGGACTGAGGGCTCGGGGCTGACATGGGCTGGGGTTGCGGCTGAGGCTG
The DNA here is from genome assembly GCF_039532825.1 of Streptomyces vastus. Lineage (NCBI taxonomy): Bacteria > Bacillati > Actinomycetota > Actinomycetes > Kitasatosporales > Streptomycetaceae > Streptomyces > Streptomyces vastus. Next base: position 254,684 of record NZ_BAAASJ010000099.1, read on the forward strand.
GGAGTTCTGCGCGACGGCGGTGCCCTGAGACGACGTACCCGCAGCGGGGACACCGCCCGCAGGCGTGGTCGCGGCAGCGGCCTCCGCGGGAATTCCCTGCGGAGGTACGCCCTGTGCCGGGACCACCGGCTGAGGCGTGCCCTGCCCGGCAGCCCCCGGAGCGGTGACGCTCTGGCCAGGAGCTCCCTGCTCCGGAACGCCTTGCGCGGCGACGGCATGTCCGGGAAAGCCCTGGGCGGAAGCATCACCTTGCGCGGGAACCCCCTGAGCGGGAGTGAGTTGTGCGGGAGCCCCTTGAGCCACCGCCTGTGCGGGCGCCATCTGCCCGGGAACACCTTGCCCCGCCCCCATGGCGTCCCCCTGTCGGGCACGCCGCCGCCCGGTAGGAGCCGACACCGGATGCGGCTGTGGCGGAGTGTGGTCCTCGGCAGGATCGTGCAGGGCCGCATCATGACGCCCATCGTCGGCCTGCTGCTGTCCGGCCTGCTGCTGTCCGGCCTGCCCGTGCCCGATCTGCCCGTGCCCGATCTGTCCGGCCTGCACCTGTCCGGCCTGCTGCTGACCGGTCTGCCCGTGACCGACCTGCACCTGCCCTGTCTGCCCGTGGGGCGGCTGCTGAACGGCGTACCCAGGCCCGCGGTCCGCCTCCGCCGGCGGCAGCGCGAACACCGAGCGCGGTCCGGCCTCCTGAGCGGCCTGGCGTTCGGCCGCCGCGGCCAGCGCACGCCGACGCCGCCCGGTCGGTCGGCCGGCTCCGTCACTGCCATGGCCCGACGGCAGCGCTGCAGGCAGCGCCTGCCGTTCACCGCCGACCTGGCGCGCACGCTGCCCCTCTGGCGCGGGCACGCCCTGCGGAGGCACCGTCGGCCCGAGCCCGGTAGCCGCGGCACCCGCGGCATGCTCGGCTGCCGTCACGACCGCACCCTCGGCAACTCCGCCGCCGCTTTCCGCGGGACTCGGCCGCCCCCGCCGCCGCCCGGTCCCACCGGACACCTGGGAACCCTCACCGGTGCCCTGCGCAGGAACGGGCACCTGCGCCATCTGCGATTCATTCGCCGCGGCCCGCCTGCGCCGCCGCCCGGTGGGCGCGGCCGCCCCGGTCTCCGTTCCCGTCGTTCCCGTCCCTGCCCCGATCTCGGCCGAGGGCGTGACATCACTCTCCAGGAAGGCGTCCACCGAGGCACGCCGAGCCCGCCGTCGCCCGCCACCCGCCTGAGCGGGGACCTGGGGAACCTGTTCGGGCAACGCAAGCGCGGAACCAGGCCCACCCTCCGCCGAGGCGCCCGAGCCCGCAGCCACATCCGCACCAAGGTCCGGCGCCGGAGCCTGAGCGGAAACCGCCCCGGCCCCACCCCCGATGGGCACCTCCAGCACAAACGCACTGCCGCTCATCCCCGGCACCTCGTGCGTCTGCAGCACTCCACCGTGCGCCCGCACGATCCCGCGCACGATCGGCTCGTGCACCGGGTCTCCCCCGGCATACGGCCCCCGCACCTCGATCCGTACGACCTCGCCGCGCTGGGCCGCCGCCACGACGACCGTGTTGTCCATGTAGCCACCGGCCGAGACCGGCGCGTTGCCCGTCGAGTCGACGCCAGCGACGTCCGCGACGAGGTGCGCGAGCGCGGTCGCGAGCCGCTGGGGGTCGACCTCGGCCTCGATGGGCGGCGCGTGCACGGCGAACTGCACCCGCCCGGGCCCGATCAGCTCGACGGCTCCGTCGACACCGGCCGCGACGACCGCGTCGAGCATGACCTTTGTCCGTACGACGTTCTCGGCCCCGGCGTCGAGCCGCTGGTAACCGAGCACATTGTCGATGAGGGTGGTGATCCGGGAGTAGCCGGCCGCAAGGTGGTGCAGTACCTGGTTGGCCTCGGGCCACAGCTGTCCGGCATCGTCGGCGGCGAGGGCGGACAGGTCGCCGCGCAGCTGGTCGAGCGGGCCGCGCAGGGACTGCCCGAGCACGGCTAGCAACTGCTCGTGCCGCGCGGCCAGCGCCTCGTACCGGTCTTTCTCCCGCTCGGCGAGCGCCGCGTACCGGTCGTCGCCCGCGGCCAGCTCCTCCTCATGCGTCTCGCGCAGCCCGGCGAGCTCCTTGCCGTGCTGGTCCCGGAGCGCGTTCAGCGCCGCGGCATGCTCCTCGGCAACCCGCGCGAGCTCCTCCTGATGCCGCAGGGCAGCCGCGTCCTTCTCCTCGACAAGTGCGTCGTACGCCCGCCGGTCGGTGAAGGTCATCACGGCGCCGACGAGCTGGTCCCCGTCCCGCACGGGCGCGGTCGTCAGGTCGACGGGAACCTGGTCGCCGCTCTTGGACCACAGCACCTGTCCCCGCACCCGGTGCTTGCGCCCCGAGCGGAGAGTGTCGGCGAGCGGCGACTCCTCGTACGGGAAGGGGGTGCCGTCGGCGCGCGAGTGCAGCGTCAGCGGATGCAGTTCCTGCCCGCCAAGGTCGCTGGCCCTGAAGCCGAGAATCTGCGCGGCGGCCGGATTGACGAGGACGACCCGCCCCTCCGTGTCGGTCCCCACCACGCCCTCGGCGGCGGCCCGCAGAATCATCTCCGTCTGCCGCTGCGAACGCGCGAGTTCAGCCTCGGTGTCGACGGTGCCGGAGAGGTCGCGTACGACAAGCATCAGCAGCTCATCGCTGGTGTAGCCGGAACTGTCGTACGCCTGCTGGCCGTTCTCCAGATTCGCGCTCGTGACCTCGACCGGAAACTCGCTGCTGTCGGTGCGCCGGGCCATCATCCGCCGCGGCTTGGTCCGGCCGCGCGGATCGATGCTGTCGGGCCGGCGCATCGACCCGGGGATCAGCCGCGAGTCGAACTCGGGCAGCAGGTCGAGCAGTCCGCGCCCGACCAGAGCCGTGCCCGGGGCCTCGAAGGTCTCCAGGGCGATGGTGTTGGCGTTGACGACGGTCCCATTGGCGTTGACCAGCACCAACGCATCAGGAAGCGCGTCCAGTATGGCTGCGAGGCGAGCAGCGCCTCGGGATGGCCTGCTGCTCACGAGACGCTTCCTCCCTGTTACCGCACCTTGCCGACCGCGGAGGCCATCTTGCCAACCGGTCCGCGACGTGTCACGCGAGGGAGTCTACGGGCAGAGGTTGCGCTCGCGACGCCGGATGAGAGGGAGGTCGCACGCAGAAGAGACGTAGAGAAGACGCAGAAGCTGTGACCTCGTCCTTAGCCCTCGTCCGCGGCCCTCCCCCTTCAGCAGGCCGGGGGCCACTCAGGAACCGAGCCCCGGAAGTACGGGCACCATGGCGTCCCACCGCGCGATCTCACACCCGTCACCGCGCTCGTACGTGGCGTCGACGGGCCGCCCGGCCCACGTACCCGTGACGCGAGCGGTGGCCGGACCGCCGTACTGCATCGTGCACATCCCCTCGGGCTCGACAGGCGCGAACGGGTCCTCACCCCAGCCCATCCGTCTGTCCAGCCGCTCGCAGGCGCCCCCGGCGTCGGGATGACTGCCGCCCTCCGGATGACACTCCAGCTCGTACGTCCCGTCCAGCCCGTCCCCCGCGTCGCTGACCGTCACCGTGAGGCGGTCGCTGTCGGGAGCCGGCGGCGGCATCTGTGGAAGCGACGCGGGGGGAAGCGGTTCGGCGTACGCGGCCGGGGGCGCCGCTGCGAGCACGGCGAGGGAGGCGGCGGCGGAGGCGGCTGCTGTGAGGGCGAGACGGCGGAACATGGGGGGCTCCACGGGGTGGGGGGGGCGGGATGATCGGGCTGTGGTCGGTTCTGTGGTCGAATCGCTGGTCCGGGGCACAGGCCCCATCCCTTTAACGCTGCCCGCCCCGCGACGTTGCGCCGCGTTACGCCTTTGCCCTTCGCCCTTTCCGCCTAGTACCGTAGGGGGCGATTGGTGACACCCCGCTGGGCTGTGTCATCATCTGCACGCACCACTCGCGCTCGCGCGGGAGGCTGTGCTGGAGGCGTCGCCTAGTCCGGTCTATGGCGCCGCACTGCTAATGCGGTTTGGGACTTCAATCCCATCGAGGGTTCAAATCCCTCCGCCTCCGCCTCATGATCCTGAAGCCCTGGTCACGACTGGCCGGGGCTTCGGTCGTTCATCGACCCTTCGAAGGCTGTTTCCGCAGGTCATGCAGGGTCCGCTAAACGGATTTCGCCAGGCGCCACCAGTCATGTAATGTTGTTCCCGCAACGCCGACCGGGCCCAAAAACCCGCCAGGAAGAGCCAACACAACAGAACACACAGGCACTCGTAGCTTAACGGATAGAGCATCTGACTACGGATCAGAAGGTTGCAGGTTCGAATCCTGCCGAGTGCACTCGGAAGTACCAGGCCAAGGCCCTGATTCCTCTTCGGAGGGTCGGGGCCTTCGTCGTGACCTCTCATAATTTCGCACATCCGCTGTTGATCTTGCCTGGCTGAGCAGCTCGCGAACTTGTCCGAACCCGCCTTCAGGGTCTGCGGATCGGGGTGCACGTAAGTCCACCGCACGCCGCAGACCTCGACGGGGCGCAGCCCGATCAGCGACAGCAGCATCACCGCGTGCAGCCGGTCGGAGACGACGTGCGCGAGGAACGTCCCGACCTCGTCCCCAGTCCATGGCTCCTGCTGCCGCTTCTTCGCCTTCGCCGCGTTGCGGGCCCCGGGGTGGTCACGTACCGCAGATGTCCTGCAAGCCCTGATGCGTCTCGGCGCCAAGGCGTTCCCGAAAGAGGTTACCGATAGGCCAACTGTTCGAGAACAAGATGGTAAGCAAGGTCAACCATTCCACCAACTCCCCGGTCTAGCCATCAGTTAGCTGGATGAGACGGAGATACGGGGACGCATGAAGATTTCCTCCGCGTTACGTAATGATTTCGGCATCGGGGGCACGATCCGGACGACGCACAACCTTGCCCGGCAGCACGACGTCGAGATCGCCTCGGTGCCCGGTCAGCGCGACGAGCCGGTGTTCCAGCGGAACCCGTGCGTGCGCCTGCGCCACCTCGCAGAGGTCCACGGGGACGGCCCGGGATATGACGGGGACGCCGCAGACCGGGCGCCGGCCCGGGCCTTCCCGTGCGGGTCGGGTCGCCACGGCCAGGCCAGCGCGCTCACCGACCGCCGCATGGCGGAGCACCTCTCCACGGTCGAGGTCATGCGCAGCGGCCTGCCCGTCGTCTCCACGGACTGCCCGCCCGGCCCGGGGGAGATCGCCGAAAACGGCGTGGATGGACTTCTCGTCCAGGTCGGCAACGTCGGGGCCGTCGCCGAGGGCCTGCTCGAACTGATCAACGACAAGGCGCTGCAGCATCGGATGGCGGGTGAGGTGCTCAAGGACTCGGAGCGCTTCGACCCGGCTGGGATCGCCGAGTGCTGTGAGCCGATCGCCGCTGCACCGCAGGCGGCTGACTTCTTCAACACCATGGTCCGCTGGGAGGCGCCGTGATCCGCAACAGATTTCGCACATCCACCGCTGCTGCCGCCACGGCCACAGCGGCGAATGCCACGCAGGCGGGTATGCCCAAACTGATTCACGTCATATGGATCGGCAAGAAGGCCTTCCCCTACCGGGACAACTTCCGCACCTGGAAGAAGCACAACCCCGATTACCAGGTCCAGCTCTGGACCGACAAGAACCTCCCCGCACTGCAAAACCAGTGGGTCTACGACGCCCTCGCCGACCAGCCGCCTGCCGTACGGGCCGACCTTCTCCGCCTTGAGCTCCTAGCCCAGTACGGCGGCATCTACACCGACGCCGACTCCTGGTGCACCCAGCCCATCGCCCCCCTGATCGACGGCCTGCCCCTGTTCGGCATGACCGGCAATAAGGGCAACGTCCAGAACGCCACCCTCGGCACCGTCCGGAACCACCCCGCCTACCGCATGATCGTCCAAGGCGCCGGAGCACGCTACCTCCGCCTGGCCTACCTCAAGCGCAACAAGACCGAGAAGTACGAGGTCTTCGACATCTTCGGCACCCGCTACATCACCCCCATACTGCGTTCCTTTCCTGACTTCACCCAGATCGACCGAGGTGCGGTCAGGGGAAGTCGCCGCCTGATATGCGTTGAGGGCCAGGACGACACCAGCGAGGCATTCATCGTCCACGCCAACGCAGTCAGTTGGAAGAAGCCGGGTAGCGACAACCGGCTCACGCTCACTCCGGCCCGCCCCGAAATGTAGAGATGGAGAAACGGATGATCACTGTCTCCAGCGCACCATCAGGACATTGGCATGTTGCGCTGGGCTGATGCCGGCCGTCAGCTGGGCCGGTAGTGAACCGCCGGTGGCTGCGTCCGGTGATCAGTAGCAGTGGCGATCACGGCGGAGACGACAGCGGTCGCGGCGAGGGTCCCCATCATGATCAGTCCCACGCCGACTGCGAACAGGCCGCTGGTGTCGTCCGACCAGTCGTAGAAGGCGGCTGCGGTCAGGCCGGCTGTGGGGCCGAGCACAGCGCCTACGAAGTAGCGCTGGGATGCCGCCCAGCACACCGGTACCAGCAAGGTCAGCACCAGCCCGATCACCTGCCACGTCTCGTACGGGCCGGTCATCGTGCCGTCCGGCTGCAGGTCGTATTGCTGGTCCCAGCCCAGCCAGGCAGCCCACATCGCTATAGAGACCCCAGCCGTGACGAGGATCGACAACAGATGGAGAACGGATTTCCGTAGTCCTTGGCTCATCAGTCCTTGGCTCATCTCCCAAGCGTTTCGGCTCAAGGCGTCACCGACCAGGGCACAAGTACTCAGCACTCCCTGAGTACTTCGGGGCGCCCGCGGCTGTTCGAGGGATACACGGGGCGAATCCGGCGGGATTTCTCCCGGCGGTGGCATCCCTTGAGGGGACGAATGAGGGGACGAATGACGGACGAAAGGGAGACGCGATGCCGCTCTATCTATCGAGGTTCAGCTACACGCCGGAGACTTGGGCCAAGTTGATCGGTCACCCGGAGGACCGTGCTCAGGCCGCTCAGTCGTACATCGAGTCCGTCGGCGGGAAGCTCCACGGCTTCTGGTACGCCTTCGGCACGCATGACGGCTACAACCTGTGGGAGGCGCCGGACAACGTGTCCATGGCCTCGGTGGCGCTGGCGATCAGTGGAGGCGGCGCGCTCAGCTCGTTCGAGACGACCGTCCTCCTGACCGTCGATGAAACACTCGAGGCCCTGCGCACAGCCGGGCAGGTCCAGTACCGGGCTCCTGGCGCGTCCACATAGACGGCAGCCCTGGCCGCGACCACGGCATACACAGGTGAGAGGTCCCCGGTGAATCACCGAGGACCTCTTGTCAGTGGTGCCCTTTACGCTTTCGGTGATGGCACAAGTGTGGAGATGTACGGGGCTGCGGTGGGATGTCGAAGGGCCCGTGCTCGGGTGGGGTGGTGGGCGGAGCAGTGCGTTGTCGTGGGGGAAGCGGGTGGCGTTCGCGGTGGTCGACGGGGGTGTGCGGACGTGCGTGGGGGCGCGGGGGAACGGCTGTCCGGTGCGGGCTGTCGTGTCCGGGCGGAGTGTCGGGGCGCAGTGTGAGGAGTGTGCGCGGCTGGAGCGGGCGCACTCTGTTGCCGCCGATACCGTCGCCGATGATCCGCGGCCGTATCACGTGTATCTCGCGTGGTTCGGGAGCGGGATGATCAAGGTCGGGATCACCGCTGTGGAGCGGGGAGAGGCGAGGCTGCTGGAGCAGGGGGCCGTTGTCTTCAGCTGGCTGGGGCGTGGGCCCCTGATGGCGGCCCGGCGGAGTGAGGAGTTGTTGCGTACGGCGTTGGGGGTGCCGGACCGGATCGCGTACGACGCCAAGCGGGCCGTACGCAGTGCGTTACCGGAGGCGGCGGTGCGGGCGGGCGAGGTCGAGGCGCTGCATGCGAAGGCCGTGGGGCTCGGTGGGTGGCCGGAGTCCCTGGAGCGGATGCCGTTCCTGGCTGTCGATCATGCCGGGGTGTTCGGGCTCCACGGGTTGCCGTCGGCTGTGGGCGTGGTGAGTGAGCTCGTGGCGGGGGGTGTCGTGAGGGGGGAGCTGGTGGCTGCCGCCGGGCCCGATCTGCATCTGGCCGATGAGCGTGGGGTCGTCGTGCTCGATACGCGGCTGATGAAGGGGTGGGAGCTGAGTGCCGCCGGTGAGGGTGAACCGGCCGGTGCGGTGACGGTGCCGGTGCCGGTGCGGGAGTTCGGGGGGTTGCAGGGCGGGATGCAGGACGGGCTCTTCTGAAAGGCGCCGAAAGGCGCTGATCGTCGCTGGACGTCATATGGGGTGCGCGTCGAGAGTGGGGGACATGAGCGATCAATCCAGTGGGCCTGTCGCCGAGCATGAACCGCCGTACTACGCCGTCGTGTTCACCTCCGTGCGGACCGAAGGGGACAACGGATACGGCGAGACGGCCGAGCGGATGGAGGAGCTGGTGAAGGAGATCCCGGGGTTTCTCGGGATGGATTCGGCGCGGACGCCGGGCGGGCTCGGGATCACCGTCGGGTACTTCCGGGATGGCGAGGCCATCGAGGAGTGGCGGGGCGGCATGGAGCACCGGGCGGCGCAGAAGCAAGGGCGTGAGAGCTGGTACGAGAGCTACACCGTCCATTTCGCGAGGGTCGAGCGAAGCTATGGGTTCCGGCGTGGCCAGGGCTGAGGGGGAGGACGGGGCGGCGGCCGGGTCTTCGCAAGTAGGCGCCGACGTCCGGTCGGCTTCGGACGGCGCTGATTTCCAGTCGGCTCAAGAAGGCGCCGAAGTCCGGCAGTTCTGGGAGCGGCTCGGGCTGCCCGGGCTCGTCGACGTCCATACCCACTTCATGCCCGAGCGTGTTCTGCGGAAGGTCTGGGAGTACTTCGACGCCGTCGGTCCACTGACCGGCCTCGAGTGGCCGATCACCTATCGGGGCGAGGAGGATGAACGGACCGCTGTCCTCAGGCAGTTCGGCGTGCGCGCGTTCACGGCCATGCTCTACCCGCACAAGCCGGGCATGGCCGAGTGGCTGAACGGGTGGGCCGTCGACTTCGCCCGCCGGACCCCTGACTGTCTGCATACGGCGACCCTGTTCCCCGAGCCGGCCGTGACGTCGTATGTGCGCAGGGCGGTGGACGACGGGGCGCGGGTCTTCAAGGCACATGTGCAGGTGGGGGCGTACGACCCGGCGGACGAACTCCTCGATTCCGCCTGGGGGTTGCTCGCCGAGGCCGGGATACCCGTCGTGATCCACTGCGGGTCCGGGCCCGCGCCCGGCAAGCACACGGGGCCGGAGCCGATCCGGCGGGTGCTCGCCCGGCACTCCCGGCTGCGGCTCGTCGTCGCGCACATGGGCATGCCCGAGTACGAGGACTTCCTCGGCCTCGCCGAGCGGTACGGCGAGGTGCGTCTGGACACGACGATGGCGTTCACCGACTTCAGCGAACGGTTCGCGCCTTTCCCGCGTCGGGCGCTGCCCCGGCTGGATGCCCTCGGTGACCGTATTCTGCTCGGCTCCGACTTCCCGAACATCCCGTACGCGTACGTCCATCAGCTCCACGCGCTGGAGCGGCTCGGGCTCGGGGACGACTGGCTGAGGGCGGTCTGTTACGGGAACGGGGCGCGGCTCTTCGGGCTGTGAGCATCGCTTCGTGTCGTGCAGCCCGACAGCCCGACACCCGACGGCCATGCAGTCCGGTAGCCCGGCAAGCCGGACAAGGGCTTCCCAGAGGAGTTCCCTGAGGGGCTCCTGTGCGTTTCTCAGGCAATTCACAGGTTCCCGCAAGGGTGTTCTCAGAGCCGCCCAGCAATGTGTTGGCTATGACCACGACCTCGCCCCAGGGGCGCACCGAACTGCTGAGGCCGGACGGGAGCCCCGTCCGCGTGCTTGTGGTGGACGACGAGCAGTCGATCACCGAGCTGTTGTCCATGGCCCTGCGCTACGAAGGCTGGCAGATCCGCAGCGCGGGGGACGGGACCGGGGCGGTGCAGACCGCCCGGGAGTTCCGGCCCGACGCCGTGGTGCTCGACATGATGCTGCCCGACATGGACGGGCTGGCCGTTCTGGGCCGCCTGCGCCGCGAACTGCCCGACGTCCCGGTCCTCTTCCTGACGGCGAAGGACGCCGTCGAGGACCGTATCGCCGGGCTGACCGCGGGAGGCGACGACTACGTCACCAAGCCGTTCAGCCTGGAGGAAGTCGTCGCGCGGCTGCGCGGGCTGATCCGTCGCTCCGGCGCCGCCGACCGGCGCTCCGACTCCACGCTCGTCGTCGGCGATCTCATGCTGGACGAGGACAGCCACGAGGTGTCGCGCGCGGGGGACAACATCCACCTCACCGCCACCGAGTTCGAGCTGCTGCGCTTCCTCATGCGCAACCCGCGCCGGGTGCTCAGTAAGGCGCAGATCCTCGACCGGGTGTGGTCGTACGACTTCGGCGGTCAGGCCAACGTCGTCGAGCTCTACATCTCCTACCTGCGCCGGAAGATAGACGCCGGGCGCGAGCCGATGATCCACACGCGGCGCGGAGCCGGTTACCTGATCAAGCCCGCCGCGTCATGAGCGGACGACGACAGCTGCGGAAGCAGCGGCGCCGACAGCCTCGGACGCTGCGGACGCGGCTCGTCGTCGCGTCTGTCGTGCTGATCGCGGTCGTGTGTGCGGTGATCGGCACGGTGACCACGATTGCGCTCCGCTCACACCTGTACGAGCAGCTCGACGACTCGGTGAAGGGTGCGGCCATGCGGGCGGCCGGGCCCGAGGAGCTGGTCGGCAAGGAGCCCCCAGTCGGCAATAAGTCGCAGACGCTGTCGGAGTTGGTCGGCCGAGGCCCGCAGCCGAGCAACGGCGGAACGCTCGCCGCGAAGCTCGCGGGCGGCAACATCACCGAGGCCAAGGTCGGCAAGAAGTCCGAGGGCGACGGCGGGGTACCCGAATTCAAGCCCGAGTCACTCACCTCGGCGCAGCAGGCCGTCCTCGAGGACGTGCCGCGGGACCGCGAGCCGCACACCGTCGACCTTCCGGGCCTCGGCGAGTACCGCGTCCAGTACCAGAGCGGCATCGACGGTGACTACTACGTCGGCCTGTCCACCGAGGACGTCACAGAGACCCTCAACACCCTCATCCTCGTAGAAGCCAGCGTCACAGCCGCCGGTCTGGCCGCCGCCTCCCTCGCCGGCGCCACCATCGTGAGCGTCGCCCTCCGCCCCCTCCGCCGAGTCGCCGCCACCGCCACCCGAGTCTCCGAACTCCCCCTCCACAGCGGCGAGGTGACCCTCAACGAGCGCGTCCCCGAGTCCGAGACCGACCCCCACACGGAGGTCGGGCAGGTCGGTGCCGCTCTCAATCGCATGCTCGACCACGTCCACGGAGCGCTGCACGCGCGGCAGGAGAGCGAGACGCGGGTACGGCAGTTCGTGGCGGACGCCAGCCATGAGCTGCGTACGCCCCTCGCGTCCATCCGCGGATACGCCGAACTCACCCGACGCGGAAGGGAAGAGACCGGGCCGGACACCCGGCACGCGCTGGGCCGGATCGAGTCCGAGGCCGGGCGGATGACCGGGCTCGTCGAGGACCTGCTGCTGCTCGCGCGGCTCGACGCCGGGCGCCCCCTCTCCTACGAGCACACCGACCTGTCCCCGCTGATCGTGGACGCCGTGAGCGATGCCCGCGCGGCCGGGCGCGAGCACAACTGGCGGCTCGAGCTGCCGGACGAACCCGCGCTCGTGCAGGCCGATGCCGCCCGTATCCAGCAGGTCGTGGTGAACCTGTTCGCGAACGCCCGTACGCACACCCCGCCCGGCACCACGGTGACCGCACGCGTGCACCGGCAGGGCTCCTGGGTGTGTATGGACGTCCAGGACGACGGGCCCGGCATTCCGCCGGAGCTTCTGCCGCGTGTCTTCGAACGGTTCGCGCGGGGCGACTCGTCTCGTTCGCGCGCCTCGGGATCCACGGGTCTCGGGCTCGCCATCGTGCAGGCCGTCGTGGCCGCGCACGACGGTGCGGTGACCGTGGACAGCGTGCCGGGACGGACCGTCTTTACCGTGCATCTGCCCGCGCTGGCCGCCGAAGTGCCCCATTCTCATGAGGCCTTCATTTCGGAAACAAATTCGCAAACGTACTCACAGGCACAGCACAGCACCACCACACGGGTACAACAGGGCACTTGACGACAGTCGTCGTCATGCGAACCGAACCTTCTCCCGGCTCCCTGCCGGCGCGGGAGCACCTCCCGGCCGGGAATGCCGGTACGCCTGTCCTGGACGTAGTGATCCCCGTCTACAACGAGGAGAAGGACCTCCAGCCGTGCGTGCGCCGACTGCACGAGCATCTCGCGCGCACCTTCCCGTACGCGTTCCGCATCACCATCGCGGACAACGCCTCGACGGACGCCACCCCGCTGGTGGCGGCGCGGCTGGAGGCGGAGATCCCGGAGGTCAGGTCCTTCCGCCTGGATCAGAAGGGCCGCGGCCGGGCCCTGCGGACCGTGTGGTCCGCCTCCGACGCCCCGGTCCTCGCCTATATGGACGTCGACCTCTCCACCGACCTCAACGCACTGCTCCCGCTGGTGGCCCCGCTGATCTCGGGCCACTCCGACCTCGCGATCGGCTCGCGTCTGGCCCGCTCCTCGCGGGTGGTGCGCGGTGCCAAGCGGGAGTTCATATCCCGTACGTACAACCTGATCCTGCGGGGCTCCCTGCAGGCCCGCTTCTCCGACGCCCAGTGCGGCTTCAAGGCGATCCGGCGGGAAGTGGCTCAAGTGCTGCTGCCCCTTGTCGAGGACACCGGCTGGTTCTTCGACACCGAGATGCTGGTGCTGGCCGAACGGGCCGGACTGCGCATCCACGAGGTGCCGGTCGACTGGGTCGACGACCCGGACTCGACCGTGCACATCGTGAAGACCGCGACCGACGACCTGAAGGGCGTGTGGCGCGTGGGGCGCGCCCTCGCGACCGGGTCGCTGCCGCTCGACCGGCTCGCCCGGCCGTTCGGTGACGATCCGCGCGACCGCGAACTGACCGGCGTACCCACGGGACTCGCCCGCCAGCTCGTCGGGTTCTGCATCGTGGGCGCTCTGTCCACGTTGTTCTATCTGCTGCTCTACAGCGGCTTCCGTACGTTCACTGGGTCGCAGTTCGCCAACGCGCTCGCCCTGCTCGTCTCGGCGGTCGCCAACACGGCGGCCAACCGGCGTCTCACCTTCGGCGTCCGCGGCCGCGAGCGGGCGATGCAGCACCAGGCGCAGGGCCTGGTCGTCTTCGGCATCGGCCTCGCCCTGACCAGCGGCTCGCTCGCCGCCCTGAACGCCGCGACGACCGACCCCGCGCACTCCACCGAACTGGCGGTGCTCATCGCCGCCAACCTCGCGGCGACGGTGCTGCGGTTCCTGCTCTTCCGGGCGTGGGTGTTCCCGGAACGGGACGACCACACGCCGTCGACCGTCGTCGTCTCGCACACACCTGTCACGCCTGTTCAAGCGACGACTCAACCTCCGTACGACAACCGAACCTGGGGGGACGCGACCATGCAGCTGCAGCCGGTGCGCCCGAACGATCACGACCTGAGGAACGCACGATGACGACGACTCAGCCAACCGCCGTACAGAAGACGGTTGTTCCGGCGAAGCCCACCGCGGTCCCCGAGGACGGCAGTCCCAAGCAGCCCTTCGTACGCCGCCTCTGGCGCGGGCGGCCCGAGGACCACCGCTGGGTGCGGCCCGCGTTCCTCGGCGCGCTGCTGCTGATCGGCGCGCTCTACACCTGGAACCTCACGGCCTCCGGGTACGCCAACTCCTTCTACTCCGCTGCCGTTCAGGCGGGCAGCCAGTCGTGGAAGGCGTTCTTCTTCGGCTCGCTGGACTCGGCCAACGCCATCACCGTCGACAAGCCCCCGGCTTCGCTGTGGCCGATGGCGCTGTCGGTGCGGCTGCTGGGCCTCAACTCCTTCGCGATCCTGTTCCCGCAGGTGCTCATGGCCGTCGCCACGGCGGGTGTGCTGTACGGGGCCGTGCGCCGCCGGTTCGGCTCCGCGGCCGGCTTCCTCACGATGGCGGTCTTCGCGCTGACGCCCGTCGCCGCGCTGATGTTCCGCTTCAACAACCCGGACGCGATGCTCGCGCTCCTGATGGCCGTCACGGTCTACTGCGTGCTGCGCGCCATGGAGAAGGCACAGACGAAGTGGCTGGTGTGGGCGGGTGCCGCGGTCGGTTTCGCCTTCCTCGTGAAGACGCTCCAGGCCTTCCTGATCCTCCCGCCACTCGCGCTGATCTACGTGCTCTTCGCGCCGACGACCCTGCGCAGGCGCATCGGCCAGGTCCTCCTCGCGGGCCTCTCGATGGTCGTGGCAGGCGGCTGGTGGGTCGCGATCGTCGAACTGTGGCCGGCCTCCTCGCGCCCGTACATCGGCGGCTCGCAGAACAACTCCTTCCTTGAACTGACCTTCGGCTACAACGGACTCGGCCGCATCAACGGCGAGGAGACCGGCAGCGTCGGCGGCGGGGGTGGCGGCTGGGGCGAGACCGGCTGGGACCGTATGTTCAGCTCGAACATCGGCGGTCAGATCTCCTGGCTGATCCCGGCGGCACTGATCCTGTGCGTGGCGGCCGTGGTCCTGCTCCGCAGTGCCGGGCGCAGCGACACGGCCCGTGCCGCGTTCCTCGCCTGGGGCGGATCGCTGCTGATCACCATGGTGATCTTCAGCTTCATGCAGGGCATCTTCCACGAGTACTACACCGTCGCCCTGGCCCCCTACATCGCGCCGCTGATCGGCATGGGCGCGGTCGTGCTCTGGGAGGAACGCGGCAAGATGTGGGCCTCGCTCACCCTGGCGGGCGCGATGACGGCGACCGCGGTGTGGGGGTACGTCCTCCTCAACCGCTCCTCCGACTACCTGCCGTGGCTGAAGTGGCTGGTCCTGGTCGGGGGTCTGGCCGCCGCGCTCGGCCTGACCTTCGTGAACAAGCTCGGTCGTCGACTGGCCATGGGGGTCGTCGGGTTGAGCTTCGTCACCGCGCTGGCCGGTCCGACGGCGTACACGCTCACCACGCTGAACGAGGGCCACTCCGGCTCGATCGTCACGGCCGGTCCGGCGGTCGCGGGCGGTCGCGGTGGCCCGGGCGGCGGCATGGGCGGCGGTCCCGGCGGGATGCCCGGCCAGAACCAGCAGAACGGCAACGGGCAGCGGCAGAACGGCAACGGGCAGGCGGGCCGGCCCCCGACCGGCGGATTCCCGGGCGGCGGTACGCCCGGCGGCGGTCAGAACCAGCAGGGTGGCATGCCCGGTGCCCGGGGCGACGGCGGAGGTATGGGCGCCGGCGGTGGCGGCATGGGCGGTCTGCTCAACGGTGCGACCGTCGGCGACGAGGCCAAGGAACTGCTGGAGGCGAACTCCGGTGACTACACCTGGGCCGCCGCGGCCATCGGCGCCCAGAACGCCGCCAGCTACCAGCTCGCCACCGGCGACCCGGTGATGGCGATCGGCGGCTTCAACGGCAGCGACCCGTCGCCCACGCCGGCCGAGTTCAAGCAGTACGTGAAGGACGGCAAGATCCACTACTTCATCGCGGGCGGCGGCATGGGTGGCGGCGGCAACGACAGCTCCGGCACCGCGTCCCAGATCAGCCAGTGGGTGCAGGAGAACTTCAAGGAGGTGACGGTGGGTTCGGCCACGTTCTACGACCTGACGCAGCCGACGAGCAGCTGACGGTTTCTGTCGGCGGGCGGTGACCCGGGGTGCGTACGCGCCTCGGGCCACCGCCGTTGTCGTACGACGCCGGTTACGACGCCCTTGTCGTACGTCCGGAAACCGTGTTGTACGCCGTATAGGAACTGTTCTACGGTGTACAGCATGCCCACGTCCCCCCAGGAAGAAGCCCAGGTCCAGGAGCAGGTCCAGGAGCAGCCCCAGGGCCATCCCCAGCGCTGGCTGATCCTCGGTGTCATCTGTCTCGCGCAGCTCACCGTGCTCCTCGACAACACCGTCCTGAACGTCGCGATCCCCTCCCTCACGGACGAACTGGGCGCGAGCACCGCGGACATCCAGTGGATGATCAACGCGTACTCACTCGTTCAGTCCGGACTGCTGCTCACGGCGGGCAGCGCCTCCGACCGTTACGGCCGCAAGAAGATGCTGGCCGCGGGACTCGTCCTCTTCGGCACGGGCTCGCTCTGGGCGGCCTTCGCCCAGTCGTCCACACAGCTCATCGCCGCCCGCGCGGGCATGGGCGTCGGCGGTGCGCTGCTGATGACCACGACGCTCGCGGTCGTCGTGCAGATCTTCGACGACACCGAGCGCGTGAAGGCCATCGGCCTCTGGTCGACGATCAACTCCCTCGGATTCGCGGCCGGTCCGCTGCTCGGCGGATTCATGCTGGACCACTTCTGGTGGGGATCGATCTTCCTGATCAACATCCCCGTCTCGCTGATCGGCCTTGCCGCGGTCATCAAGCTGGTGCCCGAGTCCAAGAACCCGCAGGGCGACCGCCCCGACCTCCTGGGAGCGCTGCTCTCGACGATCGGTATGGCCTCGGTGGTCTACGCGATCATCTCCGGGCCCGAGCACGGCTGGACGTCGGCGCGGGTCCTGGTGGCCGCGGCCGTCGGCGTACTGGTCCTCGGCGCATTCGCGCTCTGGGAGCTGCACATCCCCTACCCGATGCTGGACATGCACTTCTTCCGCAACCAGCGCTTCATCGGTGCCGTGGCGGGCGCGATCCTGGTCGCCTTCGGCCTCGGCGGCTCCCTCTTCCTCCTCACTCAGCACCTCCAGTTCGTCCTCGGATACGAGCCCCTGGAGGCGGGCCTGCGGCTGGCGCCGCTCGCCGTGACCGTCGTGGCCCTGAACCTCACGGGCGTCGGCGCAAAGCTGCACGCGGGGCTCGGCACACCCGCGACGATCGCGGCCGGTATGAGCATGCTCGCCGGAGGCCTCGCGGTGATCGCGCTGCTCGGCGGCGACGACTACAACGGCATGCTGGCGGGCCTCGTCATCATGGGCGCGGGCATCGCCTTCGCCATGCCCGCCATGGCCAACGCGATCATGAGCGCCATCCCGCCGGAGAAGGCGGGCGTGGGAGCGGGGATCAACGGCACGCTCGCCGAGTTCGGCAACGGCCTCGGCGTCGCGGTCCTCGGCGCGGTCCTCAACGCCCGCTTCGCCGCGCTGATCCCGGTCGCCGCGGCCTCACTTCCGGCCGCGCTCGCCTCCGCGGAGTCGGCCGGGGAGCGGGCGCGGATCATGGACGCGTTCTCCTCCGGCCTTGAGACCAGTCAGCTGGTGGGGGCGGTTGCCGTACTCCTCGGAGGGCTGCTGGCGGCCGAGTTGCTGCGGCGGGCGGTGGGTGTACCACCCAGACATTAAGTACCGGGGAGGGCGGACTCAGCGGTGGCCGCGTAACGATGTCGCGTACGAGGCACGCATAGCATCAGGCGACAGCGATACGCGCTGTGTATCGAGTACGCGCTGGATATCGAGCTCCGAGGAAGGTGCGCCATGGTGAGGGCGGGCGACCGGGCCAAGGGTCCGGCGCGGACCAGCGTCTGGCTGGAGGGCAGGCAGCGGGCTGCGCGCGGCGGTCAGCCCTCCGGGCTCGACCGGGACCGGATCACCCGGGTGACGGTGCGGCTGCTCGATGCCGAGGGGCCGGCCAAGTTCTCCATGCGCCGGCTGGCCGCCGAGCTGAACGTGACGGCGATGTCGGTGTACTGGTACGTGGACACCAAGGACGACCTGCTCGAACTCGCCCTCGACTCGGTCTTCGGCGAACTCGATCTGCCCGATCCGGAGTCGGGCGAGGACTGGCGCGATCAGCTGCGCGCGCTCGCGAGTGGGTACCGGGCGCTGCTGGTGCGCCATCCCTGGGTGTCGCCGCTGATCGGCAGCTTCCTCAACATCGGCCCGCATTCGATGGCGTTCTCACTGTGCGTGCAGCACGTGATGCGCAATACCGGGCTGCCGGCGCACGGTCAGATGGGTGCGATCGCAGCCGTTTACCAGTTCGTGTACGGCTTCGGGACGATCGAGGGACACTTCGTGCAGCGGTGCGCTTCCGCGGGCATGACGCAGGACGAGTACTTCCACCGGGCCATGAGCACGATCCGCGAACAGCCCGAGTTCGCCAAGAACTTCGAGAGCGCCACGGATCTCATGGAGGCGCGGGGTGGCGACACGGTGGAGGAGATGCGCGAACGTGATTTCAAGTTCGCGCTGGAGCTTCTGGTGGCCGGAATCGAAACGATGACGCTCCGCTGGGGGCGCGGTTCGTAAGGTGCGGGTGTGTGGGTGGCTTGTCGCGCCCCGCGGCGGAGCCGCTGATGTCACAGCCCCGCGCCCCTTGGGTGGGTGGTGGGTGCGGGGACGTGGGCCGGTGCGTCAGCCCGTCGCAGGCCGGGCATACGGCCCGGTGTCGGTACACGGTGCGGGTGACCTGAGACAGAACCTGAGCGACGGGCATACGACGCACCGGCCCACGTCCCCTCCCGCCGGTGGGAGGCTGCGGGTAGTCGGGGGTACGGGCTTTCCCAGGGCGCGTGCCCTTCCGGAGCCCGGGCTTGCTCGGGGCGCCGGGCTTTCCCGGGGCGCCGGGAGTCGCAGGCTTTGGTTTTTCAGGGGCGCGGGGCTGTGACATTAGCGGCTCCGCCGCGGGGCGCGATCAGCCACAACGCACCCGCAGCCGCGACACGCAGTGTCACCCCCCCCACCCCCTGGCGGGGGGCCTGGGGGCGCAGCCCCCAGTTTCGGGAAGGGGCGGGGCTGGGGAAAGAAACCCCCTACTCCTGCGGAGCCAGCCGCGCAGGAAAGCCGCCGGTCGCGACCGGCCCCCACCGCACCGGCGTGACCCGGATGATCGACTTGCCCTGCTTGAGCATCGCGGAGCGGTACTCATCCCAGTCCGGATGCTCGCCCGCGATGTTCCGGTAGTACTCCACGAGCGGCTCGACCGAGTCCGGCGGGTCGATGACCTCGGCCGTACCGTCGATCTGGACCCAGGGCCCGTTCCAGTCGTCGCTCAGCACGATGAGGCTCACCCGCTCGTCCCGCTTGGCGTTGCGGACCTTGGCCCGCTCGGGATAGGTCGAGACGACGATCCGGCCTGCGTCGTCGACACCGCAGGTCAGCGGAGATCCCTGCGGGCTTCCGTCAGCCCGCCGGGTGAGCAGGACGGCGCGATGGCGGGGACGTACGAAATCCAGCAGATCATCGAGGGAGACGGAGGTGTTCGTAGCGATGTTCGGTGCCATGGGGGCAGCCTAGGGTGAACGGTCGCCGAACGCCTGACGCCTAGGGCGGCAGGCCCTACGCTGACGGACATGGCAGCCGGCGACCTCAGCCCCGACGAGCAGTGGCCGCTGCCGCCCGCCTGGATGTGGGACTGCGCCGAGTGCGTCCGGCTCTACGAGGCGATGAAGCACGTCCAGGCGGTCATCGCCGGACTGCACGCCACCGAGGGGCACGACGTCGACTGGGACTTCATGGACAGCGTCGTGGGCACGCAGATCAGCCTCAGCCGCCACCTCGCCGACGCCCACTTTCAGGAACTGCCCGAGTGGGACCCCGCCTGCGCGACCTGCGCGGGCCACCAGCAGGCCCTCGCCAGAACGGACCGCGCGCCCGAAACGCGCGCCGGGACGGAGATGGTGGCCGGGGAACACCGGGCTCGCCACTTGTTCGCCCCTCCCCGCATGGTCGGCCTGATGTAAACCGGACCGTGCATCGAGTCCCCGTGGCTTCGAACTACTCGCCCGGATGGCCGAGTTCGATGTCATGGTCGTCGACACCGCGCCCGTTCACGGTCAGCGCCGTGGCCACCGGCGGGTAACCCGTCGCGATGACGGTGTACTCCCCGCTGTCCAGATCGGCGAAGGCGTACGCCCCGTCCTCCCCGGTCGTAGCGGTGGCGGCCAGGTTGCCCGCCGCGTCGACGAGCGTGACCCGGGCATCGGCGAGAGGCCCGTGCGCTGCCCGTACGATCCCCTGCAGCCGGGCGCCCGCCGTGAGGCCGACCTCGACACGGGTGACACCGGTGGCGCCGACCTCGACCGGCAGGGCGGCCGGCCGGTGACCCACCGCGTTCACCCCGACGGTCACGGTGCCCGGGACCAGCCCGGCGAACTCGAACTCGCCCTGCTCGCCGGTGTTTCCGGTGGCCAGCACATCACCGCGTACGTCCGTGACGACGACCATGGCGTCCTTGACGGGCGTACCGGTCCGGGCGTCCCGCACCACACCACTGAGCCCGCTCGTACCGCTCACGAGGATGTCGTACGAAACCGGCTCGTCGTTCACGACGATCGTCGAGGCCTGCGGCTGGAACCCGTCGGCAGAGGCGATCAGGACGTACGACCCCGCCCCCGGCGCGCCCAGCGCATAACCACCGTCGGCGTGCGTGACCGAGCGGCCCAACTGCCGTCCGCCGAGGGAGATCAGCGTGACGGCGGCCCGAGCAACGGGCGTGCCCTCGGCACCGCGCACGCACCCGCGCACAGGAATGCCTCCACCCGCGCCACCGGATTCCGCGGCGTCGGCTGTCGCGGCAACAGGGCCTGTCTGCTCGACCGAGGCCTCCTGCTCAACCGGAGCCGGAGCCGGAGCCGGAGCCGCAGTCGGAACCTCGGCAGCCTCCGCCATGGCGCCTCGTGTCCTCAGCGGGACCTCCTTGATGAAGAGGGCCATGAGGAGGGCGAGCAGTGCCAGAGGTGCGGAGTACAGGAAGACGTCCGCGACCCCGTGCCCGTACGCGCTCTCCACGACCGTGCGGACCGGCGCGGGCAGCGCGGCGAGGTCGGGGATGCTCCCGTCGCCCGTGCCGGCGTGCCCGAAGGACGCGGCCTGTGAACCGAGGCCCGCGAGACCGTCCTTGACGTAGTCGGTGATCCGGTGGGCCAGGACCGCGCCCAGCGCCGAGACGCCCATGGCACCGCCGAGGGACCGGAAGAAGGTCACCGTGGAGCTGGCGGCGCCCAGGTCGGTGGGGTCCACCTGGTTCTGCGTGCAGAGCACCAGGTTCTGCATCATCATGCCGACGCCGAGGCCCAGCAGCGCCATGAAGATCGCGATGTGCCAGTACTCGGTGTCGTACCGCATCGTGCCCAGCAGGCCGAGACCCGCGGTCACCAGCACCCCGCCGCCGATCAGCCAGCCCTTCCAGCGCCCGGTCCGGGTGATGACCTGGCCGGAGACCGTCGAGGCGACGAACAGTCCGCCGATCATCGGGATGGTCATGACGCCGGACATGGTGGGCGACTTGTCGCGGGCCAGCTGGAAGTACTGGCTGAAGAACACGGTCCCCGAGAACATCGCGACACCGACGAAGAGCGAGGCCAGAGAGGCCAGCGTGATGGTGCGGTTGCGGAACAGCCGCAGCGGGATGATCGGCTCGCTCGCCTTCGCCTCGACGAGCACGAAGAGCAGCCCGAGGACGACGGAGCCACCGACCATCGCGTACGTCTGCCAGGACAGCCACTCGTACTTGTCACCGGCGAAGGTCACCCAGACCAGCAGCAGGCAGACCGCGGCGGAGATGAGGAAGGCACCGGCCCAGTCGACCTTGACCTTCCGCCTGACGGCCGGGAGGTGCAGGGTGCGCTGGAGCACGATCAGGGCGATGACGGCGAACGGAACGCCGACGTAGAAGCACCAGCGCCAGCCCAGCCAGCTGGTGTCGGTGATGACGCCGCCGACCAGCGGGCCGCCGACCATCGCGGTGGCGAAGGTGGCACCGAGGTAGCCGTTGTACCGGCCGCGCTCCCGCGGGGCGATCATCGCCGCCATGATGATCTGGGCCAGTGCGGACAGCCCGCCCATGCCGATGCCCTGCACCGCGCGGAACGCGATGAGCGTGCCGGGATTCTGCGAAAGGCCGGCCGCCGCCGAGCCCAGCACGAAGATGACGAGAGCCACCTGGATCAGCAGCTTCTTGGAGAAGAGATCGGCGAGCTTGCCCCACAGCGGGGTGGATGCCGTCATCGTCAGCAGCGACGCGGTCACCACCCAGGTGTAGGCGCTCTGGCCGCCGCCGAGGTCGCCGATGATCCTGGGCAGGGCGTTGGAGACGATCGTCGACGACAGGATCGCGACGAACATGCCGAGCAGCAGCCCGGTCAGCGCTTCCATGATCTGCCGGTGCGTCATCGGAGCGCCGTCGGTGGAGCCGCCTGATGAGTGCTTGGCATGAGAGCCCCGCACAGCGGTCGGTGCGGTCGTGGCCATGGTCTTCCTTTTCTTACGTTCCGTCATGTCACGTCTGGTGCGGGGGTGGACGCCGCCGGCCGGCACTCGTCGAAACTGGTCCGCAGCCGACCGAGCAGGGAGTTGAGCTGCTCGACCTCGTCGTCGGACCAGTCCCCCAGGTAGTGGGCGAGCGCCCGCGTGTACCGCTCGGCGATCTCGGTGAGCATGTCCCGCCCCGCGGGAGTGAGCCGCAGGATGCGCGACCGCTTGTCGCCGGGATCGGGGGACCGGACGATCCACCCGCGCTCCGCGACATGGGCAACATGCCGACTGGTCACCGACATATCGATGGCCAACAGCTCCGCGAGCCGGCTCATCCGCATCTCCCCGTGCCGCTCAAGAAGTGTGAGCACGGCAGCGGCCCCTGCGGGGCATTCGTGCGGCAACATCCGCCCGAGGCCGCGCTTCACAGCTCCGATGGCGCTGAGCTGGCGGGCCAGCTCCCCGTACTGGTTATGAGCGGCGGCCATCACACCCTCCTTTGTTGCTCTAGGCAACCATAAGTTGTTTGGTTGCTACAGGCAAATGAAAGAGGGGGGATGGCCTTAAAACCTTGGCAAAGCACCCAGAAGCACGTCCGGCTTGAGGACGAGGCCGTTCAGGCCGATCTGAGGGGGGCCGGGGCGGAGCACCCGAGACGGTGGCACCAAGTCAGGGTGACCAGCACCAGCAGACGGCACCCCCAGCACTTGGGCAAGCCGGAGGCATTCGCTAGGGTCCAGGGCCATGGCAAACACCCAGGGCCCCCAGGGCAACAACGACCCCGCGGGCAGCACCCAGATGTTCCGCGCCTTCGTCGACGAGGCACCGCAGGGCCGCCGTCAGCAGGCAGCCCCGGCAGGCCCCCGTATCGGCGTGATCGTAGGCGTGATCGCCGCCATCGCGATCGTGGCCGGCGTGGCCTGGCTCGCGTTCATCTAACTCGGGTACGGCGACAACTCCCGTACGCCGGAGCCCTACTCCCACCGCACGGACACGTCACGCGTCTCGATGTGCATGCCCAACGGCACACGCCACGCGTCGACGCACACCGTCCAGGTCTTCTCCTTACGTGCCCCCGCGCCGACCGGTGCGGGAAGCTTCTCGGCCGACTTGATCGTCGCCCAGTCGATGCCGAGCAAGTCGATGATGTGCGTCTCGAAGGTCACCGTGCCCGAACGCACCGCGCTGCCCCCGGTGTTGTGGAAGTCGAGGGTGACCTTTTCGCACCAGCGCTTGTCGGTGGGTTCGCGTGCCGGGTCGCTCACGTTCAGCGCCGCGGGCGTATGGGGTGCCGTACCGCTGTCGCTGTCGCCCGCAGACGACGAAGGCGCCGGACTTCCTTCCGTACGTCCCTCTTCACGCCCCTCCGCGCGACCGGAACCGCCCTCGCCCCCTGACGTTCCCTGACCCGCGGACGGGGAAGGACCAGCCGCCGGTTCCGTACCCGGCTCCCGGGCTCCGCCAGAACCAGCACCATCGGGACCGGGCGCCCCCTCCGACCTCCCGCGCCCGCCATCGCCATGGGAACCCGGTGCCCCCTCCAGCGGTACCAGCGAAACCTCGCCCGTAGGAGCCGCCCCCGCCCCGGACGCCGGAGGCGAACCACCGGCCGCCCCCACCGCGACGTACCCCTCGTCATCGCTCCCGCCGCCCCCGCACGCGGCGAGTACCCCGCCCAGACACAACGCGACCGCCGCCGAGGCACCGGCCACGGCGCCCCGGCGGCCACGTATCCAAGTCACCTGACGCATCGCGCAAGTGTGGCTGACGATACGTCAGATAGAAAGAGACGGATGGGCATTGAGTGTTCCCAGGAGTGAACCTTCGCCCCGCGTATCTCGTCTGACAGAACGCCATGCCACTTCCGTCGGGTGACTCCCTTGCGGTTCGGGCAAGTTGGGACGCGAGGGTGCGTCCGGCCGGGGTGGTCAGTACTGAGCACAGAACGTCTGGAGACACCCCCACATGCGTCTTTCCCCCACTCGCATTGCCCCCGCTCACAGAACAGCGGCCCGGCGGATCACCACCGGCGTCATCGCGACCGGTGCGGCACTCGGGCTCGCGGCAGCCTCCGTCGGAACGGCTCACGCCGCGGATTCCGCGGACCGCGGCCGGCCGGGCACGCGCATCATCGGCGGCACCGAACAGCCCGACGGCAAGCACCCGTTCATGGCGGCGCTGCTGGCGAAGGGCGCCGGCAACGCCCACGACCGGCAGTTCTGCGGCGGCAGCCTGCTGGAGGCCGGCGTCGTGATGACGGCCGCGCACTGCGTCGAGGGCACGAAGCCCAAGGAGATCGAGACGGTCGTCGGCCGGACCGTGCTGTCGAAGAAGAACCAGGGCCAGCTGCGCGATGTCGCCGAGATAGTCGTCCACCCCCGCTACGCCAAGGGCGAGGGGGCGTACGACCTGGCCCTTCTGATGCTGAAGGAGCCCGTCGAGGGCATCGCCCCGGTCAACCTGCCGACCGCCGGCACGGACGCGCTGATCCGTCCGGGTGCCAAGGCAACCGTCATCGGCTGGGGCAACACCAACACCGAGGTGCCGACTCATCCGGACCGGTTGCGCGCGGTGGACGTGCCGATCGTGTCGCACATCGAGTGCAAGGCGTCGTACCCGCAGTACGACACGAAGGTCAACATGTGCGCCGGCGTCGAGGGCAAGGACTCCTGCCAGGGCGACAGCGGCGGGCCGATCTTCCGCAAGCTGCAGGGCCGCAAGGGCGTGTTCCAGGTCGGCATCACGTCATACGGCGACGGGTGCGCGGCGCAGGGGGCTCCCGGTGTCTACACGTACACCGGGTCCGCGAAGCTGTGGGACACGCTGGAGGAGTCCGCGGCGGGCAAGCGGGCGCTGAGCAGGCTGGGCCGGTGAGCCGTACGTTGAGACAGCCGCGCCTCTGAAGGTGCGCAGGTCCCGAGCCCCGTACGAACCCCCATGCGGACGGGGCTCGGGACCTCCCAACAGCCTTCGAACCAATCAGCCTTCCGACCGACCCAACAGCCTTGGACGGACGCGTCCGCCTAGTCCGAGATCAGGCCGTCCCGCAGCTGCGACAGCGTCCGCGTAAGCAGCCGGGAGACGTGCATCTGCGAGATGCCGACCTCCTCGCCGATCTGGGACTGGGTCATGTTCGCGAAGAAGCGGAGCATGATGATCTGGCGCTCTCGGGGCGGGAGTTTGGCGAGCAGCGGCTTGAGGGACTCGCGGTATTCGACGCCCTCCAGAGCCGTGTCCTCGTAGCCGAGGCGGTCCGCCAGGGAGCCCTCGCCGCCGTCGTCCTCGGGGGCCGGGGAGTCGAGCGAGGACGCGGTGTACGCGTTGCCGACCGCCAGACCGTCGACCACGTCCTCCTCGGACACGCCCAGTACGGCGGCGAGCTCGGGCACCGTCGGGGAGCGGTCCAGCTTCTGGGAGAGCTCGTCGCTCGCCTTCGTCAGCGCGAGCCGCAGCTCCTGGAGCCGGCGCGGAACGCGGACCGACCACGAGGTGTCGCGGAAGAAGCGCTTGATCTCCCCCACGACCGTCGGCATCGCGAACGTCGGGAACTCCACGCCCCGTTCGCAGTCGAAGCGGTCGATCGCCTTGATCAGGCCGATCGTGCCGACCTGGACGATGTCCTCCATGGGCTCGTTACGGCTGCGGAAGCGGGCTGCCGCGTAGCGCACCAGCGGGAGGTTGAGCTCGATGAGGGTGTCTCGGACGTAGGCGCGCTCCGGGCTGTTCTCGTCGAGTGCGGCGAGCCGCAGGAACAGGGAGCGGGACAGGGTGCGGGTGTTGATGGCTTCCGAGGTCGGGGGGGCCGGGGCCGGAGGGGCCGGGAGAACCGCTACATCGACAACCGGTACATCGACACTGTGAAGCACGTCGGGCGCGGACTCGCTCTGCGCGAGCTCAAGCACCTTCGAGCTGCCCTGATCTGCGGACATGCCACCCCCTTTGGGTCGCGGACGGTCGCGGCGGACGCTCCCGTCGAAGGAACGCAGCCTCCACCTGAATACCGGAGGCAGAGCTGCGGCAAACGCGCTTCCGGAAGAATGTCACATGTCGGCAACACGCTGTAGTGACTTGTCGACTCTGAGAGGGTCAATCAGCCCTGGAAAAAGGGGGTCTGGCCAATTTTCGCCGCAGAACTGACGGGAAATCACCTTGAGGGTGATTCGCTCCTGCGAGCTACGACTCGATCCTGTTTGCGGATCGCAGCCGGGCGAAACTCCGGGCGAGCAGCCTTGACACATGCATCTGGGAGACACCCAGTTCGGCGCTGATCTGGGACTGGGTGAGATTGCTGTAGTAGCGCAGCAGCAGGATGCGCTGTTCCCGTTCCGGGAGCTGGACCAGGAGGTGGCGTACGAGGTCGCGGTGCTCGACTCCGTCCAGCGCCGGGTCCTCGTAACCGAGCCGGTCGAGCAGGCCCGGCAGCCCGTCACCCTCCTGGGCCGCCTCCAGGGAGGTCGCGTGGTACGAGCGTCCGGCCTCGAGGCAGGCCAGTACCTCCTCCTCGGCGATCCGCAGCCGTTCGGCGATCTCGGCGGTGGTGGGCGAGCGCCCGAACGCCGTCGTGAGGTCCTCGGTCGCGCTGTTCACCTGCACCCACAGCTCGTGCAGCCGGCGCGGTACGTGCACGGTGCGGACGTTGTCGCGGAAGTACCGCTTGATCTCGCCGACGACGGTCGGCATCGCGAAGGTCGGGAACTGCACGCCGCGGTCGGGGTCGAAGCGGTCGATCGCGTTGATCAGCCCGATCGTGCCGACCTGGACGACGTCCTCCATGGGCTCGTTACGGCTGCGGAAGCGGGCGGCGGCGTAGCGTACGAGCGGCAGATTGGCCTCGATGAGCGCGCTGCGTACGCGATGGTGCTCGGGCGTGCCCGGCCGCAGCTCCTTCAGCTCCCCGAAGAGCACCTGTGTGAGCGCCCGGGTGTCGGCACTGCGACGCTTCTCGGGGGCAGGAGCAGGCGCCGGGGCATCTTCCTGGGGCGGCGCAGTACTGGCCGACACGGTCAACGCCACCTCTTTGTCCATCAACTCTTGCAAACCGTGCAACTCATCCGTCAAAAGCGGTCATAGCATCACAAGACATGTCCACTGTGTGCAAGCACCGCAAAGAGTGGTGTTGATTCCCGGATGAGACCGTAAGGCGCATTTCGGCCCCGCATCATTCCGATACGGGGCTGGGGCGGGCCTGAGGAAGAGGCTCTACGAGGCGACGTGTGGCCGTACGCCTCAGTCGTTGGCCCCGTTGGCGAGCCACGTCATGAAGTCGCCGACGGCCTGAGCGGCGTTCGATATGCCCTCGAACCCCATGGTCATGTAGTCGCCGGCCTTGTCCGGGTCGGTGATGATCACGTACAGCACGAAGACCACGAGCGCATAGATGGCGATCTTCTTCGAATTCACCGCCACCGCGGCCTCCCCTGTTGACCTGCTTGTCGACCTGCTGCCCCGCCGGGACCCGTGTTCGCCGGCGGTGAGTGTAACTCGGGCACTTGTCCTACCACCGATTCCGTCTTCGGCACATCTCCCCACACACCCCGCACGCACTCCGCACACACGAAAGGCCCCGTCTCTCGACGGGGCCCTTCCGAAGCGGTAGCGGAGGGATTTGAACCCTCGGTGACTTGCGCCACACTCGCTTTCGAGGCGAGCTCCTTCGGCCGCTCGGACACGCTACCGGGAGAGATCCTAGCCCACGTTGGGGTGTGCGCCGAAATCCGTTTCGAGGCCGCTTCGGGAGCGGGGTGGGTCAGCGGTCGCGGAAGAAGTCGGTGAGCAGGCGGGCGCACTCCCCGTCGAGTACGCCGCCGATCACTTCGGGGCGGTGGTTGAGGCGCCGGTCGCGTACGACGTCCCAGAGGGAACCGGTCGCGCCGGCCTTCGCGTCGCGGGCGCCGTAGACGAGGCGGTCGACGCGGGACTGCACGATGGCGCCCGCGCACATCGTGCAGGGTTCGAGGGTCACGACGAGCGTGCAGTCCGTCAGCCGCCACTGTCCCAGCTCGGCGGCGGCGCGGCGGATGGCGAGGACCTCGGCGTGCGCCGTGGGATCGCCGGTGGCTTCGCGTTCGTTGTGTCCGGTGGCGAGCACCGTCGTCCCGTCCGCGGACAGGACGACGGCGCCGACGGGGACGTCCCCGCCCCGGACGGCCAGTCGTGCCTCGTCCAGTGCGAGCCGCATCGCGGCCCGCCAGCGGCCGCGTACGGGGTCGTGCGCCTCCTGAGCGGTCAGCGGACGGTCTCCAGGACCTCCGCCGCGCCCAGGACTTCGGCGATCTCGTTCAGTGCGTCATTGCTGTCCAGGGCGAGCAGTTCCTTCTCGTTCACGCCGAGGTCGGCGAGGACCTCGCGGTCTCCGATGGGTCCGGACGGCACGGCCTCGCCCGAAGCGGTGCCGCCGGCGTCGTCATCGTCGTCGGAATCGTTCTCGGGTTCACCGTCCTCCGTGCCGTCGAGGTCGAGGGAGTCCAGGTCCGGGACGTCGTCGTCGCCCGGCTCCCTTCCGAGCAGTTCGTCCGTGAGCAGGATCTCGCCGTACGAGCTGCGGGCTGCTGCGGCGGCGTCCGAGACGTAGATACGAGGGTCCTCCTCGCCGTCCACGCGGACGACGCCGAACCACGCGTCCTCCTGCTCGATGAGTACGAGGACCGTGTCGTCTTCGGGCGAGGCTTCACGGGCCAGGTCGGCCAGGTCCGACAGGGTCTCCACATCGTCGAGCTCTGTGTCGCTCGCTTCCCACCCGTCTTCGGTGCGCGCGAGCAGTGCGGCGAAGTACACCGTGACTCTCCCACTGGTCATAGGCGTGCCGGTTGGGGATCCCCCCGGCGGAGGTTGCGGACGGGGAGCGCTGCGCCGAGCCCCGCCCACTCGGAATCGTGGCAGAAACAGAGCGTTCAGGAGAGGTCTTCGGCACGCTGTGTCCCGGTCGCGTCTTCACGGCCGTACGCGTGGCCCCTCACCTGGGCGCTCGGCGCCCGCCGTCAGCGGGATGGTACGCCGAGGAGAGCGCCGTGACGCAACGGCTGACCGGCGGCGACCCGTACGCCCCACGAGTGGCGCTCCGTTGTCCTGTGTACAGGCCTGTACGTGTCTGGCGTGGCCCACCGCCTACCAACGGAACGTGCGCATCCGCATGGCGTGCCGCAGCCGCGCGGTCTTGACCCGCCGCGGCTGCACCCGATCCCGCAACTCCCGCGCCTCGGCGAGGTCCCGCAAGAACTGAGCCCGCCGCCTACGCCGCTCGGCGTCACTTTCGGCCACTGAGGCGGCGCCGACATCACCAACGGTTCCGGCGCCTCCGATGGCGCCAAGGGTGCCCGCACCTCCGGAGTCGGCGGCGGCGCCCGGGCGCGGCGGGCCTCCGGTGGCCGTTTCGGGCGAGCCGGACTTCTGGGCGGTTTCCCGCGGAGCCTGCGGAGGGCTTGCGCGGCCGGTCCTCCCCGGCGTGGCGGCTGAGGACCCGGCAGCCTTTCGCTGTGCGGGCTTTCGCTGTGCGGGCGCGGCGCCGCCCGCCAGCTCTCCCCCGGCGCCCCGACCGGAGGTCGCCCGCAGCGCGGAGCTGTTCGTGGACTCCCCGGGTCGGCCGGAGGTCGCCTGGTTCTGTTCCCCGTTCCGCATAGGTCACCACCCCAGTCCGTCCCTGCCACCTTCCCTCGAATGGGCGGTTTGATGCCGGTTCGGGTTTGCGGGGGCGTGGAGGTGGGGCCCGGATACCCTGGTCGCATGCGTCTTCACGTCGTCGACCACCCTCTGGTCGCCCATAAGCTCACCACGCTGCGCGACCAGCGCACCGAGTCCCCGACCTTCCGGCGGCTGGCCGACGAACTGGTCACCCTGCTCGCCTACGAGGCCACCCGTGACGTGCGTACCGAGCAGGTCGACATCGTGACGCCGGTGGCCGGTACCACCGGCGTCAAGCTGTCCCACCCGCGTCCCCTGGTCGTACCGATCCTGCGGGCCGGCCTCGGCATGCTGGACGGCATGGTGCGCCTTCTGCCGACCGCCGAGGTGGGTTTCCTGGGCATGATCCGCAACGAGGAGACGCTCCAGGCGTCCACGTACGCGAACCGCATGCCGGAAGACCTCTCCGGCCGCCAGGTGTACGTGCTCGACCCCATGCTCGCCACCGGCGGCACCCTCGTCGCGGCCATCCAGGAACTGATCAAGCGCGGCGCCGACGACGTGACCGCCGTGGTGCTCCTGGCGGCCCCGGAGGGCGTCGAGGTCATGGAACGCGAGCTGGCCGGCACGCCGGTGACCGTCGTGACGGCGTCCGTCGACGAGCGGCTCAACGAGCACGGCTACATCGTGCCGGGCCTCGGAGACGCGGGGGACCGGATGTACGGGTCTGCCGAGTAACCGAACCCGAACCCGGGGCCGGGACCTGATGGCCTGTTTGACCGGCTGGTCGGAGAGTCGGCTGGTCGGCTAACAGCCCTGCTTCGTCGGTGACGGCGTCGGTGTCGGCTTGGCCAGTGTGGTCATGGCCTTGTCGGCGTCCGCCTTCGTCGCCAGTGCCTTGAAGCCGGTGCCGATGATGAGGTCGACCTCGGCGGGCTTCGTACGGGTGTCGGTCTTCAGCTGGGCGTCGGCCAACTGGGTGCGGAGTACGGGGAGCGCGCTGTCGGTGGCCGCCGCGGAGCCGAGCAGTATTCCGGTGCCCTTGACCTTCTTGTCGTACTCCTTCGTCGCGTTGCCGACCTCGCCGATCTTGAAGCCGCGCTTCTTGAGTTCGTCCGCGGTGCTCTTGGCGAGGCCGCTGCGGGGCGTGGCGTTGAGGACGTTCACGGTGATCTGGCCGGGCTTGGGGAGGGCCTTGACCGGCCGCTGCGAGGGGGACGGTGACGGCGAGGGCGTGCAGTCCGCTGCCGCGCCCACCGCGTCGGCCTTGTCGCCGCCCGTGAACACGTCGATGAGCTGCAGCGTTCCCCAGCCGAGCAGACCGAGTGCGGCGACGGACGCGATGACCGCGAACGCGAGCCTGCGGCGCCCCCGATTGCGGCGCATCCGCGGGTACTTGTCCCCCGTGATCTTGTACCGGCCGCCCATGCCAGGGGGAGTCAGCATGCTCATGGGCGCAGCGTAGTGCGCATGAGCGGCTATGCCTACTAGATGATCAATGCCGGGCTCAGTCCAACCCGGACGGCCCAACGCGGGGTTCGGCTCGCTCGGCCGAACCCCGTCGCTCAGTCGAGCTCGAGGACCCTCGCGTGCAGTACCTGGCGCTGCTGGAGCGCGGCGCGGACGGCTCTGTGCAGGCCGTCCTCCAGGTACAGATCGCCCTGCCACTTCACGACATGCGCGAAGAGGTCGCCGTAGAACGTCGAGTCCTCGGCGAGCAGCGTTTCCAGGTCGAGCTGGCCCTTGGTCGTCACCAGCTGATCGAGGCGGACCGGGCGCGGCGCGACATCCGCCCACTGCCGGGTGCTTTCCCGGCCGTGGTCGGGGTACGGCCGGCCGTTTCCGATGCGCTTGAAGATCACACGGAAAGCCTACCGGTCATGACCTTCCGGGCGCAGCCAAGGCGCCGTAGTGGGCCTGGGAAATCACGTCGCAAAGCAGCAGGAAAAGGTAATTCCGCACGGCGGACTTGGTGTGTTCCTACTGAGCGGGGCCTGAACAAAACGGAAACACGTCGCGTGCCGCACGAGGCGGACATCACCGGTCGGTCGTCACGCCACCACCGCGAGGAGCGTGGTCGCGGCCGTGGTCAGGGGCTCGGCCCCCGCCAGTACGGAACGGCGGCGGGCCTCGGCGGGGAGGATGCCCCGGGTGGCCAGCCGCCACAGGGTGTCCTGGTCCGTCGTCACCCGCGCCGCGGCCTCCCCGCCGGGCGCGCAGGACGCGTCGGGTGCGCCGGGAAGCCAGCGGTCGGCGCCCCGCGTTGCCCACCAGGTGCCGCCCGCGGGGCCGGTGACGTCGAAACGTACGGCCGTTCCCCGCGGCCGGTCCACGGTACGAAGCGTGTGCGGCAGGGCGCGCAGGAACGTGTCGATCACCGGGCCGAGCAGCTCCGGCTCGTCGGCACCGGGGCGGTCGACGGCGTCGCGGATCTGCTGCTGGTGCACCCAGAATTCGGTGTACTCGCGGGCGATGTCCAGCCAGGCGGGACTGGGCTCGTCCGTAGAGGCCCAGGACACGTCGACGGCGGCGGGGGCGTCGAGTCGGGCGCCGGCCCAGACTTCGTCCAGCTGCGGGCCGAGGCGGGCGAGCAGCTCGGCCATCAGGCGTGGGCTGCACTGGCGGGTCGCCTCGACGAAGACACCGTTCATGCGTGCCACATACGAGGGCAGCGTCTCGTCGTCGGCGAACACGGCACCGCTCCACCCGTCCCGGATGCCCGAGAGGCGGCGCATGTAGTCGTTGAGGACATGGCCGACCACGTCGTGCACGTCCCACCCCGGGCAGACCGTCGGCCGTCCCCAGTCCTCGTTCTCCAACGAGCCGAGCAGGTCGAGCAGCGCCCGCCGCTCACGCACGAACAGGGGACGGGTGTCGATGGCGGGCCCGAAGGAGGTGGTCATACGGAAACGCTAGGCCTTCCGCCACCGGAAGTTCCCCTACTTATCGGCGGACTTGCCCGTACCCTTCGCCGCCTTGGCCGCCGCCTTCAGCTCCTGTTTGTGTGCCCGTACCTTCGCCAAGGACTCGGGGCCGGTGATGTCGGCGACCGAGCGGAACGACTCCGGGTCGCCGTACGCGCCCGCTGCCTCGCGCCAGCCCTGGGGGCGTACGCCTAGTTGTTTGCCCAGGAGGGCCAGGAAGATCTGGGACTTCTGGGCGCCGTAGCCGGGGAGGGCGTTGAGGCGGCTGAGGAGTTCCGTGCCGCTGGCCGCGTCCTTCCAGAGCGCGGCGGCGTCACCGTCGTAGTGCTCCACCAGGTACTGGCACAGCTGCTGGATCCGCTTGGCCATCGAGCCCGGGTAGCGGTGCACGGCCGGCTTGGTGGCGAGGAGTGCGGCGAAGGCCTCGGGGTCGTATGCCGCGATCTCGTGTGCGTCGAGATCGTCCGCGCCCATCCGCTGGGCGATGGCGTACGGGCCCGCGAAGGCCCACTCCATCGGAATCTGCTGGTCCAGCAGCATCCCGACCAGCGCGGCCAGCGGACTGCGCCCGAGGAGTTCGTCGGCTTCGGGCTGTTGAGCGAGGTGAAGGGTCACGTCCATACTTCGAGGATCGCCCCGCAGGCCTCCTCACGCCCGCCCGGCGCTCAGCCCTCCACACTCGCTGAACACCACGCTCACCCCTCCCGCCAGTAACCCAAGACGTGCACCCGCTGCTGCGACTCGGGGGTGCGTCGGCGGGGCCCCGTGGGGCATGGTCGGGGGATGGCCAGTGACATCACTCCCGAAGACCTTGTCGCTCACTTTCAGTTGGAGCCGATCCCCAAGGAGGGCGGGCGGTTCCGGCAGCTCTGGGCCGGGCCCGAGCGGGGGGACGGGCGGCCCGAGGGGACCTCGATCGTTGTGCTGCTGACCTCGGAACCGGGGGATTTCTCGGCGCTGCACCGGCTCCCCACCGACGAGGTGTGGCACTTCTATCTCGGTGATCCCTTGGAGATGCTGCTGCTCGACCCGGACGGTACGTCCCGCACCGTCGTCCTCGGTCCCGATGTGCTCGGTGGGCAGTACGTCCAGTTCACCGTGCCCGCGGGGACCTGGATGGGTGCGCGGGTCGTGGCGGGCGGCACCTGGTCGTTCTTCGGGTGCACGATGGCGCCCGGGTTCACCTATGGCGGGTACGAGCACGGAGACGCGGCCGAGCTGACCGAGCGGTACCCGGCGGAGGCGGTGCGGATCGCCGCGCTGAGCCGGCCGTGAGCGGGCTGCTCGACGGGCAGGTCGCGCTGGTGACCGGAGCCTCGGGCGGCATCGGGCGGGGGATCGCGTTGCGGTTCGCCGAGGCGGGAGCGGCGGTGGCGGTTCACTACCGCACGGACGCGGAGGGGGCCCGCGAGGTCGTCGGGCTCATCGAGGACGCGGGCGGCAGCGCGGTCGCCCTGCACGCCGAGCTCACCGTCGAGGCCGAGTGCCGGCGCCTGGTGCGCGAGGCCGCGGACTGGGGCGGCGGCACGCTGACGGCACTGGTCGACAACGCGGGCGTACAGCCGGTCCAGGAACTGCCCGGCATGACCCTGGCCGACTGGCGGGCGGTGGTCGACGCGAACCTGTCGAGCGTGTTCGCGTGCACGCAGGCCGCGGTGGAGGTGATGCGAGAGGGCTACGGCAGGGAGGGCAGGGACGGCAGCCGCGGGAGCATCACCCACATCGCGTCGATCGAGGCCACGCACCCCGCCCCGCTGCATGCCCACTACTCCGCTTCCAAGGCGGCCGTCGTCATGCACGCTCGGTCGGCGGCCCTGGAGTACGGTCCGTACGGGATCCGCGTCAACACCGTCTCACCAGGGCTGATCGACCGAGCAGGCCTTGCGGAGGCCTGGCCGGACGGCGTACGGCGCTGGCAACAGGCCGTCCCCACCGGCCGGTTGGGCCGCCCGGAAGACGTCGGTGACGCCTGTGTGTTCCTCGCCTCCCCGATGGCCTCGTGGATCACGGGACACGACCTGGTCGTGGACGGCGGGGTGTCGGCGCGACCGACGTGGTGAGGACGGGCGGGGGCGCGCGGGCGGGGTGTTGAGCAAGGTGCTGCGTACATTCGTATCCCCATCCGGGGCTTGATGCGCACCAGGGGGAAGCAGCAGGGGAGAAAGGGAGAGGACGGGGCAACATGGGCCGAATACAGCGGATGGCGGCGCCGCGCCGGGCGGTGGCCCTCGTCCTGATGCTGGGCACCCTGTTCCTGCTGGGCGGTGCCGGAACCGCCTCCGCGCACTCCTCCGTGCGCGACACCGACCCCCGTGAGGGCACCGTCCTCAAGACCGCCCCGAAACAGGTCACCATGACCTTCACCGAGTCGGTCGGTATCTCCGACGACTCGATCCGGGTCCTCAGCCCCGACAACCGGCGCATGAACGCGGGCGCCGCCGAGCACGCCGGCGGCTCCGACACCGTGCGTGTACGGCTCCAGGACGATCTGCCGGAGGGCACGTTCACCGTTGCCTGGCGGGTGGTCTCGGCGGACAGCCATCCCATCTCGGGCGCGTTCACGTTCTCCATCGGCGCGCCCTCGGCGACCACCGCGAACGCCTCCGCCGAGCCCGCCGTACACCCCGCCTCCGGTCTGCTCTACGACCTGGCCCGGTACGCCGCGTACACCGCCGGGGCGCTGCTCATCGGCGCGGCCACCTTCGTCCTCGCCTGCCGCCCGCCCGCCGTCGCCCCCCTCCGGAAACTCTTCCTCCTCGCCTGGTGGACCCTGCTCCTGTCCACCGTCGCGCTGCTGTTCCTGCGCGGCCCGTACGCCCGCGGAACCGGCCCCGCGACCCTCCTCGACCTCTCCCTGCTCAAGGACACGCTGAGCGGCAGGCCGGGGTGGGCGCTGCTGGCGAGGCTGGTGCTGGTGGCGTTGGCGGCGGTCTTCCTCGTACGACTGGGGGCGCGGGAGCCACAGGCGGAAGAGCGGCTGGACGAGCGGCCGAAGCCCGCCGTGCTCGCTTCGGGCGGGGTGCTCGCCGTGGCGCTGGCGGTCACCTGGGCCGCCGCAGAGCACGCGTCCGCGGGGATCCAGGTTCCCGTGGCGATCGTCTCCTCCGTACTGCATCTGCTGGCGATGGCGGTCTGGATGGGCGGCCTCGCGGCGCTGCTCACCACGCTGCACCGCGCCGAGATCCCGCCCTCGGCGGCGTCGGTGGCCCGTTTCTCGCGGCTCGCGTTCGCGTCCGTGGTGGTCCTGGTGGTCACGGGTGTCTACCAGTCCTGGCGGGGGCTCGGCTCCTGGGAGGCGCTCACCGGTACGTCGTACGGCCGGATCCTGGCCGCCAAGGTGTGTGCGGTCGTGCTGCTGTTGGGGGCGGCGGCGTATTCGCGGCGCTGGACGGCGGGGCTGCTCGCGGCGGAAGAGCCGGTGCGGGTGCGGGAGTTGGAGACGGTGGGGGCGAGTACGGGGGGTGGGGGCGGTGGTGACGAAATCGGCAATTCGGGCAAGATCGATCAGTTCGACAAGTCCAGCGGACCCGGTGACCCTGGTGAACCCGGTGACCCTGGTGAACTCGGCGGGCCTGGTGAACCCGGTGGACCTGGCGAGGCTCCGCCCCCTCACCAGGCCCTGCGCCGTTCCGTGCTGGCCGAAGTCGTCGTGGGCGTCGTGGTGTTGTTGCTCACGACGGTTCTGACCGGCACCCAGCCGGGCCGGGCCGCCACCGAGACCCAGGACGCGCCGGCCGCTCCGGCCGGTCAGCCCACGACCTCGATGACCTTGATCCCCTTCGACGTCGGCACCCCGGGCGGGAAGGGCAAGGTCCAGATCGTCCTCGAGCCGGGCCGCGTCAACGAGAACACGGTCCAGGCGATCGTCATAGGCCCGGACGGCGTCGCCACGGTCCCCGAACTGCGCCTCACCTTCACCCTGGCCGCCGAGAAGATCGGCCCCATCGACGCCGAGCTCACCGACCAGGGCGGCTACTGGGGCACCAACTCCCTCAACCTCCCGCTCCCGGGCACCTGGACCATGAACGTCACGGTCCGCACCTCGGACATCGACCAGGTGACGGTGTCGAAGAAGGTGCAGATCTCGCCCTGAGGGGGTTCGCGCCGCCGATTCCTACTCGTTCGAGAATTCCTCCACCACCGTCGCCCCCAGCTCCTTCACGATCAGTTCATGCCCCGACAACGCCGACTCGTCGAGGTCGGGATCGTCGTCCGCCGGGATGTCGTCCTCCGGCGAGACGGGAGGTGGCTCCGGAGCTGATGGGCGCGAAGGCGGCGGAGATGTCGGTGCGGAGGCCGGAGCGGGGGTGGCCGGAGCCTGGGGGGTGCTGGGCCGGGGCGTGGGGGCAGCGGGTTGCTGGGGGGCGGAGGGCCTGGACGCGGGCGGAGCGGCGGCGCTTCCGGATCCGTAGCCTCCGCCGGATCCGTAGCCCCCGCCGGTGCCGGGCCCGGTCGGTGGTGGGGTCGCCGAACCCCCTGACGCATCGACGATCGCCTCGATCTTCCACTGCACGTGGAACTGATCGGCCAGCGCCTGGCGCAGCACATCCTCACTGCCGCTGCTCAAGAAGTTGTCGCGAGCCCCCGCGTTGACGAAGCCGAGCTGGAGCGTCGTACCGTCGAAGCCCGTGACCTGCGCGTTCTGACTGAGCAGGATCCATGTGAAACGGCGCCGGTTCTTCACCGCGTCAAGGATGTTCGGCCACAGCATGCGGGGGTCGAGCCCGCCGCTCGCGGGAGCTGCCGGAGCGGCAGGAGCGGCGGGGGTGGATGGCGGGGGCGGGCCCGCAGGTGCCGGAGCCGTGGGCGACGAGGATGCGGCCGGAGTCTGTCCACCGCCCGCGGGCGCCGCCGTCGGCCACCCTCCGGGACGGCGACCGCTGCCCGCGGCCGTCGCGGTGGGCCAGGCACCGGGCGCTTCCCCGGAGGGGGGAGCGCCCGTCGGCCCCTGAG
Source organism: Streptomyces vastus (assembly GCF_039532825.1). NCBI lineage: Bacteria > Bacillati > Actinomycetota > Actinomycetes > Kitasatosporales > Streptomycetaceae > Streptomyces > Streptomyces vastus. The sequence goes on from NZ_BAAASJ010000099.1 coordinate 292,279, forward strand.
CGGGCGGCTGCTGAGGGGACGGCGCGGGCGCGGCCGGAGGCTGTGGGGGCTGTGCGGGCTGGGCTGCGGCGGCCTGAGCCGGGCCGGAGCCTGCCTCCTGTGCCCTTCCAGCCGGCCCACCAGCACCAGCACCGGAGCCGGGAGCCCCAGCCCCCCGCACCGCCGCCCGAGCCGCCTCCGGCCCGCCACCCTGCGGAGCAGAAGGCACCGACGCGGAGCCGCCCTGCGCTCCCCCAACCCCATGAACCTCGGGCCCCGGCACGTACCCCATGGCGGGCCCGGTCGCCGCCCCCGTGAAGTTGACCCCCCGCTCCAACCTGTCGAGCCGAGCCATGACAGACCGCTCATCGCCGTACGCGGCGGGCAGCAGCACCCGTGCGCAGATCAACTCGAGCTGAAGCCGGGGCGAAGTGGCCCCCCTCATCTCCGTAAGCCCGTCATTGGCGATGTCGGCGGCCCGGCTCAGTTCGGCCGCACCGAAGACCCCGGCCTGGGCCTGCATCCGCTCCACGACATCGGCGGGAGCATCGATGAGCCCCTTCTCGGCGGCATCGGGCACCGCGGCCAGAATGACCAGGTCCCTTAGCCGCTCCAGCAGATCGGCGACGAACCGACGCGGGTCGTAACCCCCCTCGATCACCCGGTCCACGACCTCGAAGGCAGCGGCCCCGTCCCCCGCCGCGAAGGCCTCGACGACGGAGTCGAGCAGCGACGCATCCGTGTACCCCAGCAGCGAGGTCGCCATGGCATACGTCACGCCGTCCGCACCGGCGGCGGCCAGCAGCTGATCCATGACGGACATGGAGTCACGTACGGAACCGGCACCGGCCCGCACGACCAGTGGGAGCACCCCGTCCTCGATGGGAATGCCCTCACGCCCGCAGACGTCGGCCAGGTACTCCCGCAAGGTGCCGGGCGGCACGAGCCGGAAGGGGTAATGGTGCGTCCGCGACCGGATGGTCCCGATGACCTTCTCGGGCTCGGTCGTGGCGAAGATGAACTTGAGGTGCTCCGGTGGCTCCTCGACCACCTTCAGCAGGGCGTTGAAGCCCGCCGAGGTGACCATGTGCGCCTCGTCGATGATGTAGATCTTGTACCGGCTGCTTGCCGGCCCGAAGAAAGCCTTCTCCCGCAGGTCACGGGCGTCGTCCACACCGCCGTGCGAGGCGGCGTCGATCTCGATGACGTCGATGGACCCCGGCCCGTTCCTCGCCAGGTCCTGGCACGACTGGCACTCACCGCACGGCGTGGGCGTCGGCCCCTGCTCGCAGTTCAGACAGCGGGCCAGGATCCGCGCACTGGTCGTCTTTCCGCACCCGCGCGGCCCGCTGAACAGGTACGCGTGATTGACCCGGTTGTTCCGCAGCGCCTGCTGCAGCGGGTCGGTTACATGCTCCTGCCCGATGACCTCGGCGAACGACTCCGGGCGATAACGGCGGTACAGCGCGAGAGACGACACGCATACGAGGTTATAGGCGCCCACTGACAACCCGGACCGCCCGCGGAACAACCTCGTGGCCAGGCCCGTACGTACCCCGGCACGTACCCCCGGAACGCAAGCGCCCCCCACGCACCCGCCAGAGCCAACCTACCCTTGCTGCCTTCCGGCCCTGGGGGAGTTCAGTCAGATAGCGCCGCGTGAGGGGCTCCGCACAGGGTACAGGATCTGACCGGCACGAACGAGTTCGCGACCACTCCCCGGCGTCCTGTAATGTTTCCGGCGGAGGATTCGCCTAGAGGCCTAGGGCGCACGCTTGGAAAGCGTGTTGGGGGCAACCCCTCACGAGTTCGAATCTCGTATCCTCCGCCAGTGCCTCACCGGGCACGATGTCGAAGGGCCCCACCGTTCGCGGTGGGGCCCTTCGACGTTGTCCTCAGACCTCGTTGTCCTGGTTTTTGTCCACAGCGGGTGTTTCCAGGGGCCCACAAGGCTTCGGCAATCTTCCGGGCCACGTCCTTGAGCATGGCGTCCGGCACATGCAGCTACCTCGCCCGCATACTCGCGGAGCTGCCCAGCTCCCACCCCATGATCTGATCGATGACGCGAGCCAGCCACCGAGCAGCATGAGCACGGTGGCGGCCGTGTGCCGGGCAGGTGCAGCCGGGCGTTCCGGACCCCCGCGTCTTCCAGCAGCCGCTTCCAGTCGTGGAGTCCGTGTTCGGGCTCAGCGGGTCACCCAGCGGCTTGGTGAACACGCAGTCCGACTCGATCCACGGGTCACCGGCCGTCTTGCGCTCCTGCGCTTGAGTCTTGGCATGAGCCCGGAGCATGGCCACCAGCGGACCGGGCAGGGGCACGGCGCCGGCCCGCTCGGGACTTGGTGCTCTTGGTCTCGCGCCGGACCTGCACCTTGTCCGGGCAGTACCCCGCTTTAGCCCGGCCGCACGGTGAGGCGTCCGGGCACCCATGCTTGTACCTGGGGCGCAGACGGTTCCGGCGCAGTTTCAGGTACCCGTTGTCGAGGTCGACGTCAGACCAGCGCAGTCCGAGAGTCTCGCCCTGCCGGAGTCCGAGCGCCAACGCCAGCATCCACGGCGTCGTTCCGTGGTTGCTGTTGTCATGCAGCCTCGCTGATTGTCTTGCAGCACGGCAGGTGTGACCGCTGTCGGCTTGGTTCACGGCCAGGTCCTGACCGGCGACCCTGGCGCCGGGACGGAGAATGCGGAGCCGGGTGAGAGGCCTGACCGCTCAGCCGCGCGGGCGGACGTGAATATCCAGCCTGCTCCTCACTGGCATCTGCACCGGCTGTGAAGAACCTGTTGCGCCTCGCCCGTACTCCCGCTTCGCCGCCGCGAACCTCTCCTTCGGTACGTCGACCGAGTCGTACACCGCGAACGGATCGGGCAGCGTCACGCCGGTGAACCAGATCAGGTCGTGCTGGAGCGGGTAGAAGCACATCTGCCAGCCACTCGTGAATGCCGCGGTCGGCGAAGGCTTGGGGTACCCCGCTGCCGGACGGAGGAAATGCGGGGCCCACCGTGCGCAGCCGCTCGGCCGCCAAGCCAACCAGAGAGACGTTGGGCACGGGCTCGGGATGGGGCATGACGATGTGAGGCAAGTGCCCAGGTCGTGGCATGCCTGGATATGCAACCTCAAACGCCCGGCATCTCGGCTTGAGTGCAGAGCTCAGCACCCGTGAGGCATACGGCGGGTTCCGCGGCTCTAGTCGTCGTCAGGCGCTGCCGACGCAGGTCGTCAGCTTCGAACCGAACACGCGCTCTCAGACGGAGCGGACGGCGCAGAGGAGCCAGGTTCACTGCCGACGAGAGCTGGGCAACACCCTGAACTCAAACCATCGCGCAAAAATAGTCAAAGAATACCAACATCGATCTCAATTACCAATTAGTTGGTCACTCATGCCCGCAATGCAACAATCAGATGTAACTCGAAGAACCACCCCCTAGCATCTCTAGCGACTGATCGAGACGCGCAGTCGCGCCACCCTCGACCCCCAAGACATCGACACAAAGCTAGGAGAGGGCAGAACGTGGCCGAGGAAGACAGTGAGAATCCGCGCACATACACCGAGGTCACCGAAGTGACGCCCGATAAGTGTTCGAGCTGGATGGAAAAAAGGACATGTAACCGCGTCCCCTTGAAGCGCTCCAATGTAGACAAGTTTAAGAGCATTCTGCGAAATAGACAGTTTCGCACTACCCACCAAGGCTTCGCTCTGGACTGGCATGGCTGTCTCATCGACGGACAGCACCGAGCTGCCGCCATTATCGAGACCGGCGTTACAGTGACCGCACAGGTCACGTACAACCTCAGCCCGGACACCTTTGCTGCGATTGACGGCGGTCGCGTCCGTGCAGCTGGCGACTTCGTCGCACAGATCACGGAGATGAGGCAGAGCAACGCCAACGTCTATGCAGCCGCGCTTAAGATCCTCGCAAACCGCGCTGCGGGCCTGCACTGGATGAGGTGGACCAGCGGACGGCTGACCGCCGAACAAGTACAGGATTTGGTCCCAAGGTGGCCAGTCGACGAGGAGCGCATCGTCCGCCTGGTCAGCAAGGGAAAGCAATGCCACTCCAGCGCAACGGGATTGATTGTCGCGCGCACGATCATTACCGAAGTATGGCCTGAGAGTATCACCGACCTGTTCTTCGACGGCATCGGCGAGACCAGCCGCGAATTCGTCGGGCGAGACCCTCGATCCCTGTACACGAACACCATGATCAATGTGAACCGCGGGGTCGTGAGCAGGGACAGCGTTCAGCAGTCGGCTCAGGCCATCAAAGCATTCAACGCCCTCGTATCGGGTGACTCTATTGGCACCCTGAAGAAAATGAAGGTGGCTGGCGTAAAGATCATCAAGGATCGACGAACCGGCAAGGAGATTCAGCAGGAGTACCCTCCGGACCGTTATCCGGAAGTCATTCAGCCGGCCATCAACATCAGTGACAAGTGGCTTGGGAATGACAGCACAACGTCGATCGGATAAAGGACAGGTCAAGGCTCCCGCCGACGCAAGCGCATCTAGTCGTGAGGGACAAGGCACCGAGCCCGACCGGCTTGGGCAACAAGCGCTAGTACAGGTCCCTCGATACCGCGGCGGAGCCGCATGGCATCGGCAGCCTTGCCACGTGCTGGTGATACGAAGTCGTCGGCGGCCCTGGGCTCCTGGCAGCCGAGGTATATGAGGTGAGTGCCAAGGTGTGGCGTCGTTCACCGTCGGCCCCTTGGCGAGTTCCCGGAGTTTGGTCGGGCTCTGGCGCGGTGCTCGGAACTGGTCACGGACGGCCTGTCAATCCCCTCGAACTGTGGAGATCTTCTATGCGGCCAGCCCCAGGGCGGAGTTGGCTCGGTGGTCGTGTTCGTAGTCGATCGGGCTCCGGTATCCG
>NZ_BAAASJ010000100.1:0-997 GCF_039532825.1 Streptomyces vastus
GGCATGCTGACTCTTAATGCAGTAAGTCAAGCTGCCTGAACCTCCTCCCGGGGGCTGTACTCCCTCTCGTAGAGTCGGCCGTCGCGCAGCATCGCCCACAGGATGGAGACCCGCTTTCGAGCCACGGCAATGACGGCTTTCTTGTGGCGACCCCTGTCGTGGGCATAGCCCATGTGCTTCCGGTGGTACATCTCCCTCTCCCACGTTCCTGCCGTCAGGCAGGCTGCCTGGGATGACATAAAGAAGGCGCGCTGGAGGGGACGGCTGTACTGCGTTGGCCGAAGGCGATTGCCAGTGTTTGAGCCGGAGTCCCTGGAGACGGGTGCCATTCCTGCCGCGACAGCGAGTCGCCCAGCTGTCGGGAATCTTGAGATGTCGCCAATCGCCACGAGGAGTTCAGCAGCGAGGAGCTCACCAAATCCCGGCATGGAGAGCACGATGGGTGCCTGAGGATGTTGGGAGAGAAGCTCTTTGATAGAGCGTTCCAGTTCCTTCAGGCGGGCGTTCATGCCGGCGATTCTGTGTGCGAGTTCTGCCACGAGTTCTGCCGCCAGCTCCTCTCCATTGGTCGACGACTCTTGGGTTCTGGCGGCCGTGACGGCCTTCCCTGCGATGTCTGCCGCCTTCCTCACTCCACGCTTCGCGAGCCAGGCTGTCAGCCTGTTCTCGCCCATACGCCGGATCGCGGCCGGCGTCTGATACCCACACAGCAGAACCAGCGCGCCCTCCGAGCGAGCGAACTCAAATGATCGTTCCAGCTCCGGGAAGATGCTGGTCAGCAAGGATCGCATCCTGTTGATGGTCCTGGTGCGTTCAGCCGACAGGCCGTTCCGGTGGGTCAGAATCAGCCCAAGCTCTTTGGTGAGCCGGGGAGGAGCTGGAACCGGGACTGTCTGCCGCCTGAGGCAGCGTGCGAATTCGGCGATGATGTAGGAATCCTTGAGGTCGCTCTTCCCCTGGCCACCGAAGCTCTTCTTGAACGCCGCGAACTTTGATC
>NZ_BAAASJ010000101.1:0-1160 GCF_039532825.1 Streptomyces vastus
CTAGTGTCCTGCGCCAGTAGTTGATCGTTAGAAGTTGCATGACTTCTGCTGCTGGTGCGTCAGTTCCTCGTCGGGGTCCAAAGCTCGAACCGTTGCTGCTGTCCGATGACGAGCGGGCGCAGTTGGAGCGGTGGACGCGTCGGGCGACATCGGCCCAGGCCCTGGCCCTGCGGGCGCGAATTGTGCTGGCGTGCGCGGGGCCGGAGGTGCCGCCGATTGTCGCGGTCGCCCGGGAGCTTCGGGTGACCGCGGACACGGTCCGCAAGTGGCGGCGGCGCTTCCTCGCCGAGCGGCTGGACGGTCTGGCCGACGAGCCCCGGCCGGGCCGGCCGCCCACCATCAGCGTCGATCAGGTGGAGGCGGTCGTGGTCACCACGCTGGAACAGCTGCCGAAGAACGCCACCCACTGGTCCCGGAAATCGATGGCGCAGCACAGTGGCCTGTCGAAGTCGACCGTGGGCCGGATCTGGCGGCAGTTCCAGCTCAAGCCGCATCTGGCGGACACCTTCAAGCTGTCGACGGACCCGTTGTTCGTGGAGAAGGTCTACGACGTCGTCGGCCTGTACTTCAACCCGCCCGAGGGTGCGGTGGTGCTCTCGGTGGACGAGAAGTCGCAGATCCAGGCACTGGACCGGTCTCAGCCGGTGCTGCCGATAATGCCGGGCATGCCCGAGCGGCGCACCCACGACTACGTCCGTAACGGCCTGACCACCTTGTTCGCCGCGTTCGATGTCGCCACGGGTGAGGTCATCACTGCCTTGCACCGCCGGCACCGGGCGGTGGAGTTCAAGAAGTTCCTGATCCGGATCGACAAGGAGGTGCCCGCGCACCTGCAGGTCCATCTGATCGTGGACAACTACGGCACCCACAAGACTCCGGCGATCAGGGCATGGCTGGCCAAACACCCGCGGTTCGAGCTGCACTTCACCCCGACCGGCTCCTCCTGGATCAACCAGGTCGAGCGGTGGTTCGGCTACCTGGCCCATCAGATGATCCGCCGCGGCGCACACAAGAACATCCAGGCCCTGGAAGCCGATATCCGGGCCTGGGTCAAGGACTGGAACCAAGACCCCAAGCCGTTCATCTGGACCAAGACAGCCGAAGAGATCCTCAACTCCCTCGCCCGCTTCTGCCGACGGATCTCTGGCGCAGGACACTAG
>NZ_BAAASJ010000102.1:0-770 GCF_039532825.1 Streptomyces vastus
CCGAGAGCTACCTCGCAGGCCTCGAACTCCGCGCCTCGATGATCTGGCTCGAAGACATCCTGCGAACAGCCGATTGATCACGACATCACACAGGCCCTAGCTGCCGCCACAACAGCTGACGCATGCATGTCCAAACAATGGGGAAGCTGCACGCTGGGCGCGGTTAGCCTTGGCCTGGCGGGTGGAGCCGTGGCCCTTGGCAAGTCGGCGGACTCACTACTCCGTACTTCGTCGGGAGCCTTCGGGCGGCAGGTAGCTGACGCCGCAATTGCAGGAGCAGCCCAAGGTATAGCCCGCGTCGCCGATGTGAGCTCTGTCGGCTTCACCGCCTTGGGAACCCTCACTGGGGGCTATTTGAAATCGTCGAGAAGGGGCGACGACTACTGAACTTCACTGCGAAATACCGCAAGTCGAAGGCGTTCTGGCGTGAATGAATGATCTGCGACCGCGGCGCGGCACCAGTAGTGCCCCCTGTAGGCATGGAGGCCTGCCGAACTGGCAGGCCTCTGCTCGACTGATGGCTGAGCTGAGGCGGAAGACTGTCGGAAGACCCTGGGTAGTGTTCCGTAGATGTAGAGCATTCTAGCGGCGAGCGCCAGTGGCAGCCCTTTGTCGCCAACGCCATGCTCACGAGGCTGCCGCGGCGAAGCGGACTGTCGAGACCTGTGAATGTCCCTCCCCTCGTAGCGTGGAGTCCGTGATTGCAGGGGAAGTTGAGGTTCATGGGAACTGAGAAGCGGACGTTTGACGCCGAGTTCCGTGAGGGTGCT
>NZ_BAAASJ010000103.1:0-1221 GCF_039532825.1 Streptomyces vastus
CGTGGTGGTGCCAGCCGTTCCAGGAGCGTCCCTCGAAGTGGTCCAAGCCCAGGCCGTGCTTGAGTTCCCGGTAGTCGTGCTCGATGCGCCAGCGGATCTTGGCCAGGCGGACCAACTCGGCGACGGGGATGTCTGCGGGCAGGTCGGACAGCCAGAACCGGGTCGGCTTGCTGTCACCGTCCAACCATTCGGCCAGGAGCCACACTTCGGGCAGGACACCGTCCCACCGGCCGTGCTCGGCCACCGCGGCGGCCTGGGCCAGGCGGCGGGAGCGCACCCCGGCCGGCCTCACCCGCACCGCCAAGAAGTGCGAGCGCATCGGGCCGCGGGAGCCTTCCCGCCAGGTCACCTCGCTGAACGCTTGGCGTCCGGCTGCCAGGGCCAGTTGCGCTACCGGCACCGGCGGCTGCCGGTAGCGGGGCACCGGCGGGCGGCCGTTGCCGGACCAGGGCGGGGCGGCGGGGACCGCGTCGTGCGGCTGCACGGTCAGGTCGCCACGGATGCCGACCACGTACGGGATGTCCCGGCCGGCCAGCGCGTGGCGGAAATCGGCGTTCTGCCCGTAGCCGGCGTCGGCCACCACCACCGGCGGCACCAGATTCCACCCGGCCAGTTCGTCCAGGGCGTCCAGGGCGAGGCGCCACTTCTCCCGGTGCCCGACCTCCTGCGGTATCCCGGTCTTCTGCCGCCGTCCGGCATCGTGCGCCCACTCCTTGGGCACGAACAACCGCCACTGCAGCGGACAGGAGGCCGTGTCGGAGACCGCGTGCACGCTGACCGCGACCTGGCAGTTGGCCTGCTTGCCCAAAGCGCCGCAGTACTGGTGCGCGACCCCGACCGACATCCGGCCGTCCTTGGGGAACGACACGTCGTCGACCGCCCAGGCATCCGGGCCGATCAGCGGCACCATCCGCTGGGCGATCCGCCGCCGTACCGGCACCGGATCCCACGTCGACTGGTTCACGAACTGCTGCAGGTTCTGCTCGTTGCCGTCCGGCAGCCGCTCCGCCATCGCCTGGATGGACTTGCGGCGGCCGTCCAGCATCAGCCCCCGCAGGTAGCAGTCGCCCTTGGCCCGCTGGTCCTTGCGCGGCACCGAGGCGAACACATCGGCCACGTATAACGCCAACGTCGCCCGCATACGGTTCACTTCATGTGCGTCCACACACCCAACATGCTCCTGATCAGAACCAACGGAAAGACCTAACGGAGTCCTACTAG
>NZ_BAAASJ010000104.1:0-28682 GCF_039532825.1 Streptomyces vastus
GGACGCCTCCGTCATGCCGTATGTCACCAACGGCAACATCTACGCGCCGGTGATGATGATCGCCGAGAAGGCCGCCGACCTGATCCTCGGCAAGGAACCGCCGGCGCCGTCCAAGGCCACCTACTACCGCCACCGCGACGCACAGAAGCAGGCCGGATAGACGTGGGGCGCCGCAGGGCCCGTACAGCGGGCGAAGCCGGCCTGTCCGGACATTCGTCAGGGGGTTACCGAGAGCCCGAGCACATCTGGCAGAGCATCCGACCCCGGCCGCAGTACTGGTTCCGCGGCTGAACGCCGAAGAAAGGTCGATCGTGACCCCAATACAGACCGAGGTGCCGCAGCGGAGCGGCACGCCCCAGGATTCGGATGGCACGCCGGTCATATCCGTGCGCAAGCTGTGGAAGGTGTTCGGGCCGAGAGCCGAGCAGGTGCCGGAGTCGGAGGAGCTGTGCGGGCTCAGCCGGCGCGAGCTGATGGACCGTACCGGGAACACCGCCGCGGTACGGGATGTGAACTTCGAGGTCTCGCCCGGCGAGGTGTTCGTCGTCATGGGCCTGTCCGGCTCGGGCAAGTCGACGCTGGTGCGCTGTCTGACGAGGCTGATCGAGCCCACCGCGGGTGAGATCGTCTTCGAGGGCGAGGACATCCGGGATGCGGACGCGGGGCGGCTGCGGGAGCTGCGCCGCCGCAAGTTTTCCATGGTCTTCCAGCATTTCGGTCTGCTGCCCCACCGCCGCGTCGTGGACAACGTGGCGTTCGGACTGGAGATCCGCGGTCTGGGCAAGACCGAGCGCAGCAGGCGGGCGATGGAGGTCGTCGAGCTGGTCGGCCTCGCGGGCTATGAGCAGTCCTATCCGGACGAGCTGTCCGGCGGTATGCAGCAGCGCGTGGGTCTGGCCCGGGCGCTGGCCGGTGATCCGGATGTGATGTTCTTCGACGAGCCGTTCTCGGCGCTGGACCCGCTGATCCGCCGGGACATGCAGAACGAGGTCATCCGGCTGCATCACGAGGTCGGCAAGACAATGGTGTTCATCACCCATGACCTGTCCGAGGCGCTCAAGCTGGGCGACCGCATTTTGATCATGCGGGACGGCCAGATGGTGCAGTGCGGTACCGGCGACGAGCTGGTCGGTGCCCCGGCCGATGACTACGTGCGTGAGTTCGTCAAGGATGTGCCGCGCGGCGATGTGCTGACCCTGCGGTGGATCATGCGGCCGGTGGAGGACGGCGACGAGCTGGACGGTCCGGAGATGGGTCCGGATGTGGTGGTGAAGGAGGCCACCCGGGCGGTGCTGGTGGCCGACAAGCCGGTCAAGGTCGTCGAGGGCGGCAAGCTGCTGGGGATCGTCGGCGACGAGGAGATCCTCGCGGTGGTCGCCGGGCAGGAAGGCGGCATGTGATGACCGTCGCCCTGGAGGAAACAGAGAAACCGGAGAAGTCCCAAGGCGTGGAGCCGGCCGCTCCCGTCAAGAGGGTGCGCAAGGTCAGCCGGTCCATGGTGGTGGCCGCGATCCTCATCGTCTGGCTGGTGCTGTTCGCCGTGCTGCGCGGCAAGCACACCCTGACCCTGGCGGCGGCGGACCTGACCGATCTGCACCGGTGGTTCAACGACGTCAACGACTCGATCGGCGCGAACCGCAACTCCAACCCGCTGTTCCTGTACTTCTTCAACGAGATCCGCCTGGTCATCGACAGCCTGGTGACCTTCGTGCAGGAGCTGATCTCCCAGCCGCCCGCGGGCCGCCCGGTGCCGCAGATCGGCTGGCTGGGCGTGGTCGGCATCGCCGGCTATGTCTCCTGGGCTGTGGGCAACTGGCGGGTCGCGCTGCTGGCCGTCGCGGGCTTCACCTTCCTGGGGCTGCAGGGCCTGTGGCAGGAGAGCATGGACACCCTGGCGCTCATCCTGTGCGCGGTGTTCGTGGCGCTGTTGTTCGCGATCCCGCTGGGGGTGTGGGCGGGGCTGTCCGACCGGTTCAACCGGATCATCACGCCCTTCCTGGACTTCATGCAGACGATGCCGACCTTCGTCTACCTGGCCCCGCTGACCCTGTTCTTCCTCATCGGCCCGGCCTCCGCCACCATCGCCACCATGATCTACGCGGCGCCGCCGACGATCCGTATCACCGCGCACGCCATCCGCACGGTGCCCGAGACGACCGTCGAGGCGGCCGACTCGCTGGGCGCCACCCGGCGGCAGTCCCTCACAAAGGTGCTGCTGCCGATGTCGAAACGGACCGTGGTGATGGGCGTCAACCAGACCATCATGGCCGCCCTGGCCATGGTGACCATCGCCGCCCTGATCGACGCCCCCGGCCTGGGCAAGACCGTCGTCCAGGCCCTCCAGACGCTCGACGTCGGCACGGCCTTCAACGCGGGCCTGGCCATCGTCGTCATGGCCATCGTCCTGGACCGGGTCACCACCGCGGCCAGCACACGCGAGGAGGCCGCCCGCAGTTCGAAGAACCGCTTCCTGACCTGGCGACGCCCGCTGCTGGCGGCGGGCGCAGCGGTCACGGCGGTCCTGGCCTACCTGTCCCAAACCTATCTGTGGGCGGCGGAGTTTCCCGGCGAGGGGCGCACCGGCAGCACCATCTCGAGCACAGCGGATAGCGTGACCACCTGGGTGCAGGACAACCTCTCGGGTATCACCAACGCCTTCCGCGACGCCCTCACCAACGGCCTGCTCAACCCGTTCCAGGCACTGCTCACGGACTCCCCGTGGTGGCTGGTCGGCGCGGCACTGATCGCGCTCGCAGTCGTGCTCGGCGGCTGGCGCGCCGGCATCACTACCGCCGTGTGTGTGGGCCTGCTGCTCGGCACCGGCGTCTGGTCGGACGCCATGACGACGATGGCCTCGACCCTCGTCGCCACGGTGCTCGTGATGCTGCTCGGCGTCACCTTCGGCGTGTGGATGGGACGCAGCGCGCTCGTGGACCGGCTGCTGCGGCCCACGCTGGACGCGGCCCAGGTCATGCCGCCGTTCGTCTATCTCGTGCCGTTCCTCGCCCTGTTCGGCGCGACCCGCTTCACCGCGATCGTCGCCGCCTTCGTCTACGCGACACCCGTCGCGATCAAGATCGTCGCGGACGGGGTGCGGAACGTCCCGGAGACGACTGTGGAGGCGGCTACCTCGGCCGGGTGCAACACCTGGCAGATCATCACCAAGGTCCAGCTGCCGATGGCACGTAGCGCCCTGACCCTCGCCACCAACCAGGGCCTGATCTATGTGCTGTCGATGGTTGTGGTGGGCGGCCTGGTAGGCGCGGGCGCCCTCGGCTACGACGTCGTGGCCGGCTTCTCGCAGGGACAGCTGTACGGGAAGGGGCTCGCGGCGGGGCTGGCCATCGTCCTTCTCGGGGTTATGTTCGACCGGATCACTCAGGCAGCCGCGCGGCGTACCAGCGCATAAGAAGCACGACACCATGGCAAGGCCGACAGGACAGTGAAGAGTCGGCGCGGCTGGCCTGGACCAGTTCGGCCCGGTCGGGACAGGAACAGGTGAGGACGCGCAGGGCGTGCAGGATCCAGGTGGTGGACCAGCCGCGGAAGGTGCCGATCTCCACCACCGTCTCGGGGCGGGTCTCCCGTGCAGCAGGTAGGTGATCTCGGCCTCGATGTCGTCGAGGTGTGCTCTCCCCGAGGTCGGGTGGACGAGCAGTCTGCGCTGCTGCTCGCGGACCCGGGCGAGGTCCTAGGCGTAGGTGCCGTAGAGGCCGCTGATGTGGTGGAAGTCGATCCGCTGGTGCCCGGGAGGATGGTGCAGGGTGCTCCGTGTGAACCGTCGTGTGGTCGGGGCGTGGTGAAGGTACGGGCGCGGTACGGGATGTCACGTCGTACCCAGGTGCCGAACGGGGCCCACGCCCGGCAACGGCACGGTGCGTGGTGAGGCTCCGTACCGGTCGGCGGTCAGGCGGGTGTCCCGGGAGTGACGATGCCCGACTCGTAGGCGAAGACGGCGAGTTGGGCCCGGTCACGGGCGTCGAGTTTGGCGAGGAGCCGGTTCATATGGGTTTTGACGGTGTGCGCGGAGACGAAGAGTTGCTCGGCGATCTCCGTGTTCGACCGGCCCTGCGCGACCAGCGTCAGGACCTCCGTCTCCCGTGGCGTGAGGCTGCCCAGCTGCAGCCGCCGGGCGTCCTGTTCCCACGTGGAGCGGCGGCGGATGACGTCCTCGATGAGGCGGCGGGTTACGGACGGGGCGAGCAGTGCGCCGCCCGCGGCGATCACCCGGATCGCCCGGAGGAGTTCGGCGACCGGGGCGTCCTTGAGGAGGAAGCCGCTGGCTCCGGCGCGCAGCGCCTCATGGACGTAGTCGTCGATGTCGAAGGTGGTCAGCATGAGCACCTTCGGGCGGTGCAGCACGCCGGGCGGTGGGTCGAGCAGCCGCCGGGTGGCCTCCAGGCCGTCCATCTCCGGCATGCGTACGTCCATGAGCACCACGTCGGCACGCGTGCTGCGGCTTACCTCCACGCCGAGCCTGCCGTTGGGTGCCTCCCCGACGACGTCGATGTCGCTCTGTGCGGACAACAGCGCGGCGAACCCCGAGCGCACCATGTCCTGGTCGTCCACGACGACCACGCGGATGGTCACTTCTTACTCTTCTCTTCCGTGTCTCCGGCGGACCCGTCCGCCTCACTCAATCGGTTTCGCTCCGGCTCCCGGCGGGCTCCGACCAGTTCGGCGGGCTTGGTGGCCTTGCCGAGCAGCCACTCCAGCGGGCCGCGGCGGAAGAAGCGCGACCAGAGGGTGGCGAACACGGCCGCGGCCGCGATGAAGCCGAGCAGCACGGTGATGGTGCTGTGTCCGATGCCGAAGAAGTGGACGCCGGGGAACTGGAGGACGTAGGCGGTCAGGGACATCGAGCCGACGGCGATCACCGGACGGGCGAGACGGCGGAAGCGCGGGAAGGTATCGACGGCGGCGAGGCAGCCGACCAGAACGGCGATCGCCACCCCCGTGTTGGCCACGATCGACAGCGTGGTCTCGCTGTGCGGCGAGGCGACCAGGAGTTCGGCCGGGGTGTCGTGGTTGGGGTAGCCCCAGGTGTCGGACCACCAGGCGGACGCGGCCGAGCCGCCCTCGCCCCAGTCGCCTTCGGCCAGTTCCTTCGCCGGGATGCCGCCGTCGGAAAGATCCGAGGGGGCGGTTTCGCCCCGTCCGGAACCTGACTCGACCCCTGAGCCTGGCACGTCCAAGTCAGGCGCACCCTGGAAACGGGCGTTCAGAGTCGACAGGGCGCCGGGGACCAGGTGCAGGGCCAGCCAGGAGCCGCCATAGCCGAGCACGGCCAGGCCGGCACCGGTGATCCCCAGGCGTATCCGGACGGCGGTGGCGGCGAGGTCCAGGCGGGCCACCGCCATACCGGCGATGACGAAGGGAAGCCAGGTCAGGGCCGGGAAGCCGCCCGTGAAGAGGAGCGAAATGATGCCGGTGGCGTCCGTGGGCCAGCCCCAGACGCCGTCGACGCCGTCCTCGGGGAGCGCCTTTCGAATGAGGTACAGGAGCTGCGGCAGGACCAGGGCACCTGCCGCGGCAATGATCGCCAGTGGGCCGGCACTGAGCCGGTACAGCGGCAGGACGAGCAGGAAGTACACGCCGTAGTAGGCGAGGATGACCATGACCGGCGTGTCCAACCACATAGTCATCGCCGTGCCCAGGACCAGCAGAACGAGCGCCCGGATCACGACCTTGGCGACCGCCTGGCGGCCCGCCCGCCCCGTCTTCGGGGTACGGCCTGTGATCAGCACGAGCGAGAATCCGGCCAGCAGGGCGAAGAGCGCAGAGGAGCGGCCGTGCGACAGCTCCATGAGGAACCCGGTGACACCACGCTCGAACATCGGATCGGGGCCGACGTGGGCCGCGTACATCCCGAAGACCGCGAGTCCCCGGGCCAGGTCCACGCCGATCAGGCGGCCGACCGGGACTCGTCCGGTCCCGGGAGCCTCGGGCGGGTTGTGCTCCACGGTCCCGGGCGGGGCACCGGCCGACGACGCGAGCGCCGTTTCGTCTGCGTTCTGGGTCATGCCCTGAGGCTGGCGAACAGCACCGGGCCACAGTATCCGGCGACTGTCCGGTCCCACCCCGCCACCCGGTGGGTCGGGCCACTGCCGGGTGGCGGGGTAGGACCCCCCACCCGGCGGGTATGGCCCCGCCGGGCAGGGGCCGACTGGCGGTGTCGCTTGCTCGTTGACGAGCCCGTCGGCGACCATGACGCCTGCGCCCGGACGGAACCTTCGCCGCGCCGGGCGATGGTGTGCGCGTACCCGTGTGCGAGGGCCGAGCGACGGCGGTGATCAGCAGCCACTGGGCGCCGTACGGCCGGTCGGCGCGTGCCGTCTCGCCGTACGATGTGAGCGCGGCGGCCGTCGAGCCGCCCAGTACGGCCCCGCACACACCCGCCGGACAGCACGTTCGGCGGTGCCGCGACATGACTACCCCGTACGGCGGGAACCCACCCCCCGGGTGACGGGAGTGTCCCGGCGGCCCGCCTCACCGGGCGGTTCCCGTTTTACCGTCCAGACGGTGACAATCAGCATCGGTGTGCGGCCTGAGACGCACGCACCACGAGGACAAGGCGGAGCGCACGTGATACGGGCAGTGGTGGTGGACGACGAGGCCCTCGTGCGGTCCGGTCTGCGGTTCATCCTCAACGCGGCCGACGACATCGAGGTCGTAGCGACCGCAGTCGGCGCGGAGGCCATCGACACCGTACGGCAGGAGCGCCCGGACGTCGTGCTTCTGGATATCCGGATGCCGGACGTGGACGGTCTGACCGTGCTGCGGCAGCTGCGCGCCCTTCCGGAGCCGCCGGTGGTGGCGATGCTGACGACCTTCGACGCCGACGAGTACATCCTCACCGCGCTGCGTTCGGGCGCGGCCGGATTCCTGCTCAAGGACACCGAGCCCGACCAACTCGCCCAACTCGTGCGTACCTTGGCCGCGGGCGGGGTCGTGATGTCGCCGAAGGCGTCCCGTGCCGTCTGGCGGAGCCACCCCGGAGCGGCCATCGACGACGAGGACGTCACCCGCGTCGGCCTGCTCACCGAGCGCGAGTGCGAGGTGCTCGTGCTGATCGCGGAAGGACTGTCCAACGCCGACATCGGCGCCCGGATCCACCTCAGCGCGGGCACCGTCAAGGACCATGTCAGCGCGATCCTGACCAAGCTGCGGGTCGGCAGCAGGGTGCAGGCGGCGCTGCTCGCGCAGAGGGCGGGACTGCTCGACGAAGGGCAGCGGCGCTCGGAGTCCGGGCGATGACCGTGCCCCGGGCGTGGTGGGCGCGGCTCCCCGATCCGGTCATCGACGCCGTGGTCGTCGCGGTCGCCGTCGTGGACGTCCTGCTCAGCCTGGTCGACGCGAGCCCCGTCGAGCAGGCCATGGCCGCGCTGGCCTGCGCCGCGCTCGTCGTACGGCGGCGCTTCCCGCTCCCGGTGTTCCTGCTCACCTTGCCCGCCATCATGCAGGCCATCGTGGTCGCCCCGTTCGCCGCCCTGTACACACTGGCCGCACGCTCCCGCGACCGCCGCCTGCTCGTCGCGTGCGTGATCATGTTCGCCCTCGCCTCAGAGGCATCCTGGCTGCTGAACGACCTCACCTCAGACGACCGCACCTGGACCCTGGTCAACTTCTTCTACGCGCTCGCCGCCGTCGCCGTGCCCGTCCTGCTGGGCCAGCTCGTCCAGGCCCGCCGGGACCTGGCCCGCCGCCTCGTCGAGATCGAGGAAGCCCGCGAGCACGAACGCCTGCTGCACTCCCAGGCCGTCCTCACGCGCGAACGCGCCCAGCTCGCCCGCGAGATGCACGACGTCGTCTCCCACCAGGTCAGCCTGATCGCGATACAGGCGGGTGCCCTCCAAGTCGCCGCCACGGACCCGGACTTCAAGGAGGGCGCGTGCACCATCCGCTCCCTCAGCGTCGACACCCTCGACGAACTGCGCCACATGGTCACCCTGCTGCGGGCCTCCGGCGGCCGGGCCAGCGAGCTCACCCCTCAGCCCACCCTCGCCGACCTCCACAGGCTCGTCACGACCAGCGGCATCGACGCCGAACTGACCGGTGAACTGCCCCCCGGCACCAGCACCACCGCGCAACGCGCCGTCTACCGCACCGTCCAGGAAGCCCTCACCAACGTCCGCAAGCACGCACCCGGCGCCACCGCGACCGTCCGCCTGTGGCACGCCGACGACGGCGCCGCCTTCGGCGTGACCGTCACGAACACACCCCCCACCCGCCCCTCGCTGCCTCTTCCCGGCGCCCAGCAGGGCCTGATCGGCCTCAGGGAACGCGCCGAACTCCTCGGCGGCACCTTCGAATCCGGCGCCACCGCCGAGGGCGGCTACGAGGCGATCCTCCGCATCCCGGCCGGCACGGACTGACAGCCGCCTGCTCCGGGTACACCGGCACCGCCCCTCGTCTCCCCCGAAGTGATGGGAACTGTTCCGACCGTTCGGCCGAGGTGCCCGCTCGATGGAACGACCTGGCCTCCGGGCATGCATGAGGCTCAAGAGACTGAACAGTCCAAGCGCGTTCAGTCGTTGGACGTCCTGCGCGGAATCGCGGTCATTGGCACGCTGCTGACGGCATCTACCGGCCCTGGGACCACCGCTGGCACAAGGGCCTGTAGATGACCTGGTCGCATCTGTCCGGCGACAACTTCTGGGCCGGGCCCACCTTCGAGCAGGGCGCGCCCGGCCACGGCCCGCGCCCCGTGAACGCCCCTGGCGCATCGACGTGTCGGAGAGGGAGACCTGGGCGGCCATCACCGGCGAGCACGACGAGATCGACGGCGGTGCCACGGTCCTCACCTACGCGGGTCACCCCGGGCACGATCCACCGCGCCATCAACGACGACCTGCGCGTGGTTTCGGCCACTACTCCGACGGCTGGAACGCGCTGTCGCACCCGTTCGGGGTGTACCTCATGAACTCGGCAATCGTCGTCCTGGGGGCACTGCTCGGCAACCTGGTCAGCTGCTCCATGGCGGCCTACGCCTTCGCGCGGCTGCAGTTCCGCGGGCGCCCGTTCTTCTTCGGCATGATGATGCTGACCCTGATGGTGCCGATCTACGTACTCATCATTCCGCAGTACGTGATGTTCTCGAAGATCGAATGGGTATGTGGACGCCACCAGCGGAGCCTCATGGGGCTCGCTGTTCGCGATGTCCGTCGTCACGCTGATCCCGGTCTTCATCGTCTTCCTCGTGGGCCAGCGCTACCTCGTCAAGGGAATCGCCGCCACCGGAATGAAGTAGCCCTCGCCTGACCCGGGCGCTGCTCGCGTCACAGCCCGAGACCGCCAGGAGCAGGTGCGTTTCCGCCCGATGGTCGCGGCGTCGTCAGCGACCTCGACGTGGTCGGGGTCGTGTCGCTTCGGTCATGGGGGCGCCCGCCGAGGAGGTGGTGGAGCGTTCTCAGGGTTCTTTGAGGTTGGTGCGGTAGGGGTGGGCGGGTGACCACTCCAGCCGCGCACCTGCTCGTCGTCGACGATGAGCCGAACATCCGTGATCTGCTCGCCCAGACGCTGCGTCTGGTCGGGTTTGACGTGACCTGTGCCGGGGGTGGTGTGGAGGCGCTCAATGCCGTCGGGTTGGGCGGGTCGGGTTTTGATCTTGTCCTGCTCGACGTCATGTTGCCTGACCTGGATGGTTTTGAGGTGGCCCGGACGCTGCGGCGGGACGGGTGTGAGACCCCGGTGCTGTTCCTGACCGCCAAGGACACCGTCCGGGACCGGGTCCAGGGGCTGACGGTGGGCGCGGACGACTATGTGACCAAGCCGTTCAGCCTGGAGGAGGTCGTGCTGCGGGTGCGGGCGATACTGCGCCGTACGAGGGTGGGGCCGAAGGACGGGGAGGCGGTTCAGCCGCTGTGTTACGGCGGGCTGAGTCTGGATCCGGATGCCCACGAGGTGCGCAGGGACGGCCGGATGATCGAGGTGTCGCCCACGGAGTTCCGGCTGCTCGCCTATCTTCTGGAGAACTCCGAGCGGGTGGTGAGCAAGGCGCAGATCCTGGACCGGGTCTGGGGGTACGACTTCGGCGGCGACTCGCGGATCGTGGAGTCCTACGTCTACTACCTGCGCAAGAAGATCGACGCGGCCGGCTCGCCGCTGATCCACACCCTGCGCGGCGTCGGCTATGTGCTGCGGCTGCCACGGGGCGGGACGTGAAGCGGTGGTGGCGGCACTGGACGCTGCGGTCCCGGCTCGTCGTCGCCGCTGCCGGGCTGACGGCGCTCGCGCTGCTGGCGGCCAACGCCGTGGGGCTGGTCATGCTGCGCTCGTATCTGATGAGCCAGGTGGACGAGCAGTTGGCCCAGCCCGGCAGCGAGGTGGTCGGTGGGCGGACACAGCCGCCGGAGGGCCGAGACCAGACAGTGCTGAACGACCCGGCGGTGCGGGAGTTGCTGGAGTCGTGGTTCGGCACGGACACGCGGATCTACTTCTACGCGGACGACGGCAACCGGGTGTCCGTCTACGCGGATGACGGGGCGGCGGGGCCGAAGCTGCCCGAGCCGGCCGTACTGCGGCAGCGGGCGCTCAGCGGCGAGCCGTTCACCGTCCCGGACGTGGGGGGCGGGGACGACTGGCGGGTGCGTGCGAAGAGCGCGGGCCCCACGATTTCGGTCCAAGCGGTCTCGCTCGGACAGGTTGGCGCGACCGTGAACCGGCTGCTGCTGATCGATGCCGCCGTCATGGGCGTGGTGCTGTCGCTGCTGGCCGCGCTGGCCACGCTCGTCGTGCGGCTCGGGCTGCGTCCGCTGACCCGGATGGAGGCCACCGCGCAGCAGATCGCGGCCGGGGATCTGTCCCGGCGGGTGCCCGACACCGAGCCGCACACCGAGGCCGGACGGCTCGGGCAGGCGATGAACGCCATGCTGGGGCGCATCGAGTCGGAAGTCACCGCCCGGCGGGCGTCCGAGCGCAAGCTACGGCAGTTCCTCGCGGACGCGTCGCACGAGCTGCGCACCCCGCTGACCTCGATACGCGGCTTCGCCGAGCTGTCCCGGCTCGGCGGCGACCAGGCGGAGGCGCTGGCCCGGATCGAGGCCGAGGGGGAACGGATGGGGGTGCTGGTGGAGGACCTGTTGCTCCTGGCCCGGCTCGACGAGCAGCGGCCCCTGGAGCGGCGCACCGTGGAGCTGCGGGACCTGGCCGCCGACGTGGTGCGGGACGCGCACGGCCGGGCTCCGGAGCGGGTGATCCGGCTGGCCGGGCTGGACGACACGTGCGGGCTGGAGCCGGTGACCCTGATGAGTGACCCGCTGCGGCTGCGCCAGGTGGTGGACAACCTGCTGGCGAACGCGGTACGCCACACACCGCCCGAGGCGAGGGTGACGGTACGGATCGGGGTGTCCGCCCAGGCCGCGCTGGACGGCGGGGCGCCGGTGGCGGGTGTGGGGTGTGAGCTGGGTGCCGCCCAGCCGGTGGCCGTGCTGGAGGTCAGCGATACGGGGCCGGGGATCGCGGCGGAGCACGCACCCCGGGTGTTCGAGCGGCTGTACCGGGCGGACGCGGCCCGAACCCACGAGACGGGTCTCGGCAGCGGCGGGGCCGGGCTCGGGCTGTCCATCGCGGCGGCGCTGGTGGCGGCGCACGGCGGACGCATCGAGCTGCGTACCCGGGTGGGCGCGGGGGCGGCCTTTCGGGTGCTGCTGCCGTGCCGGCCGTCCGGCGGCGGGTGAGCCTTAGGGCCCTTCTGATGGATCTCCGTGGGAGAAGGAGCGGCGTCCGGTGCGTGCTCTGGGGGGAGTGCCGCGCGGAAGCCCTCGCTAGCGGTTACTTGGGCTTTCGTGCGGTGCGGCGAGTGGGGCACCTCCCACGCCCTTGAGGCAGTGGGGGAGCGTGCTGGGCGTCGCGACGCCGCGGAGATCCATCAGAAGGGCCCTAGGTGGTAGCGGCCGGCCTTCGGTCATGCCGCCCCGACTCACCCGTCCGATTCGCTCACCATCGCGGCGGAAAGATCTTCACTTGCCGCCGCGTGTCGAAGGCTCCGTTCCCAGCGAACATTGATCTGCCGTGGAGGGTCCTCCCAGCAGAGCCCTGCACGATCGCGGTCATGACTTCGACACGACTTCCGAGCCGGACCCGCACCGGGCTGGCACTGCCCGCCGTGCTGCTCTCCTTCGGGCTGCTCACCGCGGCCTGCGGCGGCAGCGGCGGCGGCGGCCAGGTGGCCTCCGTCAATAAGAGCGCGAACGCCACCGAGGACAGCGACAAGAAGAAGGAAAAGGCGAAGAAGGACGACCCGCGGGCGTTTGCCGCGTGTATGCGCAAGAACGGCGTCGACATGAAGGATCCCGACCCGGACGGCAGCGCGCTCGAGTTCGGTGGGGACGGCCTCGACCAGGCGGCCATGAGCAAGGCCATGGAGGACTGCCGCGAGTACATGCAGACGGGTTCTGAAGCGGGCGCCGAGCTGAGCGAGAAGCAGAAGGAGAACTTGCGGAAGTGGACCAAGTGCATGCGCGACGCGGGCTTCGACGTGCCCGACCCGGACAGCGGGGGCGCCTTCCCCTCGCAGGAGGCCAGCGCAGAGGCAGGCATGTGGGAGGCCTCGATGAAGTGTGACGGCGAAGTGTTCGGCGGCGACAAGGCGGGGGACGAGCAGTGACCGACCAGCACGACGGGCCCGAGACGGGCGGCGCCCCGGCCGGCCCGCGCAGTCGGCGGGCCCCGTGCAGGCGGCGGGCCCTGCGAGTCACCGTGATCACCGCGACCGTGATCGCCGCGGCCGCCGTCGCCGGGGTGGCCGCGGCCGGCTGGGGCGGCAGCGGTGGCCCAGCCGCCGAGGCCGCGCCGACCGGGCCGCCCGCCACCGCGAAGGTGGAGAAGACCACTCTCACTCGCAGCGAGAGGGTCAGGGGCACACTCGGCCACGGCACTCCGACGACCCTGGAGGCGCCCGGCGGCTCGGGTACCGAGGGAGGCGGAGCCGGCGAAGGGGGCGGTGAGGGAGCCAGGGGTACGGGCACCGTCACCTGGCTGCCCAAGGCTGGGGACACCGTCAAGCGGGGCAAGCCCGTGTCCCGCGTGGACGAGCGGCCCGTCCCGCTGCTCTACGGCTCCGTCCCGCTGTATCGCACCCTGGGCAGCGGCAGCGAGGGCAAGGACGTCGAGCAACTGGAGCGGAACCTCGCCGAGCTCGGTTACGGCGGCTTCACCGTCGACGAGAAGTTCACGGACCTCACCGCGCAGGCACTCAGGAAGTGGCAGTCCGACCTCGGCCTGCCGAAGACCGGCCGGCTCGCCCCCGGCGAGGCGGCCGTCGCGTCCGGAGCCATCCGCGTCGACGAGCTGAAGACCGCCCCCGGCAGGGCGGCAAGCGGCGAACTGCTGACGTACACCGGCACCAAGCGGGTCATCTCGGTGGACCTGAAGGTGGCTCATGAAGGGCTGGTCAAGAAGGGCACGGCGGCGACCGTCACCCTGCCGGACGAATCCACGGCCGAGGCCGAGGTCACCCGCGTCGGCACCGCGGCGACCGCCCCCGCGGACGACGGCGAGGGCGGTGGGAGCGGTGGGGGCGGTGGCTCCGACGAGGCGACCATCCCGGTCGAGCTGACCGTGGCGGACACCAAGCAGCTCGGCTCGTACCAGTCCGCGCCCGTCGGTGTCGTGCTGAAGGCCGAGGAGCGCAAGGACGTGCTGGCCGTGCCGGTCAACGCGCTCGTCGCGCTGCTTGAGGGCGGCTACGGCGTGGAGGTCGTGCAGAAGAACGGCACGACCTCGTATCTGCGCGTCAAGCTGGGCATGTTCGCCGACGGCAAGGTCGAGATCAGCGGCGACGGCCTCAAGCCGGGGCTGACCGTGGGAGTGCCCAAGTGAGCGACGCCGTCATCGAGTTGCGGGGCGTCAGCCGCACGTACGGGGACGTCACCGCGCTGCGCGACGCCGACCTGACCGTGCGGCGCGGCGAACTGCTGGCCGTCGTCGGCCCGTCCGGGTCCGGCAAGTCGACGCTGCTGAACATCATCGGCACCCTGCAACGCCCCTCCGCCGGGCTGGTCCGGATCGCCGGACACGACGTGTCCGGGCTGACCGACCGTGAGCTGTCCGCGCTGCGGGCGCACGCCGTGGGGTTCGTCTTCCAGCAGTTCCATCTCGCGGCCGGCGTCCCGGTGCTCGACAACGTCGCCGACGGACTCCTCTACTCGGGCCGCCCGGGCGCCGAGCGCCGACGGCTCGCGGAGCGCGCACTGCGCCGGGTGGGCCTCGGTCACCGGCTGCAGCACCGGCCGCACCAGCTCTCCGGCGGCGAGAAGCAACGGGTCGCCATCGCCCGCGCGGTGCTCGGCGATCCCCCGCTGCTGCTGGCCGACGAGCCGACCGGCGCGCTGGACTCGGTCTCCGGCGAGATCGTGATGGAGCTGCTGCGGGAGCTGAACGCCTCGGGCACCACGGTCGTGATCATCACCCATGACCGGGACATCGCGGCCGCGCTGCCCCGGGCCGTACACCTCAAGGACGGGCTGATCGTCCACGACAGCCAGGACAGCCGGGATGTCCAGGACAGCCGGGACGGCGTACGTACGGAGGTGTCCCTGTGAGCACGACGGCACCGCCCGCGCCGCCGCCCCGCCCGAAGGCCGCCCGGATGGGTCTGGGGGACGTACTGCGCACCGGCGGCAGCGGGCTGCGTTCCCGGCCGCTGCGGGTGTTCCTCTCGGCGCTGGGCATCGCCATCGGCATCGCCGCGATGGTCTCCGTGGTGGGCATCTCCACCTCCAGCAAGGAGGACCTGAACCGGCGGCTGGAGGCGCTGGGCACCAACCTGCTCACCGTCTCCCCCGGCCAGTCCTTCACCGGCCAGGCCTCTCACCTGCCCCGCGAGGCGACGGACATGGTCCGCCGGATCGGCCCCGTGCAGACGGTCACGGCCACCGGCAAGCTGGCCGACACCCACGTGTACCGCAACGACCGGGTCCCGGCGGCCGAGTCCGGCGGCATCTCGGTCGCCGCAGCCCGGCTCGACCTGCCGAAGACGACCGGCGCCGAGATCGCGGACGGCACTTGGCTGAACGCCGCCACCGCCCGGTATCCCGCGGTGGTTCTGGGCAACGAGGCCGCCGAGAGGCTGGGCGTGCACCGGGCCGGTGACGACATACGGGTCTGGCTGGGCGAGCGGTGGTTCACCGTGGTGGGCATCCTGCACAAGGTCCCGCTCGCCCCCGAACTGGACTCCGCCGCGCTGATCGGCTGGCCGGCGGCCGAGTCCGAGCTGGGCTTCGACGGCTACCCGACGACCGTCTACACCCGCTCCGCCGAGTCCGCGGTCTCCGACGTCCAGTCCGTACTGGCCGCGACGGCCAACCCGCAGGCACCCAACGAGGTCGAGGTCTCCCGCCCGTCCGACGCGCTCGCCGCCAAGGAGGCCGCCGACGAGACGCTGGGCGCGCTGCTGCTGGGGCTCGGCGCGGTGGCGCTGCTGGTCGGCGGGGTCGGGGTGGCCAACACCATGGTCATCTCCGTACTGGAGCGGCGCGCGGAGATCGGCCTGCGCCGCTCGCTGGGTGCGACGCGCGGGCAGGTCCGGACCCAGTTCCTGGTGGAGTCCCAACTGCTGTCCGCGATCGGCGGCATCGGAGGCGTCCTGCTGGGCGTCGGCGTGACAGCCGCGTACGCCGCGTCCCAGGACTGGCCCGCCGTGGTCCCGGCCTGGGCGATGGCCGGCGGCATCGGGGCGACCCTGCTGATCGGCGCGCTGGCGGGGCTCTACCCGGCGATCCGGGCAGCTAGGCTTCCCCCGACGGAGGCGCTGGCCTCGGCCTGACGACCGCCATGGCCGCCGCCCGGACTTCGTGGCGTGCCTTACCTGCGAGGTGCTGCCCAGCGACCCCCGTCTACCGACTGGCACCCAATCCCGACAAGCGCCGAGCAGCAGCCCGAGAACGATGCGATTGGTGATCTTCGACGGTTCTCGTGAGGTGCTGAACACTGGCTCTTGGTACGGAAGTGGAATGGAACGGCCGGTCGGACTGGTCGTTCTGCCACCTGTGCTGGGGCAGCGCCGGATCGGTCAGCGTTGGGTGTACACGAAGCCGATCTTGTCGACCCCGTCGCCGGAGCGGCAGTGGAAGCCTGCGATCTGATCGGGTTGTGTCGGAGAGCATGAGGCCGGTGCTGGTGCGGAACCTGGCGTGCTCGTTGCTGTAGCACGCGGCGTTCAGCGAGAGGAACTTGCCGCCCTGGTAGAGGACCTTGTCCACGATCTGGAAGGTGTTGGGCACGGTGGGTCGGGTCCGGTCGCAGACCAGCACGTCGCTGCCCTTGTCGGCGGGGTGCCGCCCCGGATCAACGGACCTTCGGATGGCGCAGGTCAGCGGCGTGCGCCCGACGACCAGGATGTCGTCCACCCGTGGGTCGTGGAGACAGGCGTCGAGTGCGCCGCGCCCCACCATGCCGGACGCTCATAGTGCAAGGACCCCTAAGACGGCCACGCGCATGGTCACCCCTCCGCCCGTGTCAGGGTGCCGGCGATGAGGGTGGCCAGCATCTCCTCCAGCGTGGCGGTGAAGTCCATGCGCAGGGCGGCGAGCGAGGGGTCCGTCTCGTACGCGGCGAGCATGGACGGGGAGGGGCGGGCGTGGGTCCACACCGCGCCGATGGCCATGACGGCTTGGCCGCACAACCAGTCGGCACGGTCGCCCAGTTCGGGCAGGTGCCGACGGGCCAGTGCGGCCAGGGCGGCGACGTTTTCGATGGCGGATCGCTTGTAGCGGGCGGCCACGTCGGCGGAGACGTTGTGCTCCAGGACGCCGGCCTGGGCGCTGAGCAGGTCGCACAGCACACGGTTCTGCGCGAGGGAGCGGGTCAGGACGGCGGCGAATGCCTGACCGCGCTCAAGCACCGGAGCGTCCGGGGCGATCGCGGCGTCCAACTGCTCGGGGAGCTGGGCCGTCCACTGCCGCCAGTGGTGGTCCAGGAGTTCCAGCAGGACCGCCTCGCGCGACTCGAAGTAGCGCAGCACGTTGGACTTCGCCAGTCCCACGCGTCTGCTCAGCTCGTTCAGGCTGACCGAGCCCACAGACATCTCGTCGAGCATCGCGGCCGCGGTGTCGAGGATCGCCCGCCGCCGGATCTCACGCTGTTCCTCACTGCGCGCTCGCTGGAAAGTCGCCATGCACCCATCTTACAGACTGCCGGTCTTTTGACATTAGACCGCCGGTCTCTTACCTTGGAGGCGCAAGAGACCGGCGGTCTTCTATGGGGGCCGCCGGCCGCACCCACCTGTATGCGAAAGAGGCCCACCGTCATGAGCGTTTCCAGCGTCGCCCTGGTCACCGGAGCCACCACCGGCATCGGCAAGGAGGCCAGCCTGGCCCTGGCCCGCGCCGGCCATGCGGTCGTCGTGTCCGGCCGCCGCGAGGCGGCCGGAGAGGCCGTCGCCCGCGAGATCCGCGACAACGGCGGCGAAGCCGCCTTCATCGCCGCCGACGTCGACTCCGAGGAGTCCGTCATCGCGCTGATCGCGGCCACCGTCGAGCGCTTCGGCCGGCTCGACGTCGCCGTCAACAACGCCGGCGTCTCCCTTGACACCGGCCGCCTGGCCGACGAGCCCACCAGCCGCTTCCAGCAGATGCTCACCACGAACGTGCTCGGCGTCTTCTGGGGTATGAAGTACCAGATCCAGCAGATGCTGGCCCAAGACAACCCCGGCGGCGCCATCATCAACCTGGCCTCCATCGCCGGCCTGGGCGGCATGCGCTACGCGGCCAACTACTCCGCCACCAAGCACGCCGTGGTCGGCCTGACCAAGTCCGCCGCACTGGAGTACGCCACCGACAACATCCGCATCAACGGCGTCGCCCCCGCCGCGATCAAGACCGACATCCTCAGCACCGCGATCGAGGCCGGCACCTGGGACGAAACCACCATCGCCGCCCTCCAGCCGGTCAACCGGATGGGCCGCCCGGTCGAGGTCGCTGACGCGATCACCTGGCTCGCCTCCCCGCAGGCATCCTTCGTCACCGGAACCATCCTCAACGTCGACGGCGGCTACAAGGCCCAGTAAGAGGCCCGCCAGCAGGTACGACGCCCCCCTCGCAACCAGAGTGGGGGGCGTGCGCAACCGAACCGCCACCGCTGTGGTTGGTGTGGTGGTGACGTCGATGCCACCCTGGCTACCCGGCGCACACCAGCGGCGACTTCAACGCCGGCCCTCTGTACACCGACGGCTGACCAGTGCGGGGCTACCTAGGTGGACGGTCCGGTCGGCGCAGGGCTGGACGTCGGCGCGCGCGGCGTGCTCGCCCGGACGTGCACGGTCGTCGGGATGCGCACCGTGCGGTTCTCGTCGTCGGACAGCGCGAGCCGCACCGCTTCGGTCCCGGCTTCTCTGAGGGGCACCTCGACGGTGGTCAGTGCGGGTACGACGTCGATCGCTGAGCTGATGTCGTCGAAACCCGCCACCGCGACGTCACGGCCGGGCTCCAGGCCCGCGTCGCGCAGCGCGGTCATCACGCCGATCGCCATCGTGTCGCTGACCGCGAAGATCAGCTCGATGCCGTCCAGGCCGCGTTCGACCAGTTCACAAGCCGCGTCGTAGCCCCCGCTGCGGGTGAATTGAGTCTGTATGAACACCTGGTCTTCGGCCTCGATGCCGGATGCGCGCAGCCCGGCGGTGAACCCCCTGCACCGGTCGAGCGAGGTCCTGATGCGGTTGGGGCCGCAGATGATCGCGTACCGCCGATAGCCTGCCTCCGCCATGGTCCGGGCCAGCGTCTCGGCTCCACGCGCGTTGTCGACGGTGACGGTGGGGAAGGGCAGGCCCGGCTGGCTGATCAGCGCCGTGCGGCCTCCGGTGGCCCGGTATTGCGCGAGTTCGTCGATGAGCTCCCGCTCGGTCGCGCCGTCGTCGATCCGGCTGCCGGCGATGACGATGATCTGCGGACGGTGACCCCGCAGTCCTCTGACGAGTTCCAGTTCGCGGCGGGGGGAACGGTCGGCGACGGTCATGGTGACGACGAGCCCGTTCGCCTCCGCCGCGTCGGTGATCCCGGCGGCGATGGCGGAGTAGTAAGGATCGGCCACGTCACTGACCACCAGCGCCACGGTCTGGGTCGATCCCTTGGCGGTGGCCTGCGCCGAGGCGTTGGGTACGTAGCCGAGCCTGGCTGCGGCGGCGAGCACGCGGTCGCGGTTTTCCGAACGGACGCCGCGGCTGCCGCCGTTGAGGGCTCGGGACGCCGTGGCGAGGGAGACCCGCGCTTCCGTGGCGACGTCCTGCAGGGTCACCGAGACGGGTTCCGGGTCGGTGACCCGCGTACGACGTGGCGTTGCCCCGGACTCGGACCTGCTGTCCAGTGCGGACATCGTGCGCGTTCACCGCCAGTAACTGTCGACGTTGAGCATGGCAATCGCTTTCCACAGTGTGTGGGCGGGGCGGCGCGCGGTCAAGGGCACGGCGCTCGCGTGCTCTTCGGCATGGTGCTGTCACGGACGGCCAGGTGGCCCTGGACCATCAGGGTCGTCGGTTCCTGGCGGTCGGCCAACGCCATCCGGATGGCGGTCGCCCCCATGTCGGTCAGCGGCAGCGCGACCGTGGTCAACTGAGGGGTCACGTCGACCGCGAGCTGGATGTCGTCGATCCCCGTCACCGACACGTCGTGGGGCACCTTGACCCCGGCGGCGCGGAATGCCGACATCGCGCCGATGGCGACCGCGTCGTTCACGGCGAGCACGGCGTCGATCGCCGCTGTCCCCTGGTCTGCCAGTCCGCGTGCCGCCTCGAAGCCGCCCCGGCGGTCGCCCGTGCAGCTCACCGTACGGATGGCCGAAGCGGGGACCCCCATGCTGGTCAGCCCGTCGACGAAGCCGGAGACACGCGCCGAGAAGTTCGCCGTGCCCTGTTCGGACCCGAGGATCACCACGTTGCAATGACCGGACTGCGCGATGTAGTTGCCCACGCAGTACCCGGCACCGTGATTGTCAAGGTCGATCGAGTCGAACTCCTCCTCCGCGGCGCCGACGATGACGACCCGGCCGCCCTCGCGCTCGTATGCCCGCAAGTCCCTGAGTAGTTGCTCTTCGAGTCGGTTGCCCAGCAGTCGTCCGGACGTGAGAACCAGTGCCTTCGGACGCAGGCCGCGCAGCAGTCGGACGGTCCGCAGCTGCCTGTCCGGGGTCGCGCGGGTCGAGGACACGGTGACGAATGCGCCCGCCTTCCGGGCCTGCCTCTCCATCGCGGCGACCACCATGGCCATGGACGGTGTGGTCAGGTCGTCCGCGATGAGCGCGACCGACTCGCTGATCCGTCGCATCGCCCGCGCGGATGCGTTGAGCGTGTAGCGCAGGTCCGCGGCGGCCGTGTGCACACGCTCGGCGGTCGCGGACGAGACCGCGTGGGTACTGCCGCCCAGAACGCGGGACGCGGTCGTGACCGAGACGCCTGCCGCAGCCGCCACGTCACGCAACGTGACAGGGGATCTGGCCACGTCGGACATCGTGGTGCCTCCTCGAGTGTCGGGCGACCGACCGCACTACTGCACGCAACTGGACGATACGTGATCGAGAACCCCGGTCGGCGTCGCGCCGATGATCCTCTGTCCTGTTGTGGCAGGCGGCAGTCCGGCGTTTGACCTGTTCACCGACTGTAGGGCTCGCGGGTGACCCGCTCCGTTCGGGTCGCGGAGGGACGGATGGGCGAGTTCCGACCGCGTAGGGGACAGCGTTGACGTGTGCATTGACACGCATCCGGAGTCGGCCCTACGGTCCGGAAAGCGATTTCCTCCGCCGCTGCCGTGCACCTGCGGGACGCACAGGTCACGGCAGTGCACGCACCCGCGCCGAACGACCGCGCCTGAGGTATGTGCGGGCGCATGGACACCTACCGGACGGCCTGACCCCCGAAACTCCCACCCTCCGTCGTGGTGACGAAGGGCGGGCCCCCGGCACCCCCATGCGAGACAACCGAAGGGAGATCTCAACGATGAGAATCCGCAAAGTGCTCACCGTGGCCGCGACAGCGGCGCTCATGAGCACACTGATCGGCGTGACACCCGCGCAGGCGGACTCGATCACGGTGACGGTGGACTACGGCGCCGACGTCGGGCCGTCCCACCAGGTCGCCAGCGGGTACCTGCACGGGGTCGACGCCACCTCGCCCGCCCAGTACCTCATCGACGGCGTCAAGGTCCGGGCGATCCGCGGTGCGGACCACCACGTGAACCTGCCCAGCCTGTTCGACCGCGCCACCTACAAGCGTGTCAAGGACACGGGGGCGCGGCTGCAGGTCGGCGTCTATTACTACTCCGGCGACCCCACCAACCCCGACTACAGCTACCGGCCGGGGGACGGCGGCGACCAGGACCGCTGGCGGCGCATCGTCAACGGTGTCTACGACGAAGCCCAGGCGGGCGACTACAAGGTCGACTCCTGGATCACCTGGAACGAACCGGACCTGCAGTGGAACTCCAGCGCGCGGCCCTTCACCAGTTACCTCACCGCGCACAACGTCGCCTACGACACCCTGAAGGCCCGTGACCCCGCGCTCAAGGTGCAGGCCCCGGAACTGTCCGGCTACAGCTTCGCACGGCTCACCCAGTTCCTCACCTACTGCAAGCAGAACGGCTGCCTGCCCCAGGTGCTCTCCTGGCACGAACTCACCGCGAGCGCACCCGACATCCCCGGGCACACCGCCCAGATCAAGCAGTGGATGATCGACAACGGCATCACCCCGATGCCCATCGCGATCACCGAGTACCAGGGCACCGGCTACGGCAAGGCGGACGCATGGGACGCGGGCGTCAACGTCCGCTACCTCGCACAGTTCGAACGCAGCGTGCCCAACGGACTGACCGACGGGGTCTACTCCGCCTGGGAGTGGGTCGGAGACAACCCGGACTTCGTACCGACCCTGGGCAACGCCACGACCCGGAGCGCGAACCTGCCGCGCGGGGTGTGGTGGAACTACAACACCTACAAGGACATGACCGGACGGCTCATACGCACCACGTCCTCCGCCGCCACCACCGTGGACGCCTTCACCGCCGTCGACACCACCCAGCGCCGCTCCACCGGCCTGATCGGCAACCAGACCACCACCTCGCACACGGTCACCCTCGACCTTCGCAACATCCCCACCACCCTGCAGCGCATCGGCAAAATCCGGCTCCGAGCCACCCGCTTCGACGACATCGCGGAGCTGACCAACCCGGTCAAGGTCCTGGAGGGCGACTACACGGTGACCGGCAACACGGCAAGGGTGACCCTGCCGGCGCTCCCGGCCAGCGCCTCGCTGCGCTTCGACGTCAGCCCGGTCGTGGCCGGCAGCCCCAAGACGGTCTACGAGGCCGAGTCGCTGCCCGTCACCTCGACCCCGGGCGTCGTGCGCCGCAACTTCGCCGAGGCGGAGGCCAGTTCCGGCCAGGCCAATGCCCTGGAGACCACCGCGGTCGGCCAGTCCGTGACCTACACGGTCAACGTACCTGCCACGGCGCGCTATGAGCTCAGCGCCCATCTCAAGAAGCTGACGAACCGCGGCTTCTTCCAGCTCTACGTCGACGGCAAGGCATTCGGCTCGCCACAGGACGAGTACGGCACCGCCGCGGAGTACTACCGAACCACCTTCGGTCACCTCAAGCTCACCGCCGGCCGGCACACCTTGCAGTTCAAGGTCGTCGGGAAGAACGCCTCGTCCAGCAGCCACTGGATGACGTTCGACCGCTTCGAACTGCTCCCCCTGTCCTGACCGGATCACTTCCCGGACGATCGGCCGCTCTCCTGCGGGCCCTCCTCGTCCTCACCCACCTCGAGGTCGCCCGTTGATAGATGATCTACAGCCCGGACATCCCCCCACGACCAGCACGAGCACCAGGACGAGCCATCACACCAGCCTCACGACCAGCAACTTCAGGCTGAAACGCGCCCAATGAGGATTCGTGGACCTGGCGTTGCGTGACTTCACGCGCAGGCCGAGCGGCGGCCATCCGTCGCCGAGCCGGACGGGCCGAGAATGAGCCCGTCCGGCGTCGGGACGATGTCAGTCGTCCTGGTGGTGGGTGTCGCCCTGGACGACCTCAGCCCGCGGCGGGGGTTTCGTACTCGATGTCGGCCTCCTGGCCGTTCCCGAGCTCCTGCTCGCTGTCGACCATGGTGGTGGTCGTGGTGGACGCCTCGTCGCCCTCGACGACGTCGACGTCGGCCTCCTGGCCGTTTCCGAGCTTCTGCTCGCTGTCGACCATGGTGGCGGGCGTGCCGGAGTCCTGCGAGGTGGCGTAGGCGGTACCGCCCACGGCCAGCGTGGCGGCGGCAATGGCAGCGGCGATCGCCAGCTTGCGCTTCATGGTTGCTCCTGAAGGGTTGTCGATGTGAGCCGCTTCTGTTGAGCGGCTGTTGACAGGGAAGACCGTCACACGACGTCGCTTAAGTCACGCTGAAGTCACCTGAAGACTGCTTCAGGTGCGGTTTGGCACTCTTGGGGTCATGCGCTTGCTGATCGTGGAGGACGAGCGGCGTCTCGCCGTGTCGCTGGCCCTGGGGCTGACGGCGGAGGGGTTCGCCGTCGATGTGGTGCACGACGGCCTGGAGGGACTGCACCGTGCGAGGGAAGGGCGGTACGACCTGATCGTCCTCGACCTCATGCTGCCGGGGATGAACGGCTTCCGCGTGTGCTCGGCGCTGCGGTCGGCCGGCAACGACACACCGGTGCTGATGCTCACCGCGAAGAACGGTGAGTACGACGAGGCCGAAGGACTCGATGCCGGCGCCGACGACTATCTGACCAAGCCGTTCTCCTACGTGGTGCTCCTCGCCCGGGTACGGGCGCTGCTGCGGCGGCGGACGCGGCAAGCGGCCCTCGTGCTGCGGGTCGGCGCGTTGGCTGTGGACCCGGGCAGGCGGCAGGTCACCGTGGGACAGCGGGAGGTTGCCCTGACCGCCAAGGAGTTCGCGGTCCTGGAGCAGCTCGCGGTGCGCGCGGGGGAGGTCGTGTCCAAGACGGAGATCCTGGAGGCCGCCTGGGATCACGCCTATGAGGGGGACGTCAACATCGTCGAGGTCCATGTGTGTGTCCTTCGCCGCAAACTGGGCGCGGGATGGATCAGCACCGTACGCGGTGCCGGATACCGGCTGGTCGATGCCGGTGCGTAGGGCGTGGGGACGGACGCGCACGGCCCTGGGCGCCACGGCCATGGTGGCAGTGGCCCTGGTCGCTGCCGGTGTGGGGGTCATCGCGGGGCTGAGCGCCGGGCTCGCCGCCGACGCGAGGCAGCAGGCCGAGGCGACGGCACGCGAGGTGGCGGCACAGGTCACGGGCGTGGCCGCCAAGGATGTCGGCGGCATCGACGGGCTGAACGATGACGCGCCCGAAGTGGCTCATGTCCCCATACAGGTGGTGGACGACAAGGGCGGGGTGCTGGGGGCGTCGAAGGGGCTGCGTGATCAACCGGTGATCGCTGAAGTCGAGATGATGGGGGACGAACCCCCGTCCCGCGACTCGGGCGAGGGTGAGCACGCCGTCGAGGCGGGCACCATCACGCTGCCCGTCGACCGGGGTGGCGAGGTGACAGAGGGCGAAGAGGCCGCCGACGAGGAGGACTTCAGCCTGGTCGCGGTGCGGAGCGTGACCGCGGACGGCGTCCCGGTCACCGTCTACGCGGGTGCCTCCCTGGCCGAAAAGGAGCAGGCCGTCTCCCGGGCCGGCCGCGCCATGCTCACCGGGC
The DNA here is from genome assembly GCF_039532825.1 of Streptomyces vastus. NCBI lineage: Bacteria > Bacillati > Actinomycetota > Actinomycetes > Kitasatosporales > Streptomycetaceae > Streptomyces > Streptomyces vastus. The sequence goes on from NZ_BAAASJ010000104.1 coordinate 24,657, forward strand.
TGCCCGCTGTGCTCGCCGTGGTCGCCGGGGTCGCCGTCCTGGTGACGCGCCGCACGCTGCGGCCGGTGGAGGGGATCCGGCAGGGGATGGCGGAGATAACCGCGAGCACCGATCTCTCCCGCCGGGTGCCGGAACCGGCCGGCCGCGACGAGGTGGCCCTGCTCGCCCGTACGATCAACGAAACGCTCTCCGCTCTGGAGGCCGCGGTGGAGCGGCAGCGCCGCTTCGTGGCCGACGCCTCGCACGAACTGCGCAGCCCCATCGCGTCACTGCGCACCCAGCTGGAGGTGGGCCTCGCCCACCCGCAGCTTCTGAACGTGGACGGCGCGGCGCAGGACACCGTACGGCTGCAGGGGCTCGCAGACGATCTGCTGCTGCTCGCCCGGCTGGACGCGGGGGAGCAGCCGGGCGACACCCCGGTGGCACTGCCGACCTTCGTCCGCGAGGAACTGACCCAGCGCGTGGGGGACCGGCATCCCGTGCGGGTCACAGGACTGGCCGACCTCAAAGTTGCCGGGGCACGAGGGCAGTTGGCACGGGTCCTCGGCAACCTGCTGGACAACGCCCAGCGGCATGCCGCCACCACGGTACGGGTAACGGTCCGCCAGGACGGCAACCGGGCCGTGCTGGAGGTGGCCGACGACGGCGACGGCGTACCGGAGGCAGAGCGCGAGCGGATCTTCAACCGCTTCGTACGCCTCGACGACGCCCGCAGCCGCGACGACGGCGGCGCCGGGCTCGGCCTGGCCATCGCCCGTGACGTGGCACTGCGTCACGGCGGCACCCTCACCGCCGACACGGCGGAGGAGGGTGGGGCCAGTTTCGTACTCCGGCTGCCCCTCGCCGCAGACGGATGACAGCTCGACCGTCGTTTCACCGCCCCTCCACGCAGCGAACGGCCCGGCGGCCGTCATCCCACCAAGCCGCTAACCCCGGCGAAGAAGCAGGTCAACCAGCTGATCGCGTCCGTCCGCGCGGTGTGCGAGCACGCGTTCGCGTCTCTCAAGAACTGGCGCGTCCTCGGCAAGGTACGCACCGACCCCGCCTGGGCGACCGCCCTGGTCCGGCCGGCGGGAACCGGGTCCCTGTTATCGCCCAGCTGGTACAGCTGACGAAGACACCGTGCGCGATGTGATCCACCGCTTCAACGAGAGCGGTCTGGCCTGCCTGGACCCTCAGTGGGCGGGAGGCCGTCCCCGCCTACTCAGTGATGACGACGAGGACTTCGTCATCCAGACGGCCACCACGCGCCCAACCAAGCTAGGCCAGCCCTTCACGCGCTGGTCGATCCGCAAACTCGCCGCCTACCTGCGCAAAGTCCATGGCCGAGTGATCCGCATCGGCCGCGAGGCATTAAGCTGCCTGCTCGCCCGCCGCGGGGTCACCTCACCAAGACGTGGAAGGAGTCTCCCGATCCCGACCGTGAAGCAAAGCTGGACGGGATCGAGGAAGTCATGGACCGCTTCCCCGACCGGGTCTTCGCCTTCGACGAATTCGGCCCGCTCGGGATCCGGCCCACCGGCGGCAGCTGCTGGGCCGAGCAGACCAGGCCGGACCGGCTGCCCGCCACCTACCACCGCACTCACGGGGTGCGGTACTTCCACGGCTGCTACTCGGTCGGCGACGACACCCTGTGGGGCGTCAACCGCCGCAGCAAGGGCGCCAGGAACACAATGGCCGCACTGAAGTCGATTCGCGCCGCCCGACCCGACGGCGCACCGATCTACGTGATCCTGGACAACCTGTCCGCCCACAAAGGCGCCGACATCCGCCGCTGGGCAAAGAAGGGTTCTCGAAACCGAGTGTGGGGCTGGGTTCGTGCTGGTCAGGCATAGCGCCGGGGTGGGTGAGGTAGGTCCGGTGCGTCCGTGGAGGTGGCGTGCTGGAGGTGCGTGATGGCGTCGGTGCTGGGGCGGCTGGAGGAGCGGGAGCGGGCGGCCCGGAAGCGGGTGGAGGAGTTGCAGGCCGAGCTGGAAGCGGCGCAGTCGGAGTGGGACGAGTGGCTGATCGCCCGTCGGCGGGTCGGCGAGGTGTGCGACGACCTGGGTGAAACCGCAGGCCAGGAGGGTGAAGCGGGGAACACGCCGGGCGGGAACGAGAGCGCGGCGCCGTCGGCGGCGAGGCCCGGGTCGGTGGTTCCTCCCTGGCGCAAGGGACTGTCGGCCGAGGTGCTGGCGCCGGAGTATCAGCAGGTCATGGCCCTGCTGGCCGAACGCCGCGCCACCGGCGGTCAGCCACTGAACTGCCGTGAGATCACTGCTTTGTTGGGGCTGGAGGTGGTTCCGGCGAAGACGGAGGGCGTGCGGTGCAAGCTCAAGCGGCTCGTTGCGCGGGGATGGGCGCACGAGCCGGTGCCGGGCCGGTTCGGCTGCGGCGACGGCCGAGGCGGCGGGCCATGACGATGGTCATCGACCACAGGATCATCGCCTCCGACGACGCGGGCAGCCGTTCGTAGTCGCGGGCCAGGCGCCGGGAGCGGGTGAGCCAGGCGGTTGGCAAGGTCCGCTCGACGATTCACCGTTTGGGCAGCACGACGAAGCCGTTGTGGTCGTCGCTGCGGCGGATGACGGTCAGTATCAGGTTCAGGGCCACCGCGCACCAGCCCACCAGCATGCCGGTGTATCCGCTGTCCGCCCACACGCGCCGAAGCCGGTGATGCCGGCTTGCTGCCCGGGCCAGGAGGTCCTGGGCAGCGTCCCGGTCCCCTGCCGAGGCGGGGGTGACCATGACCGCCAGGATCAGGCCGAGAGTGTCCACCACGATGTGCCGCTTACGGCCCTTGATTTTCTTTCCGCCGTCATAGCCACTGGTCGCGGCCTCGACCGTCGACGTGCCCTTCGCGGACTGCGAGTCGATCATCCCCGCCGTCGGCTCCGCATCCCGGCCCTGCGCTTCACGGGTCGCGGCGCGGACCCGGTCGTGGAACTCACCGATCAGCCCCTGCTTGCGCCAGCGGGTGAAGAACCGGTGCACCGCCTTCCAGGGCGTTCTGTGGAATCAGATTTGTCAAGGTTGTGGCCCTTTTGCCGTGAAGAAAAGCAGTGGACGGTGATCACGCGAACGGGACACTGGTTCGATGACTGAATCGGACGCGAAGGCGGATCTCCGTCTCTACTTGCAGGATGCCCGTGACGCGCTGTTGTGGAAGCTGGAAGGCTTGTCGGAGTACGACATCCGCCGGCCCATGACTGCGACAGGCACCAACCTGCTGGGGCTGGTCAAGCACCTGACCGGCGCCGAAGCGGCGTATTTCGGCGAGACCTTCGGCCGGCCGGTTGAGGCGCCGCCGCTCTGGATCACGGGGGCTGCCGAGCCGAACACTGATCTGTGGGCGACCGCCGACGAGACGCGTGAGCAGATCGTCGACGATTACCGCCGGGTGTGCGCTCACTCGGACGTGACGATCGAGTCGCTTCCCCTCGACGCTGTCGGCCAGGTGCCGTGGGGTCCGCGGCCTGAGCTGCCACTCCGCCGGATCCTTGTCCACATGATCGCCGAGACTCAGCGGCATGCTGGGCATGCCGACATCGTCCGTGAACTCATCGACGGGACTACGGGACAGCGGCCCGGGCGCGACAACGTGGCGCCCGGCGACTCGGCCTGGTGGGAGCAGTACCGAAGCCGACTGGAGCAGGTGGCCAAGGAGGCAGACTCAGGCTCGTAGATCAAATGCCTTCCGGCCCCGCTCGGTCCCCTCTTCCTTGGCGAACGTCAACGACCGGCAGCAGCGTCGCAGTGGCGGGAACTCCGATCTGCCGTGGCGTCGGTCCGGCGGGAGTGGGGACGTCGGTGAGCCGTTCCAGCAACTGGTCGAGCGCGACCTGACCGTCGTCGACGGCGGCGCGTTCGTCGTCGGTGAGCGGGATGCTGGCGAGCATCTTCTGCAGGTTCTCCTTCGCCTCCAGCAACTGGCCCTTGCTGGAGTTCTTCGGGGTGTAGAAGTCGCAGCGTGCGCAGGCCATGCGGTGCTGGCACTGCTCGAAGAAGGTGTAGGTGCACCAGCCGTGGCCGAGGTCGTAGTACTGC